>CAMOZY010000045.1 GCA_946631295.1 uncultured Lachnospiraceae bacterium
TCTGCTCATAGGAAACCTTAACCATGTATACCTTACAGTCAAGTCCGAAATAAGAACATGCCATGGAAAGAGCAGTTCCCCACTGGCCTGCACCGGTCTCTGTGGTCACACCCTTGAGGCCCTGCTTCTTGGCGTAATATGCCTGAGCGATAGCAGAATTGAGCTTGTGGCTTCCACTGGTATTGTTACCTTCGAACTTGTAGTAGATCTTGGCCGGTGTTCCGAGCTTCTCCTCAAGGCAGTAAGCACGTACAAGGGGTGAAGGTCTGTACATCTTGTAGAAGTTTCTGATCTCCTCGGGAATCTCGATGAAGGGAGTGGTCTCATCAAGTTCCTGCTTTACAAGCTCTTCACAGAAAATGGGAGCGAGCTCTTCTGCAGAAAGGGGCTTTCCTGTTCCGGGATTAAGAAGAGGAGCGGGTTTGTTCTTCATATCCGCTCTGAGGTTATACCATGCCTTGGGCATTTCCTCTTCAGTCAGATAGATCTTGTAGGGAATTGTGTTTTCAGCCATTTTTTTCTCCTTTTTCCTTTTGCTGGGACCGGTTTTCCTGAAAAATAAAAATACCTGTCCCACAGTATTGGTTACTGCTGGGACAGGTAGAATGTTTACCTGCGGTGCCACCCGGCTTGGTGTGAACTCACACCCACTTAGCGCATACAACCATATGCCGAATTTGTTAACGGAGATTCACCTCCGTCTCTCATACTCTGCCAAAAGCATTTCTGATCGCCCTCAGAAGCCCATTCGGTCAATACACTTTTACTGCAATCCCACCACCTGCAGCTCTCTTGCAAAAAGGAGGTAATGACTTACTTACTCTTCATCAACGGTTTATGTGAATTTATCACAGTTAAAAAACCTCTGTCAAGATAAATGTAAAAATATGTAAAAATCCGTTCCGGACATGAAACATTGACTATTTTTTGTCATAGCGTAGCAGGATAACTTTTTCTCTGATATAATAATTTATAAGGTTCTCAATTAGGGCGGAAGGGGTGCATTGAACATGTTTGGGAAGACAAAAGTCAATACTCAACAGGAAGATCTTGAGAAACTTCTCGAAATCCTTAAGAAGGGAGCCGGCGGAGATATCAGCGAAGCTGATGCCGAAGGCTTTCATGATCCGAAGGTGGCAGAAGCCTATAATGAATTCGTAAAGGGATGGCTCAAGGCTAATAATCTGTTTGTAATGAGAGCCAATGCTGCCATGTATGAAATTGGTGATTCTTCGGTTGTAAAGAGTATGATCGAAGAGGTTAAGGCACAGTCGGAGATCGTTGAAACCATACATTCTTCGGGGAGCGAACTTGAGAATTCAGTCTCCAATGTTCAGTTTGCAGTTCAGAATATACAACAAAATTCGGGTAATGTCCTTGCTACGACACGCAACTGCTCAGATGATATCAAGAGCAGTATCAGGACCATAGGTGAAACGGCACATGAAGTAGAGCAGATAAACGGCGAGATGTCGGGATTTAAGGTCAACGCAGAGAATATCACCAAGATAGTTGATCAGATCAAGGACCTTGCCGATAATTCATCACTCCTTGCACTGAATGCTTCTATAGAGGCTGCACGTGCGGGGGAAGCCGGAAGAGGATTTGCGGTAGTTGCACAGCAGATGGGAACTCTTTCAAATGATACCGCTTCCTGTGCGGACAGTGTTGTAAAGTATGTCGGGGAACTGCTGAAGGGACTTGATTCAATCGCCGTAGCCCTGAGCGAGACATCCCAACACCTTCAGGAGGGCACTGATGGAGCTCTCAAGTCTGTAGAGAATCTTGATGCCATGACCGATAGCATCAGCGAGATGAACCGTGATATCGATTCGATCTTTGAAGAGATTAATACACAGTCGGCTCTTACCGAGGAATTCATCGCTCTCGGCAATACCGTGGCAGAAGGCTTTGATAGGCTGAACAGCGAATGTTTCTCTACCGGAGAGTATCTGTTCAAAATCTCCCGTAAGATCGATTATCTCCGTTCCGACATGGCTCGTCAGCGCTCACTGCTGACAATGCAGGACTGGATCACTATGTTTGAAGTCGATCATCTGATATTTACATGGAGACAGTACAATCATCTTGTCGGATTCGAGCATCTTAGGATAGAGCAGGTCAATAATCCTAAGGGCTGCAAGCTTGGCAAATGGCTTGTTGCACAGACTGACAGTAAGGTCAGGGGATGCGCTGCATTCAGTCAGGTACAAAGGGTTCATGAAGAACTCCATCGTCATGCGGTTGACTGCTTCAAGGCTGTTGAATCCGGAAAGAGGGATGAAGCGATGAGGCATTTTGAACTCGCATATCAGTCATATCTGGAGCTTGAGAGAAATCTTTCGGATCTGCATAAGCAGCTGAGGGCACTCGGTTATACAGAGGAGACAAATATAGAGAGAAAGGTTTGAACTGTCTGAAACAGGATATATCTCACTCCCTGAAAACAGTGTTTTTAGGGAGTGATTTTAAAAGGGGAGAATATGGCAGACAATACAATAGTAAAAGACATGACATTTGACCAGGAAAGGGCTCTGTACGGCAGTGACGGAATAGAGGTCATATCATGCAGGTTTGACGGCCCGGCTGACGGAGAGAGTGCTCTTAAGGAGAGCAGAAATATCGAGGTGAGAGACAGTTATTTTAACCTCAGATATCCGTTCTGGCATGATACGGATCTTAAGATCACTTCATCAGAGATGACCGATAAATGCAGGGCGGCATTATGGTATACGAAGGATGCGGTGATCACGAATTCCAAACTTCACGGGATCAAGGCACTTCGTGAGTGCTCTGATATAGTGATCGAAAACTGTGATATCATCTCACCCGAATTCGGCTGGTCGGTAAATGATCTTGTTATGAGGAACTGTTCTGCGCAGAGTGAGTATTTCTTCATGAGATCCTCCAATCTTAAATTCGAAAATGTCAGTCTTAAGGGAAAGTATTCCTTTCAGTATATCAGTGATGCAGTATTCGAAAACTGCAACTTTGATACCAAGGATTCATTCTGGCATGCGAAGGATGTCATTGTGAGAAATTCCGTGATAAAGGGAGAATACCTTGCATGGTACTGTGAAGATGTGACCTTTGAAAACTGCACCATCATCGGTACACAGCCTCTTTGCTATTGCAAGGGTCTTAAGCTTATAAACTGTGTCATGGAGGATGCAGATCTTGCTTTTGAAAGATCGGATGTCGAAGCGGTGATCAAATCTCCGGTGATCAGTATCAAGAATCCCTACAGCGGAACTATAAGAGTTCCCGAAGTGGGAGAGATAATCCGCGATGATGAAAATGCAGAGGCTGAGATCATAGTGGGTTAACGGATATAAAGTGTTGTGGTTTTACAGGGGCTGATGATATAATCAATTTGTAAAGCGAGGAAACAATGGCGTTTCATCCTAAACAGGATGGGACGCCTTTTTGTTTTGTAAAGGAGGAATACTATGGCAGCATTTGATCGCATAAAAAGCGGCATACCCGAAATGGATACAGCACTTGATAATATACGCCTTGGCGATAATGTTGTCTGGCGCGTTTCTGAGCTTGATCAGTTCAGACTGTTCATGGAACCTTATGTAAAGCAGGCTCTTGAGGACGGGAGGAATATGATCTACCTGCGCTTTGCTTCACATAAACGGCTGCTCGAAGATACTCCCGGAATTAAGACTTATAATATTCCGCTTACGCACAGATTCGAGGATTTTACCGTAAGCATTCATAACATCATTGAATCCGAAGGACGGGATGCTTTCTATGTTTTTGATTGTCTTTCAGAACTGCAGACGGCATGGGCTACGGATCTTATGATGGGTAATTTTTTCAGAGTAACATGTCCGTTTCTTTTTATTCTTGATACTGTTGCCTTTTTCCCGGTGATCAGAGGAAAGCATTCGGTTCAGGCTATCAATAAGATTCTTAATACCACCCAGCTTTTCTTTGACGTTTATTCCGATGAAAAGAATGTATATGTCCGTCCCGAAAAAGTATGGAACAGAAATTCCGACACCATGTTTCTTCCGCATACATATTTTCCTGAAAGCGGAGAATTCAGACCCATACTTGACGGAGTCAGATCGAGCAGATTCTATCAGGCGCTCGGGAATGCGCAAAGGTCCTCGGAAGAACAGTATTCAGATTCCTGGGACAGATTTTTCAACAGAGTAAAGCTCCTGGGTGAAAACGGGATCGATATCACGGAAGAGTGTTCGAGGATGTGCAATATCATGATGACCCGTGATGAGAAGATGCGCCAGATGGTAAAAAAGCATTTCATTCCCGAGGATTATTTTGCGGTAAGAGATCATATGGTCGGAACGGGAATGATCGGAGGTAAGGCATGCGGAATGCTTCTTGCGCGGACAATAATAAGAAACAGGGAACCTGATATCAATTCCGTGCTTGAACCTCATGACTCGTTTTATGTCGGATCTGATCTGTATTACACATATATCGTGGATAATGATCTTTGGGACATGAGGATCAAGCAGAGGACAGATGAGGGTTATTTTGAACTTGCGTCTGAATTTGCTGACAGAATAATGCACGGATCGTTCTCCGATGCAATGAGAGAACAGTTTGTCAGGATAATTGATTATTACGGGCAGGATCCCTATATCATCAGATCCAGCAGTATTCTTGAAGACGGATTCGGGAATGCCTTTGCCGGAAAATATGAATCTGTATTTTGCATTAACCGCGGAACACTTGAAGAGAGGCTGGAAGAACTTGAGCATGCAATCAAGGTTGTATATGCAAGTTCTATGAGTCTTTCGGCACTTGATTATCGTAAGAGGCGCGGACTGGATAAACGTGATGAGCAGATGGCGCTTCTTGTCCAGAGAGTATCGGGTTCATATTACGGATCGGATTATATGCCATGTGCTGCAGGAGTAGGCTATTCATACAGTCCATACAGGATCATGAAGGATTCCGATCCTTCAGCCGGAATGCTGAGACTGGTTATGGGGCTTGGAACATCTGCTGTTGACAGGACGGAAGGTTCGTATCCGAGAATTGTCAATCTCGATATGCCGCAAAAGACACTGTATTCATCATCTGCAGATAAACATAAATTCTCACAGGGAAAAGCTGAAGTTATAGACATGAATGAAAAGACTCTTAAAAAGCTGTCCCTTGAAGATATAGAACCGGATATTCCGGAGTATCTTAAAAGGATACTTCTTGAGCATGATCATGATGCCGAATACAGGCTTCGTGAAATGGGTAATCCCCGCGATGTGGAATTTATTTCCTGTAGGGGACTTGTTGCAAATACGACCCTTATGGAACAGATGGGGCGAATGCTCAGATGTATACAGGAGGAATATGAATATCCCGTTGATACGGAGTTTACGATAAATATCTCTGAAAACGGTGAGTATTCGGTTGATCTGCTCCAATGCAGACCGCTGCAGGTTCAAAAGGGTCAGTCCGGAAGAATGATCCCTGAAGATATAAGTCCTGACAAAATACTGCTTAAAAGCAAAGGTGCATCTATGGGAATATGCAAGGCTTCCGTTCTTGACCTGATCGTGTATGTGGATCCTGTGCTTTATTACAACATGCCCTACAAGGATAAGGACAAGGTGGCGAAGCTGATAGGCAGGATCAACTGGTATTACCGTGAGAGCAAGAAACATATGATGCTTATAGTGCCGGGACGTGTTGGAACATCATCTCCCGAACTTGGAGTTCCGACAACATTTGCGGATATAAGTGCCTATGAGATCATATGCGAGACTGAAGAAAGAAGTGCCGGATATAATCCTGAACTTTCATACGGAAGCCATATCTTCCAGGACCTTGTTGAGGCTGAGATATTATATACAGCTGTATTCAGTGGCGAGAAGACAATGTGCTTTGCACCGGACAGGCTCAGATCATCAGAAGATATAACTTCCAGATTTGAAGATGATAAGGAACTTCTGGATATCGTCCATGTCTATGATGTCTCCGGCAGAAAGTGTGAAGTGTTTAATGATGCTACGAATGAGCATCTCCTTATAACCTGTTAAGACGATCAGAAAAACCGGGCGGTAATAGAATCTAAGCCTGAAGCAATATCGGAGGAATCACAGATGGTAACATGCATGGATGTTAAGAATCTCAATCTCGACGGGATGGAACTTGTAGCAGGGGAAAGCGGCCTGAGCAGGATAGTTTCATGGGTGTATCTTGTTCAGACAAGACCCTATGAAGAACATATGAATCAGGGGAACTTTGCCCTGATCGTTGTTGACTATGTCAGGTTTGATTTCAAGGAGGTGAAAAGAAGCCTTGAGGAACTGAATGATCTCGGTATATCAGGACTTGCGATATCTGTGATCGATGATAAGGAAAAGATCCCGAAATCGATCATTAAGAAAGCAGATGAACTGTCGCTTCCGCTTTTTTATATCCGATGGAAGGGGGCATCATTTGTTGATATATCCCAAAGCATAGGCAACCTGATCCTTGAAACAAATATCATGAATAAGAGAACAGGAGATTATCTGTACAATCTGCTGTTCGGATATGATGTTAATGACAGATATGTCAGAAAAATATCTCATCAGTTCGGTATTGATTTCAGTAAACCTTACAGGGTCGGAATTATTGCCGTTGACAGGACATATGGAATCAATCTTGAGCAGGACGAGCACATTTATGAGTATTATTCCGACTGCCTTAATCGTGAGGTTATGAAGATGAAAGGCCGTCCGATGTTCATGAAATTCCTCAATAAATTTGTTCTTCTTTTTGAGGCAAAGGAGAATAAGGAAACCGAACATGAACTGGAAAAGATGCTCAGAAAACTTGATGAATCCGATATGTTCAAGGGTGTGATACACAGTACATGTATTCTCGGAACTCCGTATAAGGATCCATCCAAATACGGACAGAGCTATCAGGAAGCAAAGAGTCTGATACCGAAGAAAGACCTTCTTCCCAATCCCTCAGGCAAGAAGGTCCTGAGCTCAAGTCAGATGGGAATATATAAGTATCTGTTCAGGGGAAATGACCAGAGAGAGATACTTGCATATTGCAATAACAAGCTTAATAAGCTAGAAGAATATGATCATGCAAACGGAACCTTTCTGCAGGAGACTCTTCTTGCCTACTACATGAACGGATTCAACAGTGCCAGAACTGCCGAAGAACTGTTCATACACAGAAACTCGCTTATTTACAGGCTTAAGAAGATAGAAGAGCTTCTTGAAATGGAGATGAATGACTATATGGAATACCTTGATCTTCTGAACTGTATTCTTGTAAAAAGACTGATGTTCATCTGACGACTGTGCATAATGCCAGTCATGACTGTGCAGATGAAACATTGCAAACATATACCATCCTGCTTAGAATTCATATCAAGCAAAGGCGCTGACGAAACAAAAAGTTTCCCGGCGCCTTTTCTTATAGAAAGCCATGTTAACAGCATGACGATAAGGAGGAATGAATTATGAGGAAAATGATCGATTACGGAAGAAGGTTTTTAACAGCTGCATTGTCAATGGTGCTTATGACCGGAGCACTTGCAGGATGCGGAGAGAGCGGAACATCCCAAAGCTCAGGCACACAGACCCAAAGCAGTTCTTCAGCAGGTTCTTCGGGATCTTCGGGAAGTGAATAACAAAAGGAAGTTCTGAGAGTCGGAATGGAATGTGCATATGCACCGTTTAACTGGACACAGGATTCACCGACCACTCCTGACGGAAGTACAGCAGTTCCGATCCATGATTCAACATTTTATGCATACGGTTACGATGTGGCTGTTGCACAAATGCTTGCAGATCAGATGGGAATGGATCTTGAGATCTTCAAGGTAGAGTGGTCTTCGATAGGTATTTCAATGGATGCCGGAGATTATGACTGTATCATTGCAGGAATGGGACGCACGGCTGAGCGTGAAATGTCATATTCATTCACTACACCATACTACTACAGAGATAACTGCATTGTAGTAAAGAAGGATGGACCTTATGCCTCGGTAACCGGACTGTCACAGCTTGCAGGAACAGGATGTAAGGTGACAACACAGCTTGGAACCGGATGGATACCTCTTCTGGACCAGATTGAAGGTGCAGAGACCGGAATGAATTATGAGACTACATCCGAATGTTTCATGGCAGTATCAAACGGCGTCGCAGATGTCTGTATTGTGGATCTTCCTACTGCAGAGTCGGCTCTGCTCACTAACAAGGATCTGATGATCATAACCTTTGACGAAAGTGACAGCTTTGTCGGTGATGATGAAATGGTAAATGTCTGTATCGCTACCAGAAAGGATGATACAGCACTTCGCGACAGGATCCAGGCAGCCATGGATGCACTTAACTGGAATGATAAGGCAGCAATGGATGAACTGATGGCAAGGGCTATAGGTCAGCAGCCTGCAGCAAACTGAGTAAGAAAAATCTGCCGGGATCATTGGTCCCGGCAGATATGAAAAGGACGGACAGGATATGAGATACGGATTATTGGCAACCGCAGATCCACAGACTTCTATAGAGTGGATGATCTATCTGACAAAAAAATATTACAGGATGTTCCTGGACGGAACTAAGCTGACACTTTACATAGCCGTTCTCGGAACGCTTATCGGTTTTGTACTTGGCTATGTAATAGGAATTATCCAGGATGCTAAGACAGGACAGGGAGATAATCTTCTGAAAAAAGGATGTGTAAGGATCCTGAAGATAATCGCAGCCGCCTATGTGGAAGTGTTCCGTGATACTCCGATGATCGTTCAGGCCATGATCATATATTACGGTATAAGACAGCTCGGAGTCGATATGATGCCTGTTTTTGCCGGAATACTTGTAACCGTACTCAATACCGGAGCATACATGGCTGAAACAGTCAGAGGCGGTATCGGATCGATCGATATCGGACAGCGTGAAGGCGCCTGGGCAATGGGAATGTCGCCGATGAAGACCATGTTGTATATAGTTCTACCTCAGGCATTTAAAAACATCATTCCTGAAATGGCCAATACGTTTCTTACGAATCTTAAGATGACCTCTGTTCTTAATGTTATCGCTGTTCAGGAACTGTTCATGGCAGCCAAGACAGTCGGAGGTAATTACTATAAGTATTTTGAAAGCTATCTCGTTATAGCAGTTATCTATTTCGTTCTGTGCTTCCTGTTCAATAAGCTCTTTAATTTCCTGGAAAAAAGACTCAAAGGGAAGACGGATTACGCACTGGCTGTTGAATACATGGACAACCAGTAAGGAGGCAGTATATGGGTGAATCTATCATTAGCATAAAGGAACTGAGCAAGTCATTCGGCGACCATGAGGTTCTCAGAAAAATAGATATAGATATAGATCAGGGTGAGATCATCTGTATTGTCGGTTCATCGGGCTCCGGAAAATCCACCTTCCTGAGATGTATCAACAAGCTTGAGCATCAGACATCAGGCAGGATCCTTTATCACGGAAAAGAGATCAGGGATGTTCAGAGAGAGATCAATGAATATCGCGCAAAAGTGGGAATGGTATTTCAGTCATTCAATCTTTTCAACAACATGACGGTTCTTCAGAACTGCATGATCTGTACGAGAAAGGTTCTTCATATATCTAAAGAGGAAGCATTCGACAGAGCAATAACACATCTTAAAGAGGTTGGAATGGCACCTTTCATTCACGCCAAGCCATCGCAGCTTTCGGGAGGACAGAAGCAGAGAGTTGCAATCGCAAGATCACTTTGCATGAATCCTGAAGTTCTTCTTTTTGATGAACCTACATCGGCGCTTGATCCCGAAATGGTGGGAGAGGTTCTGAACGTTATGAAGAATCTTGCTACTACCGGACTTACGATGATCATTGTGACACATGAGATGGCGTTTGCAAGAGATGTATCTACCAGAACCATTTTTATGGACAGGGGATATGTTGCAGAGGATGCACCGCCTTCGGAATTATTCACCAGACCCAAGAATCCAAGAACAAGAGAATTCCTCAGCAGATATCTTGCAGGATAGATATCTATCGGAAATATGGAGGCAGTTATCATGGAAAGATTTGTTGTAACATTCGCCAGAGGATTCGGATCAGGAGGCAAGGAGATAGCATCTCTTCTTGCCAAGGATCTCGGGATTCACTGTTACGAGAACAGGATCCTTACTCTTGCAAGTCAGCTCAGCGGACTGGATGAAAACCTGTTTAATGCCGTAAACGAAAAGATCAGGACTAACGGCGGCTTTTCGGGCTTTCTGAGAGGACTTCCCAGATCAAGGAATTATATAGCGAAGAATGAGAAGTTTGTTTCCGATGATAAATTATTCGAATACCAATGTGAGATCATCAAAAGTCTTGCTGATCAGGAATCGTGCGTGATAGTCGGCAAGTGCGCGGACTACGTGCTTAAAGGAAGAAAGAATGTTGTGAGTGTATACATAGAGGCACCGCGTGCATTCTGTCTTCAGAGAACCATAGAGCATATGGGTGTGTCCGAGGATGTGGCCAATGCAACCATAACCCAGACAGACAAGTACAGGGCTGATTATTATGCATACTACACACACGGCAATTACTGGACCAATCCCGTAAATTACGATATGACGCTCAACAGCGAAAGAGTCGGAATAGAGGATTGTGTGAAGCTCATTGAAGAATATCTGATCATCAAGGGCCTTGTTATCAAAGATGACATTATCAGTAAAAAGAATAAGTGACCGGGAGGGAAAAGAAATGAGATTATCAGAAACAGGTCTTACCGCACAGGATATCAAGGATAAAGTTAATAAATACATGATCGAGACTTATGAGAGATTTGATTTTCTGGCCGAAAGTGCCAAGGATCAGTATATCTATGACGAAAACGGAGACGGCTATCTGGATTTTTACGCAGGTATTGCAGTCAACTCCGCAGGAAGCTGTAATGAAAAGGTTGTTGAGGCAGTCGTGGAACAGACAAAGACTCTGATGCATACCTTTAACTATCCCTATACCATTCCTCAGGCACTTCTTGCAGAGAAAGTATGTACCACGATCGGAATGGACAAGATCTTCTTCCAGAACTCCGGAACCGAAGCTAACGAAGCCATGATCAAGATGGCAAGAAAATACGGAATTGAAAAGTATGGTCCCAACAGATATCACATTGTAACTGCCAAGATGGGATTTCATGGCAGAACATTCGGCGCAATGTCTGCTACCGGACAGCCCGGTAACGGATGTCAGGTTGGCTTCGGCCCCATGACTTATGGTTTTTCCTATGCTCCATATAATGATCTTCAGGCCTTCAAGGATGCATGTACTGAGAATACAATTGCGATCATGATAGAGCCTGTTCAGGGAGAAGGCGGAGTTCATCCCGCTACAATGGAATTTATGACCGGCCTCAGAAAATTCTGTGATGAAAAGGGAATGCTTCTTCTTATAGATGAGGTCCAGACAGGATGGTGCAGAACCGGTAAGGTTATGAGCTTTATGCATTATGGCATAAAACCTGACATCGTTTCAATGGCAAAAGCACTCGGTGGCGGAATGCCGATCGGTGCGATCTGTGCTACTGAGGAAGTGTCCAAAGCCTTCTCAGCAGGTTCTCATGGAACGACTTTCGGAGGACATCCTGTAAGCTGCGCTGCCGCTCTTGCACAGATTGATGAACTGTTAAAGAGAGATCTTGCCGGAAATGCAGCAGAGATGGGCGAGTACTTCATGGATAAATTAAAAACACTTCCTCATGTCGCTGAGGTGAGAGGACAGGGACTTTTAGTAGGAGTGGAATTTGATGACAGTATCAAGAGCGTAGATGTAAAGCATGAATGTCTTCACAGACATCTGCTGATCACCGCGATCGGAGAGCATGTTATCCGTATGGTTCCACCTCTTATCATTACAAAGGATGATTGTGACAAGGCTTATGAGATCATCAGGGAATCTGTTGAAGCTCTCTGACGGGAGGTGAATCCAATGAAACCATATTCGTTTTCTGTTCCTCAGGATATTCGTTTCGGATGGGGAATGATCGATGATATTGAATCAGTTGTGAAGGGAAAAGGCATTAAGAAGGTGTTTATTGTTTCCGGACCGCATCTTGCAAAAGCAGGATATGTTGACAGATGTGTCGGAAGCTTTGCAAAGGCCGGGATAAACGCGGAAGCATTTACTGAAACGGAAGGCAATCCTTCAACTGATACCGTTGAAAAGTGTACCGACAGATTTTTAAAGAGCGGAGCCGACCTGATAGTTGCATTTGGAGGTGGATCACCGATAGATGTTGCCAAGGCAGCAGCACTGCTTGGCAGGTATGGCGGGAAGATCACAGACTATGAGGGAGTGGGAAAGGTTCCCGGATCTGTTGTTCCGATGATCGCTATACCCACAACCGCAGGAACAGGATCCGAGGTGACTTCTTTTTCGGTGATAACCGATCATTCCAGAAATTATAAACTGACTGTCGGAAGCAGATATCTGCTTCCGGAAACAGTCATTCTCGATCCTTCGCTGGTGGTTTCGGTTCCTAAGAATACTGCGGCATTTTGCGGTATAGATGCAATGATTCATGCACTGGAAGCATATATATCAAAAGCATCTTCTCCTTTTTCGGATATGATGGCACTTAAGGCTCTTGAACTGATCGGAGCCAATATAAGGGATTATGTATCCGAAAGGACAGACCATGATGCTGCTGAGGGTATGCTGCTTGGTTCGCTGTATGCAGGTATCGCATTTTCTCATGCAAGACTCGGTAATGTACATGCAATGAGTCATCCGGTCAGTGCATATTATGACGTGCCTCACGGGCTTGCAAATGCAATACTTCTTCCGTTTGTTGTTGAATTCAATGCACTTGCAGATCAGGGAAAATATTATGAAATATACAGAAGGATTGCGGTATATCCGGTTACGATCGATCATTTTTCAACCGGAATGCTCTATGACGAGCTCAGAATACTCAATGCATCGCTGGGAATCCCTTCTTCACTTAAAGAGGCCGGCGTCAAAGAGGAGATGATACCGGCTATGTCAGAAGATGCCATGAAGAGCGGGAATATCGCGGTCAACCCGAGAAATACCACAAGAGAAGATATAGAGTATCTATACAGAAAAGCCTGCGGATGATGTCATTCACCTTCCGGGAAAAATTCCAGGATCTCGTCATCATCATCCACATCGGGGAAGTCTTCAGACTCGGGGATAATTGACAGGATTGCATCCTTAATGGCGGTATATTTTTCCATCATTGCATCATGCTCTGCATGTATTGTATCGCCGTCCCCGTCGCCTCCGGCTGCTTCCAGGCGTGCTGCCAGTTCAGCTAAGCTTTCAGCTCCTATCATTCTGGATGTGCTCTTAAGAGCGTGTACATAAATGGCATATTCATGCCAGTTTGAGTCTGCATAATTGTTCTTCAGATTTTCTGTCTTTTCCGCGTAGCCATGCGCGTATTCCGCAAGAAGAGAGCGGTAGAATGTATCATCATTTTCACAGTAGTGAAGACCTGTAGCGGGATTGATGCCGACTGCTCGAAGCGCTTCGTATCCGTCATCAACTGAATCGGATACGGCAGGTGATTCGATAACTTCTTCCCGGACAAGTTCGACTTTTTCTTCAGGAAGATATTTTAGGAGCATCTTTTCAAGAGATGCACTTTCTATCGGCTTGGTCATGTAATCCGTGAAACCTTCAGCCAGATATCTTTCCCTCGCACCGATAACGGCATCTGCGGTAAGGCATATCACCGGTACATTTACACATGCTCCCGAGGCTGTCCCTCTTATTGCATGCAGTGCTTCGGTTCCGTTCATTTCCGGCATGCGCTGATCCATAAGTATGAGGTCATATGCCTTTTTGGCAGCCATATCGACCGCATCGGCACCGTTAGTCGCGGTATCGATGCGGAGTTTTGTATTGTGGAGAAGATTAACCGCAACAGTAAGATTGATCCTGGTATCATCTACGATAAGGATGTGAGCATCAGGTGCCCTGAATGATTCGCGGTATGTTCCCGACTTGAGAAGATTGGCTTCGAATCTTTCCTGAAAATCTCCCATCGGCGCATCAGATATAATCCTCTGAGGAATAGATACGGAAAAGACTGATCCCTTTCCGTATTCGCTCTTCACACTGATCTCACCATTCATCATATCGAGAAGACGCTTGGTTATCACAAGTCCGAGACCTGTGCCTTCGACAGTGCTGTTATGTTCCATTTCCAGTCTCTGGAATTTGGTAAAGAGCTTCTCAAGATCTTCTTCCTTTATTCCGATGCCGGTATCGTGAACTTCGGCATTCAGGACAAGAGTCCCGTCATCTTTCTTTTCGCCGGACATGGTGAATCTTACAGATCCCTTCTCGGTGTATTTAACGGCATTGACCAGGAGATTTGTCAGGATCTGTCTTACGCGTACCTCGTCTCCGCTGAGTTCGTCGGGGAGATCCTTATCGACTTCTATTGAAAAAGCCAATCCCTTATCCCTTGCCTTGAAAAAGATCATATTATTGATGTCATTGAGAAGGGAACTGAGCTGGTAGGGCGCTTCAACCACATCAAGTGTGCCTGCTTCGATCTTCGAAAAATCAAGGATGTCATTGACGATTGCAAGAAGGTTATTTCCTGCGCTCTTTACATCTGCAGCATACAGACCGATGTTTTTCAGGGACTCACGCATGGTTTTTGTATCTGTGTCAGTGAGTTCTTCCTGAGCCCTTTTTTCCTCACGGATGATCATTTCATTCATGCCAAGGACAGCATTGATCGGTGTGCGGATCTCATGTGACATATTAGCAAGAAAATCGCTCTTGGCCTGACTTGCACTTTCTGCACGGACCTTTTCTTCGAGCAGTTCTCCCTGCATCCTTACAAAGGGTCTGACTATTGTGACAGACAGCAGTGCTGCGAGCAGAAGCGTAATAATAAGGATGATAATATAGCTTATAACTGTTGAACGTGTCTGTGCAGACAGCTGGTCTTCAAACCATTCTACGGAAAAGTCAACAGCAACGATTCCCGCCACATTACCGTCTGAATCAAAGGTAGGGCTGTAAGCACTGTAGAATTCACCCCACTGATCCGTGTAGGGTATTTCATCAACAGCGGCAACACCTCTTCCTGCACTTGCCAGTGCCTCCGTATATTCCACGCTGTCGCCGTAGGAAGCCGGACTGACCGGATCGAGGTCCATTGTGAAGATGAAGTTTGAAGGGCTTTCTTCCTTTATGCTGTATACATATTCGAGTTCAACATTATCCCTGAATACGGCAAGAGTATTGTAAACATCATTGTATGCGGGACTGCCTACAGAAGATTCATCCAGTGTCCTCAGAAGATCACCGCTTATAGAACCTGAAGCGCAGTTTGCTATATCCAGCATTCGCTGCTGGATAGCCTTTCTGATACCGACTCTTGCTCTGTAAACCGATACTGCGCAGAAAAGAACGCTCGAAATGAGCAGGATACACTCGACCATCAGTATGATCTTAGTGGAAAGATTGTTTTTGGATCTCACAAAATATACCCCATAAGTAAATAATAACCCCAATAAGATAGTAGCTTAAAGAATACATCATTTCAAGACTGGGCTGACATGATATAATAACCATGTATTGCTGTTTTTTCGAGGGGAAGTTCTTAAAAGGAGAAATGTTATGAAAAACAGGTTAGTGAGAACTCTTTTTGTTCTTGGTACGGTTATGTGCCTTGGATTATCAGGATGCTCCGGCATGGTGGGGGATTCCGGACGTGATACCGAGATCGAAGATGAAGATGGCGATGATGAAGAAGACGATGATGATGACAGAGACCGTGATGACAGAGATGACGACGGGGATGATGATGAAAATGACGAAGATCCCGGAAATTCCGAACTTCAGGTATCTGAAAACGGCGTTGTTTCAATAGACTATAATTCGGAGCAGTCAATTCTTTCTTTTGCCGAGGGCACCTGGTATCTGACAGATATGCGCAGCGGAGAATCATACGGTGAACTCCTCGTTTCAAAGGATGGCAAATGCAGGTTCAAGTATATTCCCACAGGCGCAAGATGCGACGGAACCATAGAATTTAATGAAGGATATGATTCGTCAATGTCCGGTCTTCACTATTACGAGATGGAATTCACGGGCCTTCAGAATGCATTCGGATGCTGGGAGGATACGTCTTCGACTTCCGGCCGTTTCAGGATCACACAGTCTGAGGGAAAGGATTTTCTGTATATTGAAGAAATCGGAAATGGCGGCTCCTTTATCGCTTATGATGTATTTTGTCTGCCTGCTGTCGAAGATTTCGATCTGGATATGAGATGGATCTTTACACGTGACAATAATGTGAAAGGAACCGGAGATGTTACGAAAAATTCGGAATTCTATGCTGTTGCGGTAGAGACGGGGGATGCAGGAATCCTTCTTCAGACTGTTGAAGCAGTTGAAAAAGAGGCTTTGTCAGAGTATACGGCATTTAAGTTTATGTCTGCTGTTTTTGATGAGAGCGAACATCAGGATGCACAGTGGTATTCAGTTTCTTCAAATGCCGATATGAGTGGTATTTTGCATGAATCAAATCTGGATGCGGTATATCCCAATCTGGTTTATGAAGTAAAAACTGACAGTGACGGCAAGGTTACTTCACTTAAAGAGGTTGAAAGAGCATTTTACGGTGAGTATGAGCTGTATCCTCTCGCACAGGAGGTCGAATTCAGCGGTACATCATTTACCATTAACGGATATACACATGAACTGAATGACTATGCGATCACCGGTGATAAGATCATGGATTGCACTACATTCGGAGACTATCTCATCGTAGAAGCGCATGTTAATCCTCATATGGGAAGCTACACCCTGTTCAATATGAGAAGCGGATGGCCCGAGAAGGTAATTTACGGATGTAATTATATATTCGGAGACAAGGTCTGGGATTCCTTCTATTCATATATGGATACCGTATATGATTACGAGGACCACGTTGTCTATACAGTTGATGGTGCTGAAATCTGCGGGCTTTCCATCATTGATGATGAGCTGCATATAGAGTACTGGAAGGATGACTATGATGAAGTTTATGAAGCTGTCATAGACAGACCTGAATGCCTTAATGCTCCCAACTATGCCTTTGCAGATTACAGACATCACAGCAATGTGAATACCTGGAATGAATTCCTGAACTATGTTCCCGAAGGGGCTGCTGCAATGATCATGGTAAATCCTCACTCGGATGATACATGGGATTATTATCAGCCGTACCCTGTTGACTACGCGGAATACGGTTATGGTGATGATACGATCTATGTTGTATCGCTTTATGACGGAAGTGAGGTTTATCTTGAAAGAAAGGCCTCTGAAATACTTGATAAGGGTGAGATCACTGCTTATTCAGCAACTGTTCCGGAAGGTGTTCCCACACATACGATCATTGTCGATACTCCTGACGGAAGAGAGTCTGAGTGGCCTATATCTATCATAAGCGGTAAGGATGATATCCGCTGGACATTTATTGGTGATTGATGAATGGAAGTTCAGAATAAGGGCGGCCATGATGTGTTCATCAGCTATTCAACCAAGAATAAGAATGTTGCTGATGCTATTGTGGCCGATTTTGAACAACATGGAATAAAGTGCTGGTACGCTCCCAGGGATATTCTGCCCGGTGAGGAGTGGGTGACAGCTATTACAAAAGCTTTGGAGAAATCCAAAGCTCTTGTTCTTGTCTATACTGAAGAATCCAATAATTCAAGACAGGTCATGAATGAGATAGCCGTGGCGTTCAATGCCGGGCTGACGATCGTTCCTTTCAAGCTTACCGATGATCAGATGAGCATTGAGCTTGAATATTATCTTACAAGAGTCCACTGGCTTGATGCAGTTTCGAAACCCCTCAAGAAAAATATCGCCGCATTAAGAGAGTATATAGATGTGATCATTAATACCGAGAATGGTGCGGCACCTGTCCGTCAGAAATCGGAAGAGGAACTGAAAGCCGAGAAGAAGGCGGAAAAGAGAAAAAAGACTATCATAGCAGCGGTGTGTTCTGCTTTGGCTGCACTGCTTATAGCAGGCGGATGCATAGCATTCTATTTTGTCAGAAAGGCAGAAAGGAAGGAACTATACGCTTCGGCAGTTGAAGCATATTGCAGCGCTTATCCAGGATCTGATGAGAACAGGTCTGTACGTGAGAACTTCGAGGAACTGTCTCAGTATATTCCCGACAGCTATTATTACCTCGGAAGATTGTATGAGCGTGAATACGATTACGAATCGGCCAGGGATATGTATGAGACCGGGATTGACAGCGGAAGCGCAATGTCACTTCTTGGACTTGGCAATCTGTATCTTGAAGGAAATGCAGTCACGGAAGACGATGAAAAGGCCAAGTCGCTTTTTGACAGGGCGGTGTCTCAGGATTGTGTCGAAGCATTTTATTATGAGTCGCTCCTTTGGGCTAAGACTAATGAAAATGATGATTCGCAGGAAGTATCCTATGTCATTATAAAGCTGCAGCAGTCTCTGACAGGAAGTGATCCTGAAGCTATAGCGGGATCCTGTATTCTTCTCGGCGATATGTTCATGTATCATGAGGAGCCTGAAGACAGAGATGCTGAGAGGGCTCTGGAATATTATCTTGCGGGTGCTGAAAGATGCGAATACCTGAGAGGCGATGCTTATTACCGTATTGCCCTGCTTTATGATGAGACGGATGACAGCGATCAGGCAGATGAGTACTATGGCAAGGCATTTGATTTCTATGAACGGTCTGCTGATGAAGGAGATCTGCGTTCTGATAAGATACTCGGAGATATGTATTATGACGGTATATATGTCGGGATGGACGAAGAGAAGGCAATAGAGTACTACCTTGAGGCTTCTGCTTACTCCTTCGATAAAAACGGACTTGCTTTTTACGATGATAAGAAATCCGGTGTATCTGATGGAAATATGCTCAACAGGATCGGCCTGTATTATTTCTATGAAGCAGAGTATGAAAATGCGGCATTTTTCTTCATGGAAAGTGCAGAGCGTTTTGAGAATGTAAATGCAATGGCCAATGCTGCGATGGCGTTTGAAAATCTCATGGACTGGGAAAATGCTTTTATCTGGTATGGACATGCGATAGATGCAGGGCATGATGATGCTGATAAGTACAGAAGAAGGATGGGCATCATGTTTAACGACGGACTTGTGTCCACTGAGGTAGCTAAAGACTGGTTATAGTTTGTATGAAAGCATATTATCACCTGCCCGGGTTATTTGAATTCTATGATCTGTACAAAGTATTCCTTCCTCTTTTCAGAGAGCACGGGGAATATTTCTTCGATTGGTGTGATATCGGTTCAATCTACGGAGCGCCGGCTGACTGTTTATGGGGAGGAGGGCGTGTGGGATTCGGTGATGCGGATCCTGATGATGTGTCTGCTCTTATGCGGGAATACGGTATTTCTGCACGCCTTACATTCAGTAATTCCCTTCTTGAAAAAAGACACCTTGACGACAGGAAGTGCAACAGGCTCTGTGAGTTGCTTGAGAATAGCGGTAATGCCGGAGCTGAGCGGAATGTCGAAGGTAATATAGGATGCCTGAGAAACGGTATCATTATCTGTTCGGATCTTTTGATGGATCACATCAGGAAGAATTACCCATCGTTTTATTTTGTTTCTTCGACGACGAAGGTGCTGACGGATTTTGAAGATCTTAAAAAGGAACTTGACCGTGAGACGTTCGAATATGTTGTTCCTGATTTCAGACTGAATAAAGAATTTAAAAAGCTGAACCGATTGTCCCAGATGCAGAAGAACAAGGTCGAATTCCTCTGTAATGAATGCTGTGATTTCAATTGCTTCGACCGTAAGAACTGCTATGAGAATGTGAGCAGAAAGGCTCTTGGTGAAGAGTGCGAAGATCACATATGCGTATCTCCGAATGCTTCAAGTGGTTACCGCTTTTCTGATGCAATGAAGAATCCCGGATATATCGGCCCTTCCGAGGTGCGGGATGTATATATGCCGATGGGGTTTTCGAATTTCAAGCTGGAGGGCAGAAGCCTTGGCAGTGCGGTGGTCTTTGAATTTCTGCTTCACTATATGATCAGACCGGAACACAGACTGAAGGTCCGTGAAGAGGTCTATCTGGACAGTATGCTCGATCTTTTCTGATGAGCCTGAAAGGAGAAGATATGACATTTTCTGATAAGTTCAAAATCCGTTCAATGCAGGAACTTGTGGATCTGATCGATGAGGTCGGATTCGTTCCTTTTTTTGCAAATGAGATAGAAGGCTTTTCGATAGAAGAGCATATAGGAAAGGGCTGCTGGTATACGGACGGAGATGACGGATTCTGGCCTGCATGGGAATGGAAGGGCCCTGTCATCAATGAGATGAAGTGCGCATACGGAAAGTTCCTTCGTGGGAAGGCTATGTATATCAGCAGAAAGTGGTTCTCTGATTTTGCCAACTTTCGCAGGGATGGATATGATTTTGATTCCAGATACGATGACGGTCTTGCGTCCTTTTATGATAAGGAACTGTATGAACTTCTTGATGCCAATGCACCGGTGATGTCCAAGCAGCTTAAGAACCTGGGCGGATATGGTAAAAACGGGAAGAAGGGTTTTGATTCCTCGATAACAAGACTGCAGAAGCAGTGCTATGTTATCACAAGTGATTTCCGCTATGAAACGGACAGATACGGCAATACATACGGATGGGGAGTCGCGCAGTATTCGACTCCCGAAAAATTCCTGGGTAAGAAATTCACAGACAGTGTATATAAACACACACCTGAAGAATCATATGAACGGGTGATAAAGCAGTTCGCGAAAATTCTTCCGGATGCGGATATCACACAGATAGAACGGATACTGAAATGATGATCTGACAGCATCCTTAAGGACGAAGAGTCCGTAAAAAAGGAGTTCGAAGAGATATGTGATGCAATAGCTTCGGAAAGTGATTCCTACGAACTGAAGTATTATACAAAGATTAACTGCGGAGGGGATTATGGGATATAACCTGTTTAAGATCGTACCGGTTAAGAAGACTGCCAATAAGAAGATGAATGATTTCCTTTTCTCTCTTCAGCGTGCGGTCAGTAAAGGCGAAGAAATTACATTTGCGGATAATGATATCAGATATACCCTGAAGCTGCAGCATGACCGCATAAAGGCGAAGGGACTTGATATGGATTATCAGGTCTATTCAAGAGATGACGAAAGAAGCGATTTCCTTGAGGGAAGTAATTGGCATGATTCACACTATGAGAGTATAGTTGCTTTTCGCTCATGTGGTGTAAAAAGGCTTGTCACAAAGGCGGGAGTGAAACTTTTTAAGGACGACAGAAAGAGTGTGCTCTATGAGACTGTGACGGATGTGCTCAATGATTGTCATCCGGATGATGATACGATCAGCTGTCCTAACTGCGGTGCGATTTCAACCATTGCAGGACTTCAGAACGGATGTCCTTACTGTGGTACCACATACAAAATGGATGATCTGTTTCCCAAGGTTACCGCATACTATTTTCTGGATGATGCAGGTCTAAGCACCGATGAGTTTAAAAAGAGTGTGCTCACCTCAATCTCAATCTGTGCATCGGTTATCTTTATCCTGAACTGTATCATTAACTACGACCAGCTTGCAAACAGTATATGGATGATCCTTGTATTTATTCTGGGAAGTGCTTTCGCCGGTGCGATACTTGGCTATATCCTGTTTGCATATTTTCTTCTTGGAAGGGCGATATACCGTATCATCCAGTCTTCAGGAAAAATGGGCACGGCAGGATCGAGAAAAAAATTCGAAAACAGGATGAAATATTTCTATCATGAGTTTTCATTTGAATACTTTACGAGTAAGGCAATCTCACTGATAAAAACAGCCATATTTTCCAAGGATGAGAAGGAACTGCTTTTCTATAAAGGCGAGGCTTTGGATCCGAAGATGAAGGATATCATAGATCTGAACTACGGAGGGGCTCTTGGTCTTGAGCACTTCAGTGAAGAAAACGGGATCGTAACAGTTGTGACCACTGCATTCTTCGATGTTCTCTATGCGACAGATGAAAAGGTCAAGATGAAACACGAGATCTTTACCGCAGTTTTTCAGAGACGAATTGACATGCCTGTCAATTTTAACTTTTCTATGACAAGAATCTCATGCCCGACGTGCGGACTGAGTTATGATGCCACCAGGAATAAGTTCTGTCCCGGATGCGGTAATGAGTATGAGATAACTTCTGATGACTGGGCACTTGTAGAGTTGAGATACAGATGATCATAGCGGGAACGAGAGAATAAAGCCGGAATGATCTGGAGGCAGAGGATATGATATTTGAGCATTTTGTAAAACTGACTCATCCTGATGAAAAAAGAGGATGGGAGGAAACTACCGCGTATTTCACGGGTGAAGCCGAGCAGGCAGGTGTCAGAAAGACGAGGCACTACATCCCAGCAGATTATAAGGAATATCGAATAAGATATTATGCGGATGATAAGGAGATATTCGGATGGTATATCTTTTATCCTGTACCTGACCCGGATCCTGAAGAGATACGGGATAAGAGTATCAGGATAAGATACAGGAAGAATAGACCTTCAGTATTTGAAGCAATAGCTGAATTATGAATAGGAGGCTAAATGGGAATTCTGATCAAGGATACAACAAAAGAGGAACGTGAAAAAATAGTGGCCGAATCTCTGGGGAATATCAATGGCTCATGTGATGGATGCATGGCAGGACTTGCTGAGATGTACCAGGATTATATCGATGGAAAACGCGAGATCAGTGAGATCAACATGGCATTCAGGGCAAACTATGAATCCGGAGAAGATGGTCCTACCAGATCATCCTGCGGATATATGGTTTGACAGGCAGGAATTTTGCGAGAATGACAGCTTTTGTAACACAATCCTCAAAATTGAAAACGGAGAATACACAACATGAATAATAATAAACCAACCTTAAAAGATAAAATGACCAGAATGAGAAATAAAATACGCTGCAATATGCAGTTTTTAGGTTGGGTTGCCATTATACTCGGAATAATATTCTGTGCGATCATAACAACAAAAATCTCAAAACTGAAGGAAAAATTTAAGAAGGAACACTGAGGAATATATAATGAAGATTACGGTCATGTTTCGGAATGCGTTCGCAACCAAATTTAACGAGAAATAGCAAAATATGTAAGCTTCGTTTGGTAGACTGGCGGAGCTTACTTTTTTATAATCAAGAAAAATGTTAAAATATTTAGCAAAGGTGGTAAAATTATGAGAAAGACATACTTGGATAATATTCGCTGGATAACAGTAGTGCTGGTTGTCATATATCATGTTATATACATCTTCAACGGCGTGACACAGCATGGGATCATCGGCCCCTTCAGTGAACATCAGCCCCAGGATACATATCAGTACATTGTATATCCCTGGTTCATGTTACTTCTGTTTGTGGTATCCGGCATGTCAGCCCGCTATGAAC
>CAMOZY010000046.1 GCA_946631295.1 uncultured Lachnospiraceae bacterium
ATGGCTTCGGTCATGAAGGAAGACTATTATCCGATGCCTGAACTGATGCCATGGGTATCCAGCATATATGTTGATGAGGCGTACAGAGGGCAGAAGATAAGCGGCAGACTTATAAGTCGTGCTAATGAGTATCTGAAGGAACTCGGGTTTGATAAGAGTTACATCCCTTCAGACCATGTCGGATTGTATGAACATTTTGGATATTCATATGTTAAAGATATCGTGAACTACGGTGGTCAGTCAGATCATCTGTATGTAAAGTATCTGAGATAATTGATCTGTTGCGATGAAAAGAAAAAGGATTATTCTTGGATCAGAGTAATCCTTTTTTATTAATTACATGTCGGGAAGGTAAATCCGGTGTTTGTCGGTTTTGCAGTAAGTGAGAGGGGAATATGAAAAAAATAATTAGTCTGATGCTGTTGGTTTTTATGCTGATGTTGACAGGATGTGGAGAAGATGTGACTGATCAACAGATAGCTATGATCGATGAATCCGATGATTCAAATGATGAGATTATGTATCAGCTGATTTTGGATTATGGATTCGAATCAAAAGAAACATCTTATGCTGAAGGCGACAGGGTCAAAGTGTATTACGATATCATCGCTACTGATACGGATTATTCTTTCTACACTGACAGTGAAGACGTTGAATTGAAGCGGGATTATGATGAGAAGAAAGGCTATGTAATTTCTTTCATCATGCCTGCTCATGATGTTGCACTCCATGTTAATTCTGTAAATTCCATGGAATATTCTCCATATTCTTTTGATGATGTTCCTGATGAAGCCTGGAATGGACTGATGGAATATGTGTATGAAAATAACCCTCTCATGGGAACCATTCCATACAATATCTTCATGTTTGATGTTACTGGAGACGGACATGAGGATGCATGTGCTTCCTTTTTTACCGGAAGCGGTTTTGTGACAGAAATGGTCATCATATATGATGTGGAAGAGAAACAGGGATACAAGCTTTCTTGCAGAGGCGAATATGATTATTCGATAGATGGTATAGAAGATGGAGTGCTTCTGATAACACGAAGTGACTATAACTGTGAGGAAGAGGATGTCACAGGAACCGTGATCATTTATAATGACGTGCCGGTGTTTATAGAAGATATCGACATGCTGAAAATGGGATTATCTTATAAGACTGTCTGTATGTTCGGATACTGTGCCGAGGAACTGCTTCCCGGTAATACAGCGTCAGGAGATTATCTGAGTTCAATGGAATTTTACTGTGTGAAGGAGATGCTTTACAAATTAAGCGGACTTTTCTATGAAACCGAAGCGTATGAAGAGGAGGTTTCATATGGACCGGAGTACGGAACAGAGCTTGTTCCGACGGAACTAAGGAGAATGCCATATGATGAGTGGGAATATTTGATTGAAAAAGTTTTTATGGAGGAGGATGCCAAAAACCTTCAGGCTAATCTGGATCCATCTTTCTTCGGAGAAATGTCAGTTTATTATAATTCTGATGATGATTGCATATACCTCGAGCAGGGAATGATCGGAGATATTATGGATTGGGAAATATCGGATGTATCAAAAGTGGGTAACCGATATATCCTGACATATGATGTTTACGGTGGTGACTGGTTGTGGACAGCTGCTGTTACGATTGAAGAGGCTGATAACACTTACGGATATAGATTGATAAGTCTGGAAATTATTGAAGAAGCTGAGGATGTGGATTGGGCCAGACCTGTAACAACATAAGAGAAGGAAAAACCATCTTGAACAATTTAAAAAAGGTTAATACTGGTCAGAGCGGGGCTGACGTTTTCGAACTGAATGAATCGCAGATTCTTAAACACGTTATTCGAGAAAAAATAAAAAATGGTATGTTTGATACTTATGCCAGAGAGGCACTCTTTTATCAATCTATGTGCCCTAAGGCATATCTCCTTGAAGTGTCAACTAATGAGATATCGGATTATATAGAAATAGGTTGATTAATACTTATATGTTAGGAGTTACATGATTAAGCTGGTCCCGGTGACAAAAGACAATATAGATGAAGTGCTTGCACTTGATGTGCGGGAAGATCAGGAGAGATTTGTCTCACCAAATTCCGAATCTCTGGCACAGGCTTATGTGTATTCAGAGACTGCATGGCCGTTTGCAATATATGATGACGAAATTATGGTGGGATTTATCATGATGGGCTATTACGAGGCTAAGCAGTATTATACTCTCTGGAAATTCATGATCGATCAAAGGTATCAGAACAAAAGATACGGTCGACAGGCCCTCGAATTGGGATTGGAATTTATAAAAGAGAAATTCCATCCTCAGGATATTTATACAGGAGTGGCTCCGGGAAATAATGTAGCAAAGAGACTGTATGAATCAGTTGGATTTAAGGATACCGGATTGATCGAATTCGGAATGGAAGAAATGCGGATGATTTATTGAAAACATGGAGATGCGAAATGGATCGAGATAAACTTTATAATCCAGGAGAGGAAGTTGTAGAAACTGACAGACTTATAATGAGGCGGTTAAGACCGGATGATTATCTGGCAATGGCTGCATGGGATATGGATGAAAGAGTATATAAATATCTGATGGGCTCTGCTTGCAAGACACCTGAAGAACCGCTGGTCTGGCTTCCAAAGAAGGATCCAAAATCAAAGGTAAATATCTTGATGCTGGCAATAGATAAAGAGGACGGACACGCTGTTGGTATATATGCTTTAAACCATGTTGTCGAAAGGGACGTTTGGACATTATCGTATGTTAATCGATATGATGACTGGGGCAAGGGTTACACTTCTGAGGGAATGAAGGCTTTGATGGATCACGCAGTTGAAACTTACGGAGCACATTCCTTCGAGGGCGAATGCGCCAAAGAAAATGTTGGCAGTGCTAAAGTTATGAAAAAACTTGGAATGGTATATGATCACAGTTCTTCATATTCAAAGAATGATGGAAGCGTTACATTTGAATCTGATGTTTATGTTCTGAAAGCTTAATCTTTTCAGTACGGCAAAGGTTTGACGGCAAGATGGAATATTTCTGGAAACAACAGAATGATATACCGTACGGATCAGGTTATCCTTTGTTCGGTAAGGAGCATATAATAAGTACTTCCGTAACCCTGGTTGCGGTTGTACTTATTGTTTTATTCTATCTGAAACTGGATAAGAAGAAGCAGACGATGATCCTGAAGGTGATTCCTCTATTCATGGTGTTTCTTGAAGCATTTAAGGATCTGTTTCTTGTATTGATCAAGCGATTCGGATTGTGGTATCTTCCTTTGCATGTCTGCAGCATCGGTATATTTGTTTTCCTGTTGCGGGAATTCCTGCCATGGAAAAAGGCAAAAGAGATCTTTGGAGAGGTCGCGGTTATCCTGATAATGCCGGGTTCACTTGCTGCATTGATCTTTCCGGACTGGACTGTATATTATCCTGTTGCCAATTTCATTAATCTTCACAGTTATCTTTGGCATGGTCTGCTTGTTCTGTACCCTGTACTACTGATGATAAAAGGAGAGACAGTTCCTTCTGTCAGGCATCTGCACTATGTATTACTGTTTTTATGTGTGGCTGTCCCACCGATATATGTCTTTGATAAGCATTTTGGATGTAATTATTTCTTTGTTAACTGGCCTGAGACAGATACCCCACTCGAATGGATTGCAGGATTTATGGGAAATCCCGGCTACCTTATCGGGTATGCAATATTGGCAGTTAGTGTTATGCTGATTGAGTATCTAATTTTTTATATGATAAAACGTCTGAGTCATCATGATTCAGAATCCTAATGATATCAAAATATCATTATGTATTCACTAATGATCGAGGAAGGTGCAGGGAAAGAAATAGGAAATCAGATATGAATAAGACTTTAGAGTCAATCCGATTGGCAAAAGAGCTCGGTGGAAGGGACGGACTTAACTGTATAGCGGAACTTGATGAGAATGCTGCCGCAGTACCCGGTAAGTTTAATGAGGAGGAACCTTTGACAAAGATGGTGTGAGACAGGCTGTGATGCTGTATGGCGCTGATGAGTACAGGCTCTATGCAGCAGCGCTGACTGTAGAACAATTGATGAATTTCTAAGAGTAAATGGGGATAAAACGAATGCGGATGGGAAGCTTAAATGACACTGCTGCTGTGAAGGAGCAGTATGCGACATCGAAAGGATTAGATATCAGGATTACATTTCATGATAAATATTCCACTAACAAACAGGGATATAGTAACTGGCTTGTTTCAAACTACGACGTATGTAAAGGAATGAATATCCTGGAACTTGGATGCGGCACCGGGGCTCTGTGGATAGGGCATGATGATCTGGTGGAAAGATGTGGAAAACTTATCCTTACAGATCTGTCTGAAGGAATGCTGGAAACTGCCAAAGGAAATCTTGGTGAGAAAGAAAATGTTGAATACCGTGTTGAAGATATTCAGAATCTGTCTTTCGATGATGACACATTTGATGTGGTGATAGCTAACGCCATGCTTTATCATGTGCCGGATCTAAATAAAGGTCTCTGTGAGGTGCGAAGAGTATTGAAGAAAGGTGGAGTATTCTATTGCGCTACACTTGGAGAGAATAATTTTACTGATAGACTTGCAGAGTGGTTCAGACTTGGCGGAGAGGAATTCCATCCGAACCATAACTTTACAATGCAAAACGGTGCAGAAAAACTGCTTGGAGTTTTTGAAGATGTTACTTCGTATTGTTATGAGGATTCTCTTCATATAACCGAAATGGAAGATATGGTGGCGTACTTGCGCAGCCTGGTTTCGTTTAAATCTGTTTTTGATCTTACGGAACAGAAGATAAGAGATATTTTATCAGAGCATACTGTTGATGGTGCTATAGATCTCCCTAAAGATTATGGAATGTTCGCATGCAGATAAGCCGGTAGATACATAATATTAATAAGGAGTATGTGATGAGAATAGAACAGGTTGAATTTAAACTTAAAGATGGAAGATCAGCATTACTCAGGAGCCCCGGAAATGAGGATATTCAAGGTATGCTTGACTATCTCTATGTTTCTTCCGGAGAAACCGAGTTTATCCTGCGCTATCCGGAAGAATGTGAAAAGTATACCCCTGAAGGTGAAAAAGAACTGTTTGATCGGATGAATGCTTCTGATAATGAGGCAATGATTGTGTGTATTGTAGACGGTAAGGTTGCAGGTAATTGCGAAATTGTATGGAAAAAAGGAATGAAGACAAAGCATAGAGCTTTTGTTGCAATTGCTCTTTTAAAGGAATACTGGAATCAGGGAATCGGAACCAGAATGTTTGAGGAAATGATCCGTATTGCTGAGTCAAATCATGATATTATTCAGATGGAACTTGATTTTGTAGAAGGTAATTCAAGAGCAAGGGCTCTGTATGAGAAGATGGGATTTCGAATCACAGGCGTAAAGCCGGATGCTATAAGACTAAAAGATGGGACTCTTCTGAATGAGTACTCAATGGTCAGAAAGATGAAGTGATTTATATCTACGGTTTTGGAGGGGATTTCAGAAAATGATGAATTTTGAAACCTGGCTATATACGAAGAAAAATGTCGGATACACACTTCTTGATACTGCTAAAACATTTTCAAAGTTTCCGGAAGACAAGAAAGAAAAACTCCGGAATCAGTATGAAAACTATGTCCAAAAAGCATCCATGAATCCTCCGGTAAGAAAAGTAAAATGTAATGAATGTGGAAAGGAATATGCTGTTCCGCTTAAAGCAAACTTCATGTTCTTTTGTCCGGACTGCAGAATATATAACGGCTCGGAATGCGAATATGGTTATGCTGCGATCACTCCATGTAACATTTTCCTGGGAGATAAAGAAATAGGAATGATAACCGGAGGCGGGCGGGAAGATTATATGCTGACCTCTGACGAATATGGCTTAAGCATGAAACTTATCAAGGGTTATAAAAATCTAGAGGTTTATCATGAAGTTGTGGATATAATGAAAGAGTATCTTGTAAGAACTGAATAATGGAATCACGACGGTAATAAAATATGAATTTTGATGCATTTGTTAATGATATAGAATCCAATAAATGGAATGTATTTGGAACAGAAGTTTATGAAAACGGACTTCTTACTCATTCCTATGGGGATACAACAGGGATTCATGAGCTCTATTCAGCTACGAAGACGATCCTTTCGATCGCGGTCGGAATGGCATATGATGAGAAGCTGATTGATATTGACAAGTCATTTACTTATTACATTCCACAGAGCAGACTTGATAAATTGTCTGATGATCAGCGTGATACTTTGAGCAGGCTCAGCATAAAAAGACTGCTTACCATGTCTGTGGCAGATCTGCCGTTTCGCCCGGAAGGTGACAGCTGGCTTGATTTTTCATTATCACAGACTATCTCCGATACGGAAAACAGGAGTTTTCACTATAATAATATAAATTCATACCTTGCCGGCGTGTGCCTGACAGAAGCAATCGGTTCTGATCTGGGTTCATTCATCGAAGAGAGAATATTCAGGCCGCTCAATATAGAGACCTTTGAATACTTAAGATGTCCCGATGGATACTTTTATGGAGCATCTGGAACGAAATTATCCGTACATGATCTCAGTAAATTCGGGCTTCTTCTATATAACGGGGGTATTTATCAGGGAATAAGAATCGTTTCCGAAGAGTATGTTAATCTTGCCACCTCTATACAGCAGATGAACAGGGAAGGCGGATATGGATTCTATATATGGAAATACAGGGATGGTTTCAGCATTAACGGTAAATGGAAGCAGAAATGCTACGTTCTTCCCAAAAGAGGGATCATTGTCACCTATCTATCCCATATAGAAGATGATTCACATGATCTGTTGGACAGCATGGAGAAAAATATTCTGGGTGTCTAATAGGGGTCAGACCCCATTAAATTTTTATTAAGGAGAGATGCATTGAAGCATAAAAGGCTGAATCGTGACGGATGGGGATTTCAATATTATCCTTATTATCAGATGAGGGTTGATGATGAGATTTTTCACGGAATGGTCTGTGTGATCAGACTTACAGACGGCGAAGAAAACTACTGGGAGACTCCCAAAGCGGGAAGGATACAGGTTACAGGCGGCGGAATGACGTGGATGCAGTTGATACAGGATGATCATAAGCATGTAATGACTGTAATGTTTTTTCCCGACGGGAAACATGATGAGGAAAGATATAATTATCCTGTGCCCGCTGACGTAAGATATCAGCCATCCATCTGGTATGTGGATGTTACTGAGGGCATAGAATATGACGATGATGGGATTGCTGTGTACATTGATAAGTATCTGGATGTGATCTTTACACCGGAGGGTGATGTTAAGGTTGATGACAGGGATGAACTTGATGCGGCATATTCATCAGGCGAATTATCAGGTGGGCAGTATGAGTCTGCTCTTTCTGAATGTGACTGGATACTTAAGAAGTATTGTGAAGATATAAGTAAGACCGATGCGTGGTGCGCCGGAATCAGAAAACTTGTGGAAGAAAGGATTGCGCAGGGTGAACCGATCAAAGTCTGCAGAGATATCACAAACGGAAATATTTAACGAGGTAAAAAAGCAGTTATCGTATGAGTTCAACTGCTCTCCTGATGATTTTTCGAAGGATGAGAATACCATTACTGTCTCGAATCTTCACGAGAAAAGAAGAAAATTCTCGGAAGAGAAATTCTTCCTTCAGATGGCGACATTCGGAAAAGGTACAGTGATATCTTCTGATGAGTCGATACATCCGTGGCTTCAGGATTGGGCTGCCGGGAAAGAAGGAATATGGCTTTTTGAGCAGCAGAATTTCTATGAACTTGAGACTGAGATCCGAAAGCATGGATATAAAATGGCTCTCACCCATCATATGTTCCTGCCTTCGGATGATGAGATCATTCCCGAAACTGAGCTGAATATCAAATGGCTGGAGCAGGAGGATATCCAGGAATATTACGGACGTGAGGAATTCCCGAATGCCATATGTGATCACTTCCGCCCGGACAGACCGGATGTGCTTGCGGTTGTTGCACTTGACGGCAGTAAGATCATGGGCATGGCCGGTTGCTCGGCTGACACTCCTGTGTTGTGGCAGATAGGGATAGATGTTGATTCCGCATATCGTGGAAAGGGCGTTGCGAAAAAGCTGGTAACTCTTCTGAAAAATGAAACTTTTAAGCGGGGAGCAATACCTTATTATGGGACAAGCCTTTCCAACCTGGCATCATGGAAAACCGCGCTGTCGAGTGGATTTACTCCCGCATGGATAGAAGTTGAAAGCAAAATGGAAAATATAAACTGGGAATAATCGCAAACCAGTCACTTGGGACGCAGGAAAGAATTGATAACTGGGGCACCGGAAGGGGAATGTGATGTCTGACAAAAAAGGAACATGGTTGAAATTTAGAAAAAAAGGCATGGCTATGAATAACAGACCCAGAGTCTATTTTACATGCCATCCGAATGATTTTAACTCTTATTTTGATGAAATCTGTGAACAGATCCATCGGACTCACGATTGCATAATTTATTATACCGGTGATATGTCTGCACCTTATGAGGCTGAAGACTGGGGAAACGATCTGGAACAGATGAATCTGTTTGTTATCCCCGTGACACTTTCTTTGCTTCAGGGAGGTAACCGTGCGCTCGATACGGATCTTCCTTTTGCGATGGAACATCATATCCCCGTACTTCCACTTATGATGGAACATGGTCTGGATGATCTGTTTGGGAAGAAATTCGGTAAATTTCAGTATCTTTCCCCGGGGCAGAAGGATGAAACCGCAATCAGCTATGAAGAAAAACTGGAATCCTATCTTGGTGATGTGCTGCTTGGAGATGAACTTCGAAAGCGTGTTCAGGCAGCGTTTGACGCATATATCTTTCTTAGCTACCGCAAAAAAGATCGAAAGTATGCCAATGAACTGATGCATCTTATCCATAAAAATCCTTTGTGCCGTGATATTGCCATATGGTATGACGAATTTCTCGTGCCCGGAGAAGATTTTAATGAAAACATTGCCGAAGCGCTGGAAAAAAGTACTCTTTTTACACTGCTTGTAACACCGAATCTTCTGGAAGATCAGAACTATGTAATGCGTATTGAATATCCTGAAGCAAAAAAAGCAGGCAAGGAGATTTTGCCCGTAGAGATGGTGCAGACGGATTCTGTGCAGATGGCTGCAAAATATCTTGGAATTCCGTTAAGCGTTAAAGGACAGGACAACGAAGAGTTCCGTGAACGTTTTCTTGAGGGGCTGAAGAATATTGCAATTCGTAAGGATGATTCTGATCAGATCCATAATTTTCTTATCGGGCTGGCTTATCTGAACGGTATCGATGTTGAAAAAGATAATGAACGTGCCCTGGAACTGATCACGGGAGCTGCAGAAGCGGAGATCCCGGAAGCGATGGAAAAACTTGCCTCGATGTATGAAAATGCCGAAGGAGTAGGCAGGAACTACAGTGAGGAAATAAAGTGGCGTGAAAGACTGCTGGTGTGGGCAGAGAAGGAATATCCGGAAAATGACCGGAAACGGGAAAAATATCTGAATAATCTGGCTTATGCATATAGCAGCAACGGAAAATACAGAAAGTCACTGCCATTATATGAAAGAGTATACGAGATCAGGAAGGAAGCTCTTGGTGAAGATGCGAAACTCACTCAGAAAACGTTAAAGAATCTGGCGGTGATCTACGGAAAACTCGGGGAATACCAAAAGGATCTGGAACTGGAAAAGCAGATTTATCTTAACTGGAAAGAAAAGTACGGTCCCGAGCATCCCGATACACTGGAGGTATTGGGTAATATCTCTTATTTGTATGGAGCTCTCGGGAAATATCAAAAATCACTGGAACTGGATCGTATCGTATATGTCAGGTATAAGAAAATATACGGAGAAGACCATCAGGATACACTGCTTGCACAGAATAATCTTGGAGTGGCATACGCAAAAACAGGAGATAATTCAAAGGCTGCAGAGGTATTAGAAAAGGTATATGAAAAAAGGAAGCTGGTCTGCGGGGAAGATCATCCGGATACGCTGGTGACACTGAACAGTCTGGCTGTTACGGTTGGAGCACTCGGAAATACACAAAAAGAACTGGAGATGGAACAGGAACTGTATGAAAGGCGCAGTAAGCTCCTGGGCGAAGAACATCCTAACACACTGACAACATTAGCTAATCTGGCGATGACGTACGGAGAACTGGGTGAGCATAAAAAAGAAGCGGAACTGGAAGAAAAGCTGTACGAATCCAGAAAAAAAGTGCTGGGAGATAATCATCCCGACACACTCCTGACACTGAATAATCTCGCTACAAGTTACGGAGCTATGGGAGATTTTCACAAGTCTTCAGAGATGCTTGAGAAAGTATACGAGGCCCGAAAACTAAAACTTGGTGAAGAACATCCGAGTACACTTGTCACTCTTGGAAATCTTGCCTATGCATATGGAAAGATCGGGGATCTCCGAAAAGAAGCAGAATTGGAGCAGGCGGTATATGAGGCTATGAGGCGGACAATGGGAGATGACAACCCTAAGACGAAGACGGCATTGAAAAACCTTGCATATACTTATGAGGAACTTGGAGATTATAAGAAAGCTATTGAACTAAGGGTCAGGCTGTAAGAATCTTAAGAAAAAATATGTTATAATACCGGCATTGACGTTTGAATGATTTTCAGACGCCGGATTATCAACATGATGAGGGAGTTTAAAATGTCTAAAAAATTTATCACGGTAGTATTCCTTATGTTTGTGCTGTGCCTTGCAGCCTGCGGAAAATCATCAGATGCAGGAACTCAGACAGAAAGCGCTTCACAGACATCCGCAGCTGATCTTGTAGGTACATGGAAAGGGACTGACGGTGAAATATCAACCCTGACTCTTGGAAGCAGCGGATCTTACAGGGATGATGCCGGAGATGTTTATGTCTCCGGAACATATTCCGTTAACACTGCCGAAAAAACCATAACTGTAAATGAAAGTGAATACGGACTGGTGTTTGTATACAGTTATGAATTAGTCGATAATACACTGACCATACAGATGAATGGCGGATTACCCAGGAAGTTCATAAAACAGTGAGGGATATAAAATGATAATTGCCTTTATCATATGGAGCGTAATAACTCTGGTTTTGATAGTAATCGGAATTATTTCATGGAGATCTGAGAAACCTGCGGGTTTCTTTACGGGAGTTAAACCTCCTGAGGTGAATGATGTCGTAAAATACAATCATTCTGTGGGAACCATATGGTTTGTTTATGCAGGTTTATTCGAAATATTCGGAGTGCCGTTCCTTTTCCTGAAGCAGAATTCCGCAGGCTTCATTATCCCGATGCTGGGAGTTGTGTTCAGTTCAATAGGATTGGCGGTTGCCTATACTTTTGTTCTGGCAAAATATCAGAAAAAACAGTGATCTGAATATTAAGCGTAATTGAATGAGCTCCGGTGGCTGCCGGAGCTATTCTTAAACAGAAGGCAGTACATCTGTGGGTTCTATCATAGTGATAATCATGGCAAACTGCACAGAGACTACACTTATCTGACACCTGAGCAGGCCGACTCATTTGTAAGATCAACCACGAAATGGATAATTGAGCATGAGAGCAGGTTTTTCATGTGAGTTTAAAAATTTATCAGGCACCTAAGCCTTGATTATATTACGTGTACGCATTACATTGAAATATAGTAAATACTATCGCGTTATCCGTGAAAATTAATAATGGTGTCAGGCACCGAAAGAGCAGGAGGCTTGCCATGGAATATGATATATCAATGACATATGAAGATTTTGTGATCAAAAACAGGATCAGCGTCAATAAATATCTCAATATTGTGCTGTGGTTTTTTGTCGGAACCGGACCTGCGATAGCGGCCGGTGTATATGGCGGCGTGTTTAAGGATATTACTTACACCACATGTATCGGAATATCCGCCTTGGTCATTCTGCTTTCCACCATTCACAGGCTGCTGGTCAAAGCGATTCCCACATCGACTTTCACATGCCTGTTTGCGCTTACCGCATTGGATGTGCTAATCGTTTATATGGCATATTCCCACGTGAGCATCTATATCACATGGTTTCTTGTTCCTCTCCTGAGTCTTCTTTTTTGTGACAAAGCAATATATTTCTTTGCCATGATATTGAATTATGTCCTTATGTTCGGGGCTACATGGATGACATCTGCATACGAAGCTTCACTCAGGACTGAGTATTATGATGATGGAATGGCTTATTTTGCGGACGCGATGGGAGGATTTACGATAGAGAGTCTTATCATGTTCGCCTCGGGATATATCATCGGAAAACTTACCATTACATATTTCAAGGGCCTGTTTTCACAGTACAGGGTGATCAAGGAGCAGGAAAAGAGCGTTAATGAAAAAATGAAGCTCCTTGATTCCATGGCCGAGATCTACGATAACGTTAACCTTATCGATTTCGTCAACAATACCGAGATGTCTCTTCGTGATGAGGAGCAGAAGAAGCACGGTATCGACATGAGCGCACAGACGCATACACTTATGGCACAGCAGCTCAAGCATCAGGTTATGCCGGACCAGGTGGATGCATTCATGACCTTTACCAACATTAAGACCATAAGGTCAAGACTCTCGCATAAGAAGCTGATAAGTGCCGACTTTATCGATGTGGTATCCGGATGGTTCAGAGCACAGTATATAACCGTCGATTCCACGCTTGACGGAATTCCGAATGTTGTTATCTATACCAAGAGAAACGTCGATGAAGAAAAGAGGCGTGAGGAAAATCTTATCAGGATCTCGATGACTGACGAGATGACCAGACTGTATAACCGAAGATGCTATGATGAGGATCTTAAGGAAATAACTAAAACAGGACTTTCTGAAGATCTGGTATTATTTTCGATTGATGTTAACGGTCTGAAAAAAGTAAATGATACAAAAGGCCATGCTGCGGGTGATGAGCTCATAAAGGGTGCTGCTGACTGCCTTGCCCTGTCTGTCGGAAATCAGGGAAAGGTATATCGTACCGGCGGTGATGAATTCATGGCTATCGTTCATTCCTCCAAGCCTGAAGACCTCCGTAAGACTATTACTGCGAAAGCCGGCGAATGGCACGGAGTATATACGGATGAGGTGACACTGTCCATAGGATATGCCTCACATAAGGATAATCCGGATGCAAAGCTTGAAGATCTTGAGCGAATTGCAGATGAGGATATGTACTCCGAAAAGGCAAGATTTTACGAGGAACGCGGCATAGACAGAAGAAGATGATAAAAACGGGACCTTCATCATTCTCAGATGAAGGTCCCGTTTGTTTTGCAGTATGAGATATATAGCAAAAATCCACCGGTTTAAGAGAAAAAACGACTTGTTTTACATATAAAATGATGGTTTTATTATCATTAGAGTTAGTATGTCCGGGAGGCGCTATGCAGTCAAAAACAGATGAATTCAGTATACTGAATCCGGGCTCGAGAGAATTCGTGCCCCTTGAAGCCGTGCCGTTTTATCAGGACCTTAACCTTGATCAGATCATAGATAAGATGGCGATCAGATGGGGTAAGGATATGAAAAAATACTACCGTTATATGCCTGTGTCTCCTGAGGAAGTCAGGTATCGCCGTGATGTCTACCGGGATATCAGGAAGGAAACGGTACGTGACGCGCTTATTGCTTTCACGGAGAATCTGAATGCCGTAACGGAGCTTCGTCAGGAGGGAGAAAAAGCGCGTATCCCCATGCAGAAATGCGTATGGCACATAAGGGAGATAGGCGCTTACTGTGCCGCATATGAGGCACTCGGACAGGCTCTTGAAAATACAGACCTTGCCTCGGAAGGACTGCTTGAATTCCGCCGAATCTTGAAAGATATTCTTGAAAGCGGAGGATACAGACAGCTTAAAGAGCGCACTGAAAAAATTCTTGCCCGGATAAGACAGATGCGTTTCATCATTACCTATGACAAGGACCGCATGAGCGTGGAGATAGGTAAACTTGAGGGAGAGGGTGCCTATGAGGAAATGCTGAAGGACCGTATAGGTAAGGAGATAAGGCATCTTCAGAATCCCTTTATCGCAGATCCCACTCTTACCGAACTTGAAAATTCCTGCCTGGAAATACTCGAATCCAAGCAGCCTAAATTCTTTGCCGAAATAAAAGCAGCATCAGACCAGAGCAAAGGTTATGAAAGACCGGTTCTGAGAAGGTTTGAGCGCGAAGTGATCTTTTATCTTTCGTTCTGTACTTTTCAACAGGATATGGAAAATGCCGGTTTTGCCTTCTGCACTCCGTCCGCCTCTGAGGAAAAGAGGATGGAAGCGAGGGGGCTCTACGATCTTGCACTGGCCCTTAATGCCATGTCATCAGGTGAACAGGTGGTTTCCAATGATTTTGAATATAACCCTGGAGAGCGTTTTTTCGTTCTGACGGGGCCTAACCAGGGCGGAAAGACAACCTTTGCAAGAAGCCTCGGTCAGCTCGTATATCTGTCTCTTATGGGATTTGATGTTCCCGCAAAATCAGCCAATGTTCATTTCTTCCCCGCACTTCAGACGCATTTTTCCGTAGAGGAAAGTGTCGAGACCGGAAGGGGAAAGCTCAAGGAGGAACTGGTCAGACTTGCTCCCATGATGGCAGATCATCAGAAAAATACTTTCGTCATCATCAACGAACTCTTCACCACTGCCGCCAGCTATGATGCGGAGATAATGGGCAGGAACGTGCTTAAGCACTTCATTGAACTTGGCTGCATGGGGATATATGTCACGCATCTTAAGGAACTTACATCCATACAGGAAGGTGTTGTAAGCATGAGAGCAATGCTGGGTGATGATAAGATTCCTTCATTTAAGATCACAAGAGGTGAAGCGGATGATACTGCATGCGCGGAATCCGTTGTCAAAAAGTACAGGCTGACATATGAGCAGCTGAAGGAGCGCTTATGAAGGTATGCCTGTTATACAAGGACCGTGAACGGTCAAACGAAGAAACATATTATGATACCGCAAGCATCATCAAGGACCTTGGGCTGAAGCATCTATTCATTGCTGCGGCAAAAAGACTTGTTTATGAGAACGGCTCGGTCAAGAGCATCGAAAAAGAAGACCAGTATCTGATTGAAACGCTTAAGGCCGTAATGATGACACCTCTTCATACAGCTGAGGAGATAAGATTTCGTCAGGAGATCATCCGTGACTGCCTTACACATGAAGATATGATCCGCGGGATGTATCAGATAAGTACCGAGGTTATACGGAAGTGGAACGAACTCGGAAGAGGAGGCAGGGAGAAGCTCAAGCAGAGCAATCAGGTGATGAGGCTGACTGCCGATATAAGGGTGCTCCATCTTTTTTCTGATTCGCTGAGCCGTATAAAGGAACTGATCACTTCTCAGGAAGAAGAACTTAAGTCAGAGGGGTTCAGACTTTTCAGGGATGAGTTCCTGAGCACATATTCCGACGAAAAAGAAAGCTTCCTGAAGGAAGTCCTTTCCGATATCTCTTTTTACACCGACGGGTCAGATGATGAGGATGAGGGCCGTAACCGCATTGTAAGGCCGAGGATTGTGATGGAATGCGGGCTTGAGGACGGACTGAAGTTCAGTTCTCTTAAGCTTGAGGAAGTATCTTCACGTGGCGAGAAATTTTATAAGCCGGGAAGTGCGAAGTACAAGATCCGTGAGTTTGTTAATTCACGTACGCCGGATTCGTTCTCCACTGTTAATGATCCGAGGACTTCGGAACAGGCGCAGACCCTCGAATACGGTATCGTAAATTATCTTGTGCTTGAACTGAAGACAATGATGGAAGAATTCCAGACATTTTTCGACAGACTGAGAAGTCAGTCGGCATTCTATCTTGCGGCCGTACAGCTGAAAGCCCAGATGGAACGCATCAGCAATGAGTGGTGCTTCCCTGAAGTGTGTGACAGAAGGGATCTGAAATTTACCCAGCTCAGGGAACTTGTGATGGCTATCGAACGTCATGTGGATGTTATCGGTAACACGTGTACCATCAGAGACAAGGATCTTCTTATCGTCACCGGCGCCAATCAGGGCGGTAAATCAACCTTCCTTCGCAGTATAGGAATTGCCCAGGTCATGATGCAGTGCGGACTTATGGTTATGGCTGATTACTACTCTGCAGGCATATTCCCTCATATCTTCGTTCACTTTACCCGCAGGGAAGACAGTGAGATGAACAGCGGAAGACTTGATGAGGAACTTAACCGCATGAATGGCATAGTGGAGCATCTTGGTGACGGCTCGCTCCTTCTTTTGAACGAGTCATTTGCAACCACCACCGAAAAGGAAGGCTCCGTTATAGCGTATGAGATCATCAGTGCACTCAGGGAAGCAGGCGTCAGGATACTTACCGTAACCCATCTGTTATCCTTTGCAAGACGCGTTCACGATGAAATGAAGGATGATCCGGCAGCAGGCGTTGAATTCCTTTCCGCGGAAAGAAAAGAAGACGGAAGACGTACATTCCGCATGATACGCCACGAGCCCGAACTTACAAGCTTCGGACTGGACCTGTACAGGGAAATAGTCGGTGAAATAAGCCCGGAAAATTGATAAAATCTTAATGGTGTCAGGCACCGGAGTGTGACCCGGATATATTTTTTTCCGTCTGTATGGATGACGGAGGATTTATTATGAAAAACAAGATTATCAGAACAGGACTTTTTGCCACACTTGGGCTGCTCGGATTTTTGGTTGCAATGTCTGCCCAGAGATTCGTTCGTGAATCTCAGGAGGCCCAGGCACAGATGCGTGCAGAACTTGATGAGAGGCTCCAGGACGAGGATTTCAGACAGCAGCTTGTAGATGCTGCAGAATCACAGAGACTTCTTGCACAGCAGTTTACCGAAGTGCTCGGTCAGCTCCCGGAAGCTACCGTTAATGATACGTATGAAAGAAGACCCGACGATACCAGAGTGATTGCTGAAGAGGTCCCGGAATCTGTAGCAGGCAGAGGACTGATCATTCTCGGTGCACCCTATGGCGAATATCCTGAGGGGGGAATGCGCTGCCGGTCTCCCAGAGGAGATTATAACTGGAAATACGATTACACCACTGACTGCAATCTCTTTGTTCCTACCAACAGTATCGAACTGACGGAATTTGCACAGCGTTTTGATGCGGAACCTTCGTATCCTTCAAAAGAGCCTGATTTTCCCACATATTACTGTGCTGTTATCCATGACGGTGTCAGCAGGGCTTATCAGATATTCAGGACGGATTTCTTTTCAGGGGACTGTACGGAAGGTTTTGTCTACGAATCGGGTGATCCCGGATGCGATGTTAATATATTTTTCGATCCTACCGGAAAATATATCTTTTACGAAAGCTACGATTCTTCCGAAAACCATGACGCCATCCTTATGGCGTTCCTTGAGCCAGTGATGGTGAAGGTTGAGACCGCATTTCAGAGTTCTGAGGATCCTGAAACTATCGCACGCTTTGTTAACGGTATTCACTCACTCGAAGCTACACTTACCAATGGGGTGGATGCAGCATCTCTTCTTGCAAGCGACGATAAAGGATGCGTTTCATTTACAGCCGAAAACGGAATGGTTCATGATTATTACTATACCCAGGACCACTACCTGATCTACGGCAATACTGTCTACTATGTTGAGGACCTCTCACCACTTCTGGACGTGATGAGTAAATGATCAGCTTCCGCAAAAAAAGAATTACCGACTATAGAACCGTGGCAGATTGTCACGGTTTTATTTATAGGATAAAATTGAACGGTAGTCCGTTTTTTTCAAAAATGAGGGAGGATTCCATGACTAAAGCCGTGATCTTTGACATGTTCGAGACTCTTGTCACTCTTTTTGAGGGAAAAACATATTTCGGAGAGGATATCGCTGCAGATGTCGGAGCGGATATTACGGAATTTCGTAAGGTGTGGCATTCAACCGAAACTGACCGGAGTATAGGAAATCTGACAATAGAAGAAGGCATCGCCAAGACTTTGAGGATTCTTGGGATATACGATGAGTCAAAGGTAAAGATGGTTGCGGAGAAGCGCCTTGATGCTCTTAATGATACCTTTGCCGCGATACCGGATGAGTCTGAGGAACTTCTTAAGCAGCTCCATGAAAGAGGCATTAAGATCGGTCTGATCACGAACACGTTCTCGGATGAGAGGAATCTGATAAGAGGATGTAAACTTTTTCCATATTTTGATGCAGTCAGGATTTCCTTTGAAGAGGGGATTTGCAAGCCGGATCACAGGCTTTATCTGTCGATAATGGAAGAACTCGGAGCCTCGCCTGATGAGTGTATATTCGTCGGAGATGGCGGCTCGAAGGAACTGTATGCCGCAAGAGAACTCGGAATGAAGGCTGTTCAGGCAACGTGGTTTCATGAACTTGCATTTGAGCCCCATATACCATGCCCGCTTCTTGATGAATTTCCTCAGGGAAAAAGACAGCTTGATATATTGAATTTCTTATAGGTGAGGAAAAAACAATACCTTACTCTTCATAATATCAGAGAATATGAATACGCCTGTGGGATTAAGTATACATGCTTAAATATACTGATGATATGACGCCGTTTGATATGACGGCAAGACCTTCAAAGCAATATTTCTTCCTGATGCCCCTGATCTGGATCGCATCATTTCTGGATACAAAGAAGTTCGGACTGAGGATCGACAAGTCCGGAATGAAGGGCATTAAACCTCCATATTTGGTGATTGCAACGCATCAGGGTCCGGCCGATTATTCCGCTGCACCGCTTGCGATGTTCCCGCATCGTGCGATGTTCGTATCGGATATGGAAGGATTTGAGTGGTATGGAAAGTGGCTGTACAGAGGGCTTGGGTGTATTGGAAAGAGACGTTTTGTTTCTGACATCAGCGTCGTTAAAAATATGAAATATGCTCTTTCCAAAAAACAGGCAGTGTGGGTGTATCCCGAATCGAGACATTCAAATGTTGGGACCACGGCCTATATTCCTGAGAATCTCGGGAAGCTCTGTAAGATGATGGATGTTCCGGTTGTTCTTTTTACCCTGTACGGAGCTTATCTTGCAAATCCCTTCTGGGACGAACTGCATACGAGAAAAGTTCCAATGGAAGGGAAGATGAAGCTGCTCTTTTCAAAGGAAGAAGTGGAAAGTATCTCTTCAGAGGTTATACAGGCAGAGATAGAAAAAGGTCTTCAGTACAACGAGTATGAATATCAGACCGCACATGATATCAGGATAACGGAACCTTTCAGGGCGCAGGGACTGCATATGCCTCTGTACAGATGCAGAAAGTGCGGAGTGCGTTATAAAATGGTAAGCAGCGGAGATACTCTTGAGTGCAGAGCCTGCGGAAGAAAGTATCTGCTCCGGGAGGACGGACTGCTTGAGGAATATATGAAAGTTCAGGACTGCGGAGAAAATCCCGGAGAAAACAGCAATGGAACAGCAGGCAGCTGTGGCGTGACTGATCGTGAGAAATTTAAGATTCCTGAGTGGTATGAATGGGAAAGACAGCTCGAGATTGAGGAAAATGATGACGGATTCAGAAAAGAATTCAATGTAAGGGTAGAGGCTCTTCCGGGTGAAAAGGGATTTGTAAATCTTGGAACAGGCATACTTACAATGGATGAAAAGGAGTTCGCACTGCGGATAAATGAAAAAAGCGGTGCATCTGAGGAACTCCATTTTCCTCACAGGATCAGGGAATCGGTCCAGACAGAGTATGATTACCGCGGTGTAAAGGGCAAGGGGATAGTTCTGTCAACGCGGGATTGCTGTTACTATATTTACTGTGATGCCGAAGATTTTAACCCTACTGAGATTCAGTTTCTCGGTGAGTGGTCATATCGGAAAGCAAAGAAATAAAAGTCTTATGACATATTCTTAAGCATGACATATTCTTAAGCACATCTTAGTATTGGCACAGGAGGGGGTAAAAATGAATAAGGTATATGTTTATACGAGGCCAGTAAGTGATGAGGATTATCCTGCGGGACTTGCGCATAGTGTGCATTTTGCAAGTGATAATCCTGAATCCGGAGGAAAACAACCCTGGAACTGAGATTACGGGATCCTATTTGCATCGGGAATCATCACCGAGAAGAATACAATCTGTCCTATGGGAGTAAAGAATCCGAAGATTTTCAGGACAGGCGATGAGATCTGCATCTGCGCTGAGAGAGTGCTTGAAAATGGAGAGGCGGATGAACCATCCTCAGGAAAGTCAGTTCTATGGAAGACGAGGGACCTGATACATTTCAGCAATGAAGAACTTGTCCCTAAGGATGATATCGTGAAGCTCGCAAGTGGAAAAACAAAACCCGACGCTGCACAGATATTACTGGATGCTCTTGGTATAAGCAACGAGAAGAATGATATCGGTGATGATGAAAATGCGTGTGGAGCAAGTTCAGATTATTCAGAGACATGTATATCGGACTCGGTTGAATTGGACGACAGACTGGTGGAAGCAGCATTTACATACTGGTCACCGATCACATGTATCGGCGTAACTGTTCCAACTGACATCAGTGTCACTTCTGCTGAAGAAATAAATAATATCAATGCACTTATTTCATACAGTGACGGATCATCACGTGAAAAGAAAGTCACATGGGATACGACTGCAATAACCGGCTCGGGTGAATATGAGATCACCGGTCATATTACACAACAGAAATTCAGATTCCCTCTTGCTGAGGGTTACGGCGATCCTGTGGTGTTCAGGTGGGAAGATAAATGGTATTACATCTCAACCAACGATAATCTGGACGACATCGGATTTTATGTAAGAGAAGCTGATACAGTACATGGCTTGTTTACAGAAAATGTTGAGGCACATTGTATTCTTGACTTTGATCCCTCGAGGAATCTGGAGAAGACATTCTGGGCTCCCGAATTCCACATGATAGGCGGAGAACTCTATATTCTCTTTGCTATCAGCGGACATCAGTGGGGACCTCAGTGCCACCTGATGAGGTTCAAAAAGGGAGGACGGATCACGGATCCTGCAAGCTGGGAAGATCCTGTTCGTGTTGTCAGAGCGGATGGTACTCCTCTTGCAAGTAACGGTATCACTCTCGATATGACATATATTAAGTCGGCAAGCGGGTCATATGTGATCTGGTCATATCGCGAACACATCATGGATCCACTCGACACTGGTTCCATGCTCTTTATCGCTTCCATCGATGAGAGTGAACCCTGGAAACTTACAAGCGAGCCAGTACTCCTGACAAGACCTCTTCTTGGATGGGAGAACGTATCCGGCACCATCAACAATGAAGGACCTTACGGATTCGTCAAGGATGGAACAGTCTATGTTACATACTCGGGCGGTGCGGCTAACGGATATACCTATGTTCTCGGACTTCTTACCGCAGATGAAGATGCCGATCTGACAGATATATCATCGTGGAAAAAGAGCATCACACCTGTGCTTAACTTCCGCTCTGTGGAGGGAGAGTTCGGACCCGGACATAATTCTTTCTTTACGAATGAAGATGGAGAGATGATGATCGCATATCACGGAGAGACGGAACTTACAAGTCATCTGCGTGTTGATGGTATCCGCCGCGTTCATTTCCGCGCAGACGGCACACCATATTTCCAGATGTCTGCTGCTGATGATATACCCGACATGGATGTCAGGATGAAGATTCATGTTATATGCTTCAATAGCTGAAAAGATTAAAAAATACTGAAAAAGTGACTGGAAAGCGTTTTTTTCGTATAATCAGTATGTATGGAATAAATCACCCCCATGGAAGGAGGTACTATGGAATTTAAGGATAAGAACAGCACGTTTAAGCTATCCAACGGAGTAGAGATTCCCTGTATCGGATTCGGAATGTGGCAGACTCCGAGTGATGATGTGGGCGTTAATTCTGTGCTCAGCGCACTGAAGGCAGGCTATCGTCACATCGATACCGCACAGGCATACAGAAACGAGCAGTGTGTCGGTGAAGCGTTCCGCAATTCAGATGTAAAAAGAGAAGACGTATTTATCACTACCAAGATATGGAATGATAATCACAGTTATGATCTTGTCATGAGTTCATTCGAAGAATCTCTTAAGAAGCTCGATACCTCTTATGTCGATCTTCTTCTTATTCACTGGCCCAATCCCCAGTCATTCAGGGACCGCTGGCAGGCTGCAAATGCAGAGACCTGGAAAGCAATGGAGGAACTCTATAAGGCAGGTAAGGTACGCTCGATTGGTATAAGCAATTTCAGAAAGCATCACATAGATGCACTTCTTGAAACAGCAGAGATACCTCCCATGGTCAATCAGATCAAGCACTGTCCGGGCGTCATCCAGACTGAAGTGGAAGAATACAGCAGATCAAAAGGAATGCTCCTTGAAGCATACAGCCCTCTTGGTACCGGAAGGATATTCGAATCCGAAGAGATGAAGGTTCTGTCTGAAAAATATGACCGTACCATCGCACAGATCTGTATCAGATGGGGACTTCAGAGAGGATATCTGCCTTTGCCCAAGTCCGTTACTCCGTCCAGGATCGAAGAGAACCTTAAGGTATTCGATTTTGAGATAGATGAAGATGATATGGATTACATCGCAGGAATTGACGCCGGTGTCAGAAATGC
>CAMOZY010000047.1 GCA_946631295.1 uncultured Lachnospiraceae bacterium
TATCAAAGAAAATCTTGGAAATGACCGGTATCGATGTTATGGCTACACCTATGGCAAATACAAGTGAATAAGACAATTCATTTCCAATACTTCCGATAAAATCATCCCTGAACATTCCTATAAACGGAATACTTCCAATCATAGGAATAAAAGTTGCTCCGATGAACACAAGACTAATCGCTTTTGCATTAGATCTGTCAATCCTGATATCAGTATTATATCCTGACAGAAACATGAGAAATATCAGCCCCAGCTGATAAAAAATATTAAGCACTTTCCCCTCTTCCGGGTATGCAAAGAAGATGCTTTCAGACAGAGACGGAAACAGCAGAAACATACAGCTTCCGCCGATCATCATTCCGCCAAGAATCTCTCCAACCACTCTGGGACCCTTGATCTTCTCCATAAGAGTTCCGCATACATATGCTGCAAGCAGCAGCAATCCTAGTGCTATCAGAGTTATGATTATTTCTTTTTCAGATAGAGTTGTCAGTCTCATAATATAATCTCCCGGACAATTATATTATATCACGCAGACTATCATCATATTCGATTTTATAAAACATCCTGACAAATACTCAGGTAAACTCATTCATCCACTTATCAGGATTTCGGAATTATCTTTAGGGACACACTCTGTATAGACAAGCGGAATTGTTGAGGGAAGCTGCTTCGACCTCTTTACTTCAAATCCGTTCTCATCCAGAAATTTCAGATATCCGTCCATATCCCATTTTGCTTCAAACACAATCCCTGCAGCTGACAGTGCCTTGCTGAAGACATTACTGATACTGTTACCGCCTTCATGGACAAAATTCGGTGCGATCAGAATCCCGTCAGGTCTGAGTACACGTCTTATCTCGGACAATACTTTTTCGGGATCCGGTACTATGTGAAGAGCATTGGAAATAATGACCACATCAAAACGGTTGTCATCATATTTAAGATCATGTGCATCCGCATATTCCAATTCAAGATTATCAGGAACAATGCCACGCCTTGCAACTGCGAGCATTTTCTCAGCATAATCTGTTGCTATCATCTTTTTTGCCTCAGAAGCGACCTCCTTGGCAATCACTCCCGGACCTGTTGCTATCTCAAGGACTTCCTTATCCTTTACAACCTTTCTTATTCGCTTATACATGGCTTCATATGATCTTTTGTTACCCGGTGTCCCGGTAACAAAGCCCGTATAAACATTTGCAAATCTGTCCCATACATTCTTATTCTTTGCAGAGAGAATGCGCATATCCTCAAGTACTCTCTCGCTTTTCCATTCCTTCGGAATATTATCAGGTTCATACACCATCCCATACAATTCAACTCCGTTTGTAAGATGCTGGGTGGTGACACATTTCATCCCGACATGTTCGTATTTAGCTTTCTTGAGTTCAGCATCAGTATCCAGAACAACAGGGAGCCCATGCTTTCGTCCTTCTTCATATGCAATATCAAGTAGTTTTCGCATGAATCCCTGTCCCTGATACTTTTCAGTGACTGCAACCATACCTACATAAACATGAGGTATCTTAAGCTTGGCAAGTATCTGACCATATGATTTTCCGGCATGTCTGATTCCCTTCATAACATCAATAGTATGATCCTTATCAAGCTTACCCGGGATAGTTCCTAAAAGTCCGGCGGCTGATGACAGACTCATATTCATTCCGGATCTCTTGAAGACGATGTATGCTTCATGAGCATCACTGGTCGAATACAGTACATGCTCCTTTATCGCCATCTCTACATAAGCACATATGTAATCACTCACAGCCTGCTTATCCTTACAGAAATAGCTCATACCACATTCATTTTCATCATATTCGAAGTCAGCGAAAGCATCTCCTATCTCGCGTATCTCTTCTTTGCTTAAACTATTGATTTTGACAGCCATTTTTCACCTCACTGCATATCTATATATATGCGCAAATAATCGCCTTATAGTTATCACCATCTAACCTTGCATCAATAAAAATGTGCTCTTTGAGCACCACGTGGTTAGTCTTGCCTAACCTAAAAAATTATAGTACATTGACAATTACATTGCAACAAATAAGCCGCAGACCCGAATTACCAGTCTGCGGCTTATATATGTATTTTACTTTTTTAATTCATGGAGGAGAAACTATCTTTCCTTCCTTTAATAATCTAATCATCCAGTCTGTCAGTTTTTTTGAGTATACTGTCAGATCATTTCTTCAATAATCTGTTCACTGCTTCTTTCCCTGATTTGCTACAGCTTCCATCTTGGCCTTAAGAGCTTCCTGATCACCAAGATAGTAATGTCTGATAACATTCATATCGTCATCGAATTCATATACAAGAGGAACTGCTGTAGGGATATTGACTCCGATGATATCTTCATTTGACATGTTATCAAAGTATTTGACCAGCGCTCTGAGAGAATTACCGTGAGCGGCTATTATGACTCTCTTTCCATCCATGATATCCTTTTTGATAGTCTCTTCAAAATACGGAACAACCCTTTCGATAGTTGTTTCAAGGCTCTCATTCTTAGGAAGAAGACTCTTATCAACATCTCTGTACATGGGCTGCTTTACTGCGCTTCTGTCATCATCATCAGATAATTCGGGAGGCTTTACATCAAATGAACGCCTCCAGATCTTAACCTGGTCTTCTCCGTACTTTTCAGCTGTTTCAGATTTATTGAGTCCCTGAAGAGCTCCGTAATGACGTTCATTGAGCTTCCAGGATTTGACTACGGGAAGCCATGCCCTGTCCATGGTATCAAGGGTGATATTAAGAGTATGTATTGCTCTCTTGAGATAAGATGTGTAGCAGATATCAAAGTCGTATCCCTCATCCTTAAGAGTCTTTCCGGCAAGCTTTGCTTCCTCGACTCCCTTTTCACTGAGATCAACATCCATCCATCCGGTGAACAGGTTCAGTTTGTTCCATTCACTTTCACCATGTCTGATCAAAACAAGTTTCTTCATTTTAAATATCCTTTCTGTATTACAAATTTAAATATAACAATTTCATATCCCAGATTAATCCAGCGTTCATTCCCCAGCAGGTTTCGCGGTATATTCATCATTCGAAAGCAGGTTGGTCATACTCTTAAGACCAAGTGCCACAGTAGAACCGTTATGCAGCATTGCCGATGTAGCCGGCGGAAGGACTCCTGCAATACCAAGACCTATCAGTGCAGTATTGAATCCGACTATTGTTCTGTAATTAAATCTTATACGTTTCATCAGCAGATCACTTATATCCCTCAGAACAACAAGGCTTTCAAGAGATTCCGAACCTATAGTGATATCCGCTATCTGTCTTGCTATTGCGGCACCTTCACTTATCGCAATTCCCGCGTCAGCTGCCGATAATGCCGGAGAGTCATTTATGCCATCTCCAACCATGATCACATGACGTCCTTCAGCCTTTGCCTTCTCAATGAATCCGGCTTTATCTTCAGGAAGGACCTCGGCATAGAATTCGTCTATACCTGTTTTTGCGGCAATTGCTTCTGCTGTTCTGCTGCTGTCTCCCGTCATCATCACAATGTGCTCGAATCCCTGATCTTTAAGTTTTCTGACAACATCCGCTGCATCTTCCCTCATAGGATCCTCGATCAGAATACAGGCGACCAGCTTGCCATCTTTTCCAAAGTACAGGTGTGAATATTCTGTAGGAAGTTCATCAAACAGTTTCTGCTTATCTTCCGGGATCACGACACCTTCATCTTCAAAGACAAAATGATAGCTTCCAATCACAACTTTCTTACCATCAATAGTCGATGCTATGCCATGTGCAACAATATATTCTGCTTTGGTATGAAGTTCTTCGTGAAACAATCCCTTTTCTGATGCTGCATCAACCACAGCTCTGGCTACCGAATGTGGGAAATGTTCTTCAAGACATGCTGCCTGACGAAGAAGTTCATCGGATGATTCATCACAGAATGAAATGACATCCTTGACCGTCGGACATGCTTTGGTCAGCGTTCCGGTCTTGTCAAAAACAATCGTATCAGCATCCGAAACAGCCTCAAGAAATCTTCCGCCCTTGACTGTAATGCCATATTCTGTTGCTTCTCTGATTGCTGAGAGTACCGATATGGGCATAGCCATCTTAAGTGCGCACGAATAGTCAACCATAAGTACCGCCACAGCCTTTGAAACATTTCGGCTGAAAAACCACGTCAAGGCCGAACCAAGGAATGTGTATGGTACCAGCCTGTCCGAAAGATGTTCCGCTTTACTTTCAAGCGAAGACTTAAGTTTCTCTGATTCTTCGATCATTCTTACGATCTTATCGAATCTTCCGCACCCTTCAGTCTGCGTAACAGTGATAGTTATGTCACCTTCTTCAACTACGGTTCCAGCAAATACAGATGCTCCATCAGCCTTTCTGACAGCTGATGATTCACCTGTCATTGATGCCTGGTTTACCATTGCCTCTCCATCAGACACTGTTCCATCAAAAGGTATGATATTACCGATACGGACTACAACTCTGTCTCCGCATACAACGTCAGAAGAATCTGTAAGAACCTCACCGTCATCTGTCACCTTCCATACCTTGTCTACATTAAGTGACATTCGTCTTGCGAGGTCATCAACCGATCTCTTGTGTGTCCATTCTTCGAGCGTATCACCAATCTTAAGCATGAACATGACACTTGATGCAGTCTTATAATCTCCTGTCAGAATTGCTGCAGTTATAGCTACAGCATCAAGCAGTTCCACCTGAAGTCTCTTATTCTTAAGTGTTCTGATACCGCGAAGAATATACTTAACTGCCTTGATCTGTTCCCATATGCGTCTTATGCTCACCGGAATAAGGATCTTCTTGCAATAATGAACAAGAATAGTCGTAACTATCCTTTCCCTGTACATTGCTGTTACTTCTCGTCCCGAACTTTCATATACCGTATCCGGAACATTAACATTCTCCGGATCATATCCCTTCAGGATATCCAGCGCCACTGATCTGTCACATGTGTATATGATCACAGCATCTGCAGTTCGTTCATACACTTTAACTTCTCGTATTTGGGAAAAACCGTGAAGATAATACTCAAGAGCATCAGCTTCCCTGAAGCTCATGCCTTTGAATGGATAATGAACCCGCAGTCTGTTTCCTGTCTCGTGTTTAATGATTATCTTCATATTCGTTCACCGTTTCCTTTTACATAAAGGCATACAACACGTTTAAGCATTGTATGCCTTCACAAGGTTATTACCGGATCTATTCTTCCACTACAGCTTCGGCTTCTTTATTCTTTCTCTCTTCATTTATATTCTTAGCCTCCGCGTATATATCAGAGCAGTTCTCCTGAAGAGTAGTGACCTGATCCATAACGGCATCCTTGGCTCTGAGGACGCCTGCGGTGCAGTGAGTGTAGACTTTCTTGGCATCCTTGGAAGACAAAAGCTTAATGCCTTCGAGACCAAATAATGTACCGAGTGCGAAAATTCCCAACTTCTTGTAGTTCATTTTGTTACCTCCTATGATTTTGTTTTATACAAACTACTTTACAAGTTCCCACATCTGCCCCATGTTCTTAAAACCGCCATCGGGCATACAGCTTTTACACATATTGCCACCACCGGACGGACATCCGTTACATGATCCTCCGCAGGAACCGCCGCAGCCTGATGCACACCCATTACCCGGAGCGCCATCACCGATCACCTTTCTTATGACCCTGATGTGTTCCAGATAGTCTATCTGCCTCATGACGTCAGATTCTGTTGTATTCAGCTCATCTGCAAGCATACGGATAGTCCTTGCATGTCCGTCGCCAAGCAGTTCTATAAGCCTGTTCATCCTGTTTGATTCCATGGCTGATCCTTAAATCCCTTACCAGATAAGAAGTCCGATATGATATACGATAGTGGAAAGAACTAGAGCTCCGACGGTATAATATGCAGCAATCTTAGCTGTCCACTTTGCTGAAGCAGTCTCCTGGTATGTCGCAGCAAGTGCAACTACGCATGGCATGTTAAAGGTTATCGCGAATATGAAAGCAAGTGCCTCGGGCTTGGTAACATTGGAAAGGAGTACTTCATTAAGATCTGCTGCAACGCCTGCACCGCTCATTGCATCACTGAATGCACTGTAGAACGATCCATCATTAAAGAGGGCACTTATTACACCCAGTGCGCCTTCTTTACCTACAGAAGATGCAATGAATGCCATAAACAGCTGCCATCCCATACCAAACACCTTGGTAACAGGCTCAATCACTTTTCCAATCTTGAACAAAATAGGATCAGTTCCGGGAACAAAAGAATAACTAAGTGCCCAGAACAGGAAGCATACAAGAAGAACCACTTTGGATACTCTGAAGAAGGTATCCTTGGTACGTCCGAGAACATATCTGAAAAGTGCACCCCACTTTGGCTTATGATAAGGAGGAAGCTCCATGATCATTCCGTATCTTTCACCTGTTTTAACGAGTTTTCTTCCGAATATCTTTGCTGTTATCCACATATGAAGGACCATAGTAAGAAGTATTGCTATGATCACAAGAACCGCTCCGGGGCCAAAGAACAGAGATGCCAGCATAGGGATTACAGACCATGCCGCGCCGCAGGGCACAGCCCATGCAAGGGCTATGGTAAGTACCTTCTGTCCCCAGTTATCGATTACACGGGTTCCTGCAGCTCCGCCCATGGTACATCCGAAGCTTATAAGGAATGGCATTACGGATTTTCCCTGAAGTCCGAGTTTTGCCATGGAATTATCGAATACATAAGATATTCTCGCCATGACGCCAACCTCTTCAAGAAGTCCGAAAACCAGCACAACACCGAATACAAATCCCAGCATTTGCAGAATATAAGAAAATGACTGAAGTACAACATTACATATAACCGTAATCAGTATTTCACTGACACCTGCAGAAAAAAGAGCTTCAGCAATTGGAGCCTTTAATCCGCCTATAGCCTGACCCAATCCCATAAAGGGAAGCGCAGGTATGAACGAACCTATGAGACCGAAAAGTATTGTAAGTATCACTGCAGGCTTCCCCCAAACAGGACTCAGATACATCCTGTCAAGTTTGCCAAGTTTTACCTGATCATCCTTCTTCTGAAGAACACCTGCAAGAAGTTCATCTATCCAGGCAAATTTACTGTTTCCGGTCGATACAGCACCGCCACCGGCACCACGTATACCATCCACTTCTTTAATCACATCCGGTGCCAGAGTGTTCTTGAGCTTATCAATAACAAGCCTGTCATTTTCTATAGCCTTGGCACTAAGCCAAAGAGCTGAATAATTTTCTATGCTTCCATCCGGGATGAGTTCTTCCAGCTTTGTAAAGCCTTCGATCTTTTCAAGTTCTGTTTTTAATCCCGAAATATTGATCAGGCTTTTATTTTCTATGGCACGGTTCATTGCTTCAAAGAACATGTCATATTTTTTATTTTCAGTTGCTGAAAGCTGTATAACAGGAATACCAAGCTTATCTTCCAATGCTTTTGCATCAATCTTCTTGCCCTGGTCTTCCGCAACATCAGCCATATTAAGCACCAGAAAGCTTGGGACATTAATTCCGGCATAATCAGCCATCATGAACAGACTTCGCTCAAGCTGTGAACTGTCCGCAAGAATGCAAACAACATCAGCCTTGCCTGAAGATATGAATTCCCTTGTTATTTCCTCTTCATCTGAATTAGCGGTCAGACTATATGAACCGGGGAGATCGGCAACGGCATATTCCTTTCCGTCATGTAAAAAAGTTCCTTCTTTTTTCTCAACTGTTTTACCCGGCCAGTTTCCGACGTGCTGCCTGAGTCCGGTCAAAGCATTAAATACCGTTGATTTTCCTGAATTCGGCTGTCCGAGAAGAGCTATCGTTGCTGTCATGAAAGCACCTCCACCTCTATACCGCTGCACTCTTTTCTGTTAAGTGCTATCATGGTATTTCTTGAATAAACCAAAACAGGTCTGTTCCTGTCATTGCGTATCACCCTGAGAGCACAACCGGGTGTGATGCCGATTGAAGTGATCCTGCTCTGAAATCTGGCATCACCGCTTATACGCGATACTCTCACTTCGCCATTCGCTTTTGCTTCGCTTAAACTCATATTTTCCTCCCTTTATATCAGCCTACTTTAGGCTTATAATCCGAATGAAAATTCTGAAGGCATCTGTATGTTTCATCGCTTATAGCATGTTCTATCATGCATGCTTCCTTTGACGCCGTCTTCTCACTGACCCCTATCCGCATGAGTACCTTAGTGATCAGAAGATGCTTATCATGTACCTTCTCTGCAATTTCTTTTCCGGTATCCGAAAAAGAAATAAAGCCCTCATCATCGAAGAGTATCAGGCCTTCCTTACGAAGTTTCTTCATGGCATTGCTGACGCTTGGCTTGGTAACGCCCATTTCATTGGCAATGTCAACGGACCTCACATGTCCGTGCTTTTCTTTAAGCACAAGTATGCATTTTAGATAATCCTCCGAGGAATTATTATTTTTCATGTTCTGTCCCTCATAAACAGTTATGAAACCTAGAAAAAATACGTTCAGTTTATTTCCGGCGTATTTCAGATGCAATATATCCAAGATCATTCACTGCCTTTAAAAGTTCCTGATCCGGTATATCCTTTCCGAGTTTGATTATTGCTTCACCCTTTTTGCCATGAACAACAGCACTAACCCCGTCCATTGAATTCAACAGATTGTGTACTCTCGCATAACAATGTTCGCAGTGCATCCCTTCAATCCTCATCACTTTGACAGCAATGACATTCTTCAGTTTTTTTGTTTTTACCCTAACGTCACGGCCGCCTCCTCCACAGCACGATCCCTCACCTTTAAAATGAGAGATTGTACTTCTTATGGAGAAAAACAATATGATTGCCAATATAAGGATAATGATCAGATTGGATATTGCAGATTCCATATAACTCCTTTTTTTATTCCCTGTTTTTAAGCACTTCTGCAGGAATGACCTTATCAAGTTTTCGTGTAAGCGGCAGATTGATCAGTTCGTAGCAGAGTATTATTCCTCCGAAGATTATCATGTAGTAGTACCACTCAAACTTCAGAGGCACAGGACAAGCCACATTACTGACAAAAGAAGGAAAGATCGCATCCATGCACAGTTTGGCTAACGGAATTCCTATTATCGCACCAAGCACCACAATCAGGAGATTACCGTCGAGGTAAAGCTTCTTAAGTTCTTTCTTTCTGTACCCGAATATCTTGACCAGCGAAATACCGAATGACGCCCTGTCTATCATTACCGACATCATCAGATACATAACTATGCAGAAGATTATCGAAGAGGCAGATATCATCATGACGAACATAGGAGCCATAAGCTTGACAAAGATATCCGAAGCCTTTTCAATATCTTCTTTACGTGTGACTCCGTACAGTCTTCCCTCTTCTATATCCAGTGCATGATTCGCAAGAACAACGTTATAATAATCGTCATCCTCCCCGAATAATTCACGCATGCTGTCTATATCCATAAATACGGAAAGACCTACCGAATATGGTGTTGATCCCGCAATAGTGAATCCATAATCTATTCCTTCCGCATTATCTGAGAATATGATCTTATCTCCTACCTCCACACCGTATCTTGTAAGGATCCCCTCACTGGCAATTACCATATTCTTACCTTCTACGGTTTCCACATCGTAATAGGGATTGTCGTCATCAATACCGATAACCGTTATATCGAGGCTGTATCCGCCCTTTTCTTTCTTAAGTGAAGTTACAAAGCACGGTTCTCCACCTTCAGGCACTTCATCCGTAGGATATTTGTAGGTATACATATACTCATAATGAGTATCCTGACTGTTAAGACTTCCTATCCTGTCGCAAAGGACATAACAATCCAGTCCCAGCATCAGTATCACGAGGCAGATGAACATTCCGAATGCAACAGTAAAAGCTGTCCTTCGCTCTTTAAGCATCTGACGTACCCTGAACCTGTTCAGATATTTCATTCCTCCAAGATTTATATTTCCTGTTCCTCCTGTCTTCTGCTCATTTCTGATAAGGGAAAGAGCTGTTCTTGAAAGCCTCTTATTGATGACAAGCGTATTGACGATCACAGATACTACCGGAGGCATGACGATGGAATAAACTATCAGATATGCAGGTATCACCTTATCAATCACAGGTAGTGAATAATAAGAATAACTGTCAGCCATCTGCCACTCACATCCGAATTTACTGAATCCAAGGCAGGCGCCTGTGATACCTCCAAGAAAGCAGATGATCGTTGGCAGAGTTATATAGTGTCCGAGCAGATCCCTCTTCTTAACTCCAAGTGCATACAGTGCACCAATGGTGCTGCTCTCGCGCTGTATCTGATGAATGACAAACACCGATAAAACATAAGTAAACATGATGATCAGGATAACTCCTGCAACGACACCGGCGAGTTTATTGATCACGACATCACCGGCAGCTCCGCCTATCCTGACATTTTCATCCTTAAGGACAAAAGAAGTGATATTGTCAGGTCCTTCGGAAAAGAAACGGTCTATCAGTTCATTTGATTCATCGCGGAACTCTTTAACACCGTCATAGAGCTCACCGACTCCATCACAGAGTTCACCTGTTCCGTCATATAATTCATTCGCTCCGTCATATAGTTCTGATGCTCCGTTATATGCTTCCAAAGCGCCATCATTAAGTTCACCCGCTCCGTTATATACTGCATCTACAGCTGTACCCAGAACTGGAACCATTCCCGTATAGGGAGCGACCTTATTGCGAAGATTTCCTATACCGTCTACAAATTCTTCTGTGCCTTCCTGCAGTTCCTTCAGACCATCTCTGAGTTCTCCGGTACCATCTCTCAGCTCTTCTGCACCATCTCTTAATTCCTCACATCCATCCTTTAATTCCGAAACCCCGTCAAAGAGTTCATCAATTCCGTCAAGTATTTCATCCTTTTTTCCGTAGGTATCGGAAAGCATCTCCTGATAATAAGGATCATCAACCGCCTTATAGTCAAAAGGAAAATCCTTTATGATCTTCTTAAGATCTTCAGCACTCATAGCACCGTTAAGTCTGAATGCATATGTAAGATCCTCCGTTACAGAATCACCGGAATTACGTATCTTGTCATACCCTTCCGAAGTTACAAAGGCAGTTCCGAAAACTGAACTGTCAATTGCAGTATCGGAAAATTTTCTGAACGGAGCATCATAATCAACAGTTGTACCTATTCCCGTAACTATGAAATCCAAACCTGCGATTTCTAAAACACTTCCTTCTTTCAGGTCATGAACCTCACTGTATCGTTTTTCAACCACTATCTCGTTATCAGCAGATGCTTCTCTTCCCGAATCAAGTATCAGTGTATCTATCGCATCCCTGTTTCTGAATATTCTGAGTACCGATCCGTCCGGAAGAGATTCATCAAAACTGAAATGCGATTCTATTGTCACTCCACGCTCTTCTATCTCACTTATCTGTGATTCCGTCAGGCAGGTAAATACTGTAATCTGTCCATCTTCCACATGGGACAATTTCTGATTATGCTCTGTTCCCTGTATGATTGTCTCGGCAGCATCAAGCATGGCGATGATTATGTACATGCAAAATACGATCATCGCAAAAAGAGCCAGGTATCTGAAGAAATTCTCTCTGATCTCTCTGGGTATCCTTTTTCTCAAAATCCTTTTCATTACAGATCCTCCAACTCACAAGCAGGAGTTCTGTTTTCATTCAAATATTCCTTCTTCACAAGTCCGTCCTTAAGATATATGACCTTGTGAACCATGTTCTTAATGGAATTGTTATGTGTGACGATAAGCATCGTTGTTCCATATTTTTCATTTATCTGCTCAAGCAGAACAAGAATATCTCTGGAAGTATTGGAGTCTAGTGCTCCGGTAGGCTCGTCACACAGCAGCAGTTTGGGATTCTTCACAAGCGCTCTTGCTATGGCACATCTCTGCTGCTGTCCGCCGGAAAGCTGTGAAGGCATCTTATTCTGATGTTCTGTAAGCCCAAGCGTTTCAAGAAGTTCATCTATATTAAGAGGATTATGTGTAAGATATTCACATACCTGGATATTTTCCTTAACCGTAAGATTTGGAACAAGATTATAGAACTGAAAGATAAAGCCCAGATTGTCACGTCTGTAATTTGCAAGTGCGTCTCCCTTAAGTCCGAACACTTCCGTTCCATCAACTTTTATGGAACCGCTGTCCATTACATCAAGGCCTCCGATGCAGTTTAAAAGGGTTGATTTTCCGGATCCGGAAGTTCCCTGAATGACACACATCTGTCCCCTTTCAACTCCGGTATTAATGCCTTTAAGGACCTGAACGAAACTTCCGTCCTGTCCGTAGCTTTTCTTTACGTCTTTTAATTCAAGATACACTTGCTTTCTCCTAACGTATTATGAAACGAGGGGACGGTTCCCTCGTTTCATATGTATGCGTCTAAACTTATCTGGTGGATTAATATTTGTAAGGATTTGTAAGGTTTGTGTATTATTTAGTAAGGTTTTTAGATTTGTGTGTATAGAGGGAACCGTCCCCTCGGAGGTAAGCGTTAGCATTTGCTAACTGTATTAAAGAAAAAAGGAACGTATTCCGGTGTTCATATATCGGAACATCTGAAACGTTCCTTTAGACTTTCACAATATAGATAAGTACTATTTAATATCCGGTTTGCCGGAGGATCCGGTGCATATATTTTTTCTCGGACAGCTTCCGGCCATTGGGCATCCTATGCAATGTCTCCCCTTCTTCTTTTCCTTATAGATATACAGACAGGCTGCAGTTAATGCCACTGCAAGTATTACAATTATGATCAAATTGGTAAGGGTAGCTCCCATAAGATGCATCTCCGTTTAACAAATAAGTATGGGACAGTCCTGAAGACTGTTTTGATTGCACTATTATAACACCAGGGGGAATTTGATGTAACAATACAGACTGTCCCATACGGTATAAGATCAGCTGAGCTTATATTCGAGAGCCATCTTCTTATGATTGCTTCTGATTATAAGAGCAATGATCGATGCAAAACAGATTACAGCAATAAGTCCGCCCGCAAATCCCGCTCCTATAGAACCGGTAACGATCAATGTACCAATCTGATATACAAGGAATCCAACAGTAAAGCCTGTAGCAAGCTGAAGTCCGATAGCGCCCCAAAGCCACTTTGCGGATTTCATTTCGGAATTCATTGCGCCAAGTGCAGCGAAGCAGGGGGGAGTATAGAGATTGAACATGAGATATGCAAGAGCTGCAACCTTGGTGATTCCCATAACTGCAGCAACCGCATTTCCCTCTCCTACAAGTTCGAGTTCTTCCGTATCAATGAAGTTGGTAATCGCAAAGCATGTAGCGATAGTTCCGACAACATTCTCTTTTGCGATAAATCCTGTGATTGCTGCAGCAGCAAGCTGCCAGGAAACAATACCGACAACAGGAACAAGAAGAATAGCAAAGGGATGTGCAACGCTTGCAAGAATTGAGGTACTCTCGAGTCCTTCTTCAACCTCTTCAAACTGCCAGTTGAAGGACTGCATGATCTGTACAACTGTATTACATACAAGGATTACGGTACCGGCCTTGATGATATATGCCTTACCACGCTCGAGCATGCTCTTAAAAGCAAATCCAAGGCTGGGAACCTTATATTCGGGAAGCTCTATTATAAAGAAACTCTTGCGATACTTCATACCTGTGATAGCCTTGATAATAAGCGCTCCGAGAAGTACAAGTACGATGCCGAGAGCATAACATACGAAACTTACCCATGTTGAATCAGGGAAGAATGCTCCTGCAAAAAGAGCAATAACGGGAAGTTTTGCACCACATGGCATGAATGTTGCAAGCATTGCAGTACTCCTGCGCTCTCTCTCATTCTTGATGGTTCTGCAGGCCATGATAGCAGGAATTCCGCATCCTGTTCCGATGATCATGGGGATGACTGATTTTCCCGAAAGGCCTACCTTCTTAAAGATAGGATCAAGAACAACGGTGGCTCTTGCCATATATCCGCAATCCTCGAGAAGTGCAATAAGGAAATACATTACCATTACAAGAGGAAGGAATCCTACAACCGCACCTACGCCTCCGATTATACCGTCAATAAGAAGCGCATAAAGAAGAGGATTTGCATCTCCAAGCTGCTCTCCTGCCCATTCCTGGAATGTTTCGATCCATCCAACTATGATATCTGCGATCCATGTACCAACCGTTGTCTGGCTGATGTAGAACACAACAAACATTATCAGTGCGAAAATAAGAATTCCAAGGATTGGATTGGTAACAACCTTATCGATTGCATCACCTTTGGTCTTATCCTTAGTAAGCGTCTTTCTGACTTCTACATCCTTAACGATGGAATTAACAAAATCAAATCTCTTACGGTCAGCCGCTTCAACTGCTTCCTTGCTTGATACATCAACATCTCCCTGATGATATGGAGCCTTCTGACCCTTACCCTCAAGTGAAGCTGCAGCACTTACTGCATCCTTTATTCCTTTTTCAGATGTTGAAACCGTCTTGATAACAGGGCATCCGAGCTTTTCAGAAAGCTTTGCTTCATCTATCTTATTGCCCTTCTTATCATTAACATCTGTCTTGTTAAGAGCAACAACTACAGGGATTCCAAGTTCAAGAAGCTGTGTTGTGAAGAAAAGACTTCTGCTGAGATTGGTAGCATCTACAATATTAACAATTGCATCAGGATGCTCATTCTTAACATAACTGCTGGTGATACTCTCTTCTGATGTAAAGGGGGACATTGAATATGCACCCGGAAGATCAACTGCGATCAGTTCCTTACCGCTGTCATTATACTTATCCTTGATGCGGCTTTCCTTTCTGTCGACCGTAACGCCTGCCCAGTTACCGATCTTCTCGTTTCTTCCCGTCAGGGCATTATACATTGTAGTTTTGCCACTGTTGGGATTACCCGTTAATGCGATCCTCATTTTTGCTCCTCCTTAGGTTTATGTGAGACGTTTTTACGTCTTACTTTCATTATTCAAAGAACGGCTTAAGAATCTGTATTGCTCCTGCAAGTTCCGGATCTATGTTGTATCTTGCATCCTTAATGGAGACAACAAGATTCTTTTTCTTATCCACAACCGTTATCTTCTCACCACTGTAACACCCGAGGGAAAAGAGAAAGCTTTCTATCTCATCATCTCCTTCGGTATCTATCTTGGTGATCACATATTCAAGTCCGAGTTCAGCTTCGTTAAGGGTCATTTTCATATCCTTTATCAATCTATTATTATTTCGATATCTAAAGCATTATTTGGTTAGTATTATCTAACCGACATCCATCAATAATGGTTAGTGCAATCTAACTGCTTTTCAAAAATAATAGTTAGTATCGCCTAACCGTCACTCATTATAGTTAGCCTGCACTAACATGTCAAGGGGGAATTTTAGAATATTTTTACAAATTATGGAGAAATATTTAAGAAAATGGTATACTGTCTTTGTTAGTTTTTACTGAAACATTCATACATAAGGGGGAACTTATGGCACTGCTTGAATCAGGTGAAATGTATCTTGAGACTATATATGTACTCTCGCTCGAGTTAAATAATGTCCGTGCTATAGACATCGGAGAATATATGGGTTTTTCCAAACCATCAGTAAGCAGGGCAATGGGACTTCTTATTAAGGACGGATATATCACCAGAGATGACGAAGGATATATCAAACTGACCAAATCCGGTGAAAAGATTGCAAAAAGGATCTATGAGCGCCATACCGTTCTCACACAGCTTCTGATAGGAATCGGCGTAGATGAAAAAACAGCTGCCGAAGACGCCTGCAGAGTTGAACACTATATCAGTGAGAAGACTTTCAATGCGATCAAAGCTCATATAAAGCAGCATTCATAAAATGAACTTTTTAAAGCGGCCTGCTCAGATACACTCTGATAAGGCCGCTTTTCATAATACATTCTGATCTTACTCTCAGATTTACTTTTCAATTCTGATATTGGTCAGGGCACACTGATCACCGGTAAGTGATACATAAATAGTTTTGACATCAGTATTGATCGTCGAGATGTTTTTGATGGAAATACCGTTGTTAATTGTTCTTGTGACTATCTTTCTGTCATTTCTTTCAAAGGTTACAGTACAGTCATAACCTTCCATATTGGCCTTCTTCCATTCGTCCCAACCATCAAAATCATGTCTGTCTACAATAAGATTATTGGTTGCTTTATCACCGGCCTCCCAGCTTTCTCCATCAAGCCTGAGCAGTGAATATTCCGTATAATCCTCACCGTTAACTTTTCCATCCTTGGAAGAATAAACGACCAGGTACGGGCAATGCCATACAAGTCTTGCGGTAGGCAGGCTCTTGGTATGGAATGATATCTTCAGATGCTCCTTTAATTCGATTCCATCGGTAGTATCACTTCTGTAACCGTCAACCTGAACATTGGGAACATCTCCAACCGGCCCGTCAATATAGGTGATTTCCTCAGCAATCCTTGAAATAAATCCGGGTTCTCTGGGGGTATCTGCCTTTTCAATCCTGACATCAGAATATCTGCAGGCTTCTCCGGTAAGTCCGATATACGCATATCTGATACTGTCAGGCAGCGCGATGGTAACCTCGACCGCCTGCTCTTTTCCGGTAATGCGGATAAGTGCATGATCCTTTATCTTTATTGCCTCGATCCTGTATTCATCGGGGCCCATCGAATCAGACGAGAGGATCTTAGCCACTTTTGACTTTATCTTTCTGATACCGCCTTCCTTGTAATGTCCGTCAAAAAAGATCTCGCAGTATTCATAATACAGGAAGCTTTCAATATTAACTGCATCATCATGGAAATGCCCGTCAAGCGAATCAAACAATATCAGTGAAGGCATCGGACGGTGAGAAGGATTTTTCTTATCCAGGCTGACTTTCATATGTATCGTAGTCATATATGGATTGATAAGTATTCCTTCGGATACTTCCTCCCTGTGTGCATCAATGATAAGATTGTCCTTACCGCCAAGCTGCTTGATATCCTCTCTTTCCTTCATGTCATACTCGGTATCAAGATCTATCATATGCAGCATTATCTTGGCAAATTCAGGGTCGAACTGTGATCCCGATCCTTCTATCAATTCTTCACGAACCTGATCCTGGGACATGGTATCACTATATCTTCTCTTGGATGTCATGGAATCATAAGCCTCTGCAACAGCAATGATCCTGGCAATTTCCGGTATATCGGAACCCTTAAGTCCGTATGGATAACCCTTTCCGTCATACCTCTCATGATGGAAAAGAGCTCCAAGCCCAAGATTCGGATACTCAGTAATACAGGAAAGGATCTGTGAACCGAGAACAGAATGTGTTTTTATAACTTCATATTCTTCCTCAGTAAGCTTGCCTGCTTTATTGATGACCATGCCATCAACTCCAATCTTTCCGACATCATGCAGAAGTGCAACATAATATATCTCTTCGCATTCATTTTTACTCTTTCCGTACTCTTCAGCAATCCTTCTGGAATATTCTGCAACCCTTACGGAATGTCCGTGGGTATACTTATCCTTCATCTCAACCGCATTGACAAGGGCCATTGTTGTCTGATCAAAAAGACGCTTCATATTCTTCTGCTGTTCTTCCCTGCGGATCAGATTATTCTGGAAGGTGATCATCGTATAGACAACCCCACTGACTATGAACAGACCGGCGATAGTATCGAAATAATTACTTCCTCTTGTATATTCCGTAACAAGATTCGGATACATATATCCGACAATCCAGCAGATGATCATCACGATCACTTCACAGAACAGCATGATCCTTTTAAAGCGGCCTTCAAGTATAAGGCTTATATAAATCGTGCCCAAAAGAAGCCATATGGGAGCTCCACTGCAGCCTCCGCCGTTAGTAAAGAACATAGCGGGGAGGAAAATGAAAACAAGAACCACGGACAGTACGATCTTTGCACGTGCTATCCCTTTTTCGGAAATCGCATAAATAACGTATACAGTAAATGCTATGGCACCGATAACGGTTGAGATCGTAGCATCGATCGGTTCATGCATTATAATTCCGCACGGCACAGCAGCAAACAGAGCAAGCAGCACCGCTACAGAGAATACAACAAACAGTCTCTCCTTAACGTTGACAGATGAATCGTATGCATAATCCGTCAGACGTTTGAATAATTTCTTAATCTTATTCATTGAACAGGTCCTTTCATCATAAGGCACATACAAATTGATTTTATCACAAAAAGATATTGACAAACTATATCGGGTGACGATATACTCGTATCACGTTATATCGGCGTCCGATATAACGGAACACGATATAAAAATGGAGGTAAGCTATATGCCACAACAAGCACTTACCGAAGCCGTCTACTACATACTACTGTCACTGCAGAAACCTCTTCACGGCTATGGGATAATCCAGAATGTCGATGAACTCTCAAAGGGAAGGGTTAAGCTGGCACCGGGAACATTATATGGAGCGCTGAACACTCTGGTTGAAAAGGAATGGATAGATGCTCTTCCCGAAAACCCTGAAAGCAGGAAAAAGGAATATGTTCTGACCGCTTCCGGAAGAACAGTCCTTAAGGAAGAAATAGACAGGCTTTCAGAACTTGTCGACAACGGAAAAAGACTTTTGGAGGAAAGCTGATATGAGAACAACATTCAAAAAATGGTTCTGGATATGGCAGCTTCCTAAAGAAGAAGCTTGGATCAACGAAATGGCAGATCACGGATACGGTCTTGTAGCCGCAGGAAGGATCACATTTGAATTCGAGGATATCGATCCCGGAAAATACGGATATAAAGAACTGTTCATGAAGGGAGACTTTTCATCGGAAAAGATAAGAGATTTCCTCAGTTTCATGGAAGACATGGGATTTCAGAATGTAGCTCATGTGTCATACCCGGATCACACAGTCATCTATCTGAGGTACGAAAATAACGGAGAAGTTCCGGAAATCTACTCCGACCTTGATTCCAAAATCGAATATGAAAAAACATTATGCCATTTTCTGATTCCCCTCGGAATCTTTAATATTCTGGCCTGGGTCTATAACATGGCTGTATGGATAGATTTTATGATCAAGGGATATCCGCGTGCGATACAGTTTATAAGCTTCATTAATCTTGCAATAGCAATAATGATCTTTGCTAAAGTCGGAAATAAATATCAGACAATAAAAGAATTAAAACAGGAACGTGCAATACACGAATAATAAGGAGATGGAAAAATGAAACAATTAACAGATCAGGAAAGACTCCGCCCCTGGATGGGATTTGTGTTCTTTGGAGTAATAATGGCACTCTTCTGCACAGTGTGTGTATATATGCAGTCAAACTGGGGTGTAATAGGGCTTGTACTTACCGAACTTCTTTTGGCAGGATGTGCAGTTACATTTTGTCTTATAAGAAAGGTTAAGATCAGTGAAGTATTTCCTATAAAGAAATTCTCGATAAAAGATTTCTTTGGCTGCGTCTGCCTTCTTATCGGTGGATTTCTACTTTCTATCATATCAATATTTATAATGATCGCTCTGTTTCCGGATTCTGCAGAGGAAATAACCTCTCTCAGCGGATTCTTATATGACGGAAGCATGAATTATATAACTACACTTATAGTAGTTGCAATCCTCCCGGGAATATGCGAAGAATCTGTATACAGAGGTGCAATATTCTCTACTTTCCGTTCGATGAAAAAAGAATGGATTGCAATTGCACTCGTCGGATTATTCTTCTCGATCAATCACCTCTCCTTGCTCAGAGGCCCCTTCACATTCATCGTAGGAATGATCTTTGCTTATGTGATGGTCAAGAAAAATAACATTCTCCTGACCATGATGATGCATACCATGCTCAATGCATTTTCCGCTACAGTATCCTACTTCAGTTACAGTGAAGAAAGCACAGCTGCATCCGGAGATGCTATTGCATCATTCGGAATCCAGGCACTCGGATCATATATGGTTATCGGATGTCTTGCACCTATCCTTCTTGTCACCGGCTTCATGCTCATTAATCCCGAAGGTCATAAATGGACCAGATACGTCGTCGCTGCAATACTTACCGCAGTAATGCTGATAGGCGGAATGGGCATAACCCTGGCATCCTCAACCCAGGGACTCTTTTCAATGAACGGAAGCTACGAAGTGACTGAAGACGCATTCGAAAGCGGATATTTTACAGTCACCGAGGAAAGGGATTATACGCTGATCGTCGTCATGACAAACGCTGACGGATATTATCGTGCAACCCTTCAGAACAGAAATGGTGACCTTGCCTGTGCAAGTGATATGGGCGATGGAAGCATCAAGACATATACTTCAACTGTTCTTCTTCCTGAAGGAGAATATGAAGTGATCATAACAAGCAGTGAGGATACAATAGGGCAGACTCCTCAGTACAGCATCATAGTAAGATAACCGGCATCCTCATCAGGAAAAAAGCACGATTTGATCTTGTTCCTTATTTAATACAAAAAAATGATACAAACTTTCGCATTATGGTGCTATACTACAAAAAGTTTGTTTAAATCGCTTTATATAAGGAAAAGAAAATGCATAAAGATAAGATCAAACCGATGCTCTTCAGCACCATGAAACACTACAGCGGTAAGCAGTTCGCTACGGACGTGATCAGCGGTATCATAGTTGCGATCATCGCTCTCCCGCTCTCAATCGCCCTTGCTCTTGCATCGGGCGTACGCCCTGAGGAAGGCCTCTATACTGCGATCGTTGCCGGTTTTATCATCTCTTTTTTGGGAGGAAGCCGTGTACAGATTGCAGGTCCTACAGCTGCATTTGCAACGATCGTTGCTGGAATAGTGGCAAGAAGCGGTATGGAAGGACTCATGCTCGCTACGATCATAGCCGGAATTCTCCTGATACTTATGGGAATCTTCAGACTCGGCGGACTGATCAAGTTCATCCCATATACCATTACCACCGGCTTTACGGCAGGAATTGCTGTCACGATACTGATAGGTCAGCTGAAGGATTTCTTCGGACTTACATATCCTGCAGGAACTGTTACTATCGAGACTATGGAGAAGGTTGAGGCCGTAGCTGTTAATTTCGGTACTCTCAACCCATACGCACTCCTTGTTGGGGTGATCAGTCTTGCAATACTCATCATATGGCCTAAGATCAGTGATAAGATCCCCGGATCCCTTATAGCAGTCATCGCAGGCATACTGATAGTTAAATTCTCCGGTATTCCCGTTAATACCATCGGAGACCTTTACACCATAAGCAATAAGCTTCCGACGCTTCACCTTCCTGTCCTCAGCTTAGGTGCGATAAAGAGCGTTGCATCAGACGGATTTACGATTGCAATCCTCGCAGCGATAGAGTCACTCCTTTCCTGCGTTGTCGCAGATTCAATGATCAATTCGCATCATCGTTCCAATATGGAGCTCATCGCTCAGGGATGCGGTAATATAGGATCGGCACTCTTTGGCGGTATTCCCGCAACAGGTGCCATTGCAAGAACAGCTGCCAATATCAAAAACGGCGGACGCACACCCATAGCAGGTATCGTTCACTCAATCGTCCTGGTACTCGTACTTGTCATCCTCATGCCCTATGCGGCACTGATCCCGATGCCAACCATTGCAGCAATCCTTTTCATCGTTGCTTATAACATGTGCCAGTGGAGGACCTTCGTACATCTGTGCAAGACAGCTCCAAAGAGCGATATCATTGTCCTCGTTACAACATTCGTTCTGACCGTCGCATTCGATCTTGTCATCGCAATCGAGGTCGGAATGGGACTTGCACTGATCCTGTTCATGAAGAGAATGAGTGAAGAAACTCATGTCGAAGGATGGAAATCATATGATCCCGAAGAGGATCCTGACGGAATGAATCTGAAGCCCCTGCCCAAGCATGTCCGTGTATATGAGATTTCCGGTCCCATGTTCTTCGGTGCTACAGAGCAGATAGCAGCAATCGATTTCAGTGAAAATACCAAGGTCATAATCAT
>CAMOZY010000048.1 GCA_946631295.1 uncultured Lachnospiraceae bacterium
CTGAAAAGCTCGGTGCAGGAGAAATCCTTCTAACATCAATGGATGCGGACGGAACCAAGGCCGGATACGATATTGAACTTACCCGTGCAATTGCGTCGTGCGTAAATATTCCCGTCATTGCCTCCGGTGGTGCCGGAAAACTGGAGCATTTCTATGATGCAATCGATGCAGGTGCTTCAGCTGTACTTGCAGCTTCGCTTTTCCACTATAAGGAACTTACAATCCGCGAAGTCAAGGAATACCTAAGAGACCGTGATGTAAGTGTAAGATTATAAAAATCTGATTTCTGAAATGTATAACTGATCAGGTGTATAAGGCATTTAATAAGATATATATTGAAAAATAATTTTGAATGGTATTAATTGATGTCTGTTATTGATAATGACTGGCTTCCGGTTCTTTCACAGGAATTCGGAAAGGATTATTATAAAAAGCTTTATTCGTTCGTAAAGAGTGAATACGCATCACATACAGTCTATCCTGCAGGCGAGGATGTTCTCAGAGCCTTTAATCTGACACCTCTGTCAAATGTTAAGGTTGTCATCCTCGGTCAGGACCCTTACCATGAACCCGGTCAGGCTCATGGTCTTTCCTTTTCCGTAAAAAAAGGAATTCCAAAACCTCCATCACTTGAAAACATCTATAAAGAACTTCAGGATGATCTGGGATATCCTGTTCCTGAAAGCGGTGATCTTACTCACTGGGCAGAGCAGGGCGTGCTTTTGCTGAATACGCTCTTGACCGTCCGTGCTCACCAGGCTTTTTCGCATAAGGGTAAGGGATGGGAAGAGTTTACTGATGCTGCTATCAAGGCAGTTGCGGCATTAGACAGACCTGTTGTTTTTATTCTGTGGGGATCTGCTGCAAGAGCAAAGAAAGCATTTATCACAAATCCGGAGCATCTTGTTATTGAGTCCGCTCATCCGAGTCCTTTGTCAGCATACAGAGGATTCTTTGGAAGTAAGCCATTTTCAAAATGTAATAATTTTCTGGAGTCGAAGGGTATTGCACCGATCGACTGGCAGATCAGGGATTGATACAAAGAGAAGTATATAAGAGGAGTCATTATGAAAAAAGCATTCATCACAAAAGAAAAAGCAGAAGAGATTGCAAAGCAGTTCCCCACACCCTTTTATGTTTATGATGAAAAGGGAATGAGAGATAATGCTGATGCTGTTAAGAAAGCATTTGCATGGAATCCCGGATTCAGAGAGTATTTTGCCGTAAAGGCTAACCCCAATCCGTTCATCCTTAACATTCTCAAGGAATACGACTGCGGTACCGACTGTTCTTCACTTATTGAGCTTCAGATAAGCAAGGCTCTTGATTTTGATGGAGCACATATCATGTTCTCATCAAATGATACTCCCTTTGAAGAGTATGAATATGCTAACAAGATTGGTGCCATAATCAATCTTGACGACATTACACATATTGATTTCTGTGAAAAGGCATGCGGTGGAAAGCTTCCTGAGACCATGAGCTGCAGATTCAATCCCGGCGGAGTGTTCACTCTTTCCAATGGCATTATGGATAATCCCGGCGATGCCAAGTACGGAATGACCAGAGAGCAGATTGCAGAGGCTTATAAGATAATGATGAGAAAGGGAGTTAAGCATTTCGGAATTCATGCTTTCCTTGCAAGTAATACTGTAACCAATGAGTATTACGGAAAACTTGCTGCACAGCTTTTTGAGCTTGCTGTAGAGCTTAAGAAGGAGACCGGTGCTGATATTAAGTTCATCAATCTATCCGGTGGAGTAGGTATTGCTTACAAGCCTGATCAGACTCCTAATGACATTGCTGTCATCGGTGAGAATGTTCACAAGGTATATGATGAGATCCTTGTCCCTGCAGGAATGGGAGATATCTCAATCTATACTGAGATGGGAAGATTCATGATGGCTCCTTACGGCGCTGTTGTTACAAGAGCAATACACGAAAAGCACATTTACAAGGAGTACATCGGTGTTGATGCCTGTGCTGCAAACCTTATGAGACCTGCCATCTATGGTGCATATCATCACATTACCGTTCTCGGAAAAGAAGATGCTGCATGTGATCATAAATATGACGTAACAGGTTCACTTTGCGAGAACTGTGATAAGTTTGCTATCGACAGAGATCTTCCGGAGATTGAGATGGGAGACCTTCTCTTTATCCATGATGCCGGTGCTCACGGATATTCCATGGGATATAACTACAACGGAAGACTTCACTGTGCAGAGATCCTTCTTTCCGAGGATGGATCATTTAAGAAGATAAGACGCGCAGAGACTCCTATGGATTATTATGCAACATTCGATGAGTTCCCTGTTTATGAGAAGCTTAAAGCAGAAAATAAATAAAAAATGATTTGATTATGTTAGTTCATTGAATTATAAATCTTCAAAATAGCTTTATAAGAATTGTAATACCGGAGACATAAGTATTTGAGATATCCTGAATTTATAACTGAAGGAAATACAATAGGTTTTCCCGCACCTTCATTTGGCTGCAATGTGGAGCCTTATTACAGCTGCTTTCAGAATGCACTTAAATTTTTTGAAAGCAGAGGCTTCAGGGTAAATCCCGGTCCCAATTCGACTCTTGGATTAGGCGTTGGTATAAGCAATACTCCGGATAAATGTGCTGAAGAACTTACACAGATGTATCTTGCTGAGGAAAATGATGCTCTGATCGCCTGTGGTGGCGGCGAGCTTATGTGTGAGATCCTTGAGCATCTGGATCTTGATAAGTTTAAAAGTGCTTCCCCGAAATGGTTCATGGGTTATTCGGATATCACAAGCTTCATGATCCCGCTTGTTACTATCTGTGATACGGCAGGCATTTACGGTCCCTGTGCAGATCATTTCGGTTCAAGAAAGCCTCATGATGTTACGCTAACTGCATTTGATATTCTGTGCGGAAAGAAATCTTCGGTTCATTCATATGACATGTATCAGATTGAAAAGATCAAGAGTGAAGAAGATCCCCTGGCTCCATTTAATCTTACCGAAGTTTCGAAGAAGTCTGTATTCGATGGAAAAAAATTATATGCTCCCGGTGAATATGACAGTAAACTTGAATTTGAAGGCAGACTTATCGGCGGATGTATGGATATCCTTGTAAATCTTCTTGGTACACCTTATGAAGATATTAAGGGATTTACTGAAAGGTATGCTTCTGATGGTATCATCTGGTGCATGGAAGCCTGTGATCTTAATGTTTTTGACATTAGACGCGCTATGTGGCATTTTGATCAGGCCGGATGGTTCAAAAAAGGCATCATAAAGGGATTTATCATTGGAAGACCTGATAATGGTGAATCAATGTTCAACCTTGATCATATTGGCTCTGTAATGCCTGTCATTGAAAAATACGGTGTTCCTGCCGTTATTGATGCGGATCTCGGACATGTTCCGCCTTCGATGCCAATAGTTATGGGAAGCATCGGCCATGTTAAGGTCAGTGGAAATGATGTGGAACTGGAAATGAGATTTGCCTAATAGTCATTAATGTGATATATTACCTTTTGCGTCCGATTTCGGGCGTAAAAATACGTCGGCATGTCGGAATTGGTAGACGAAGCAGACTCAAAATCTGCCGCGGGCGACTGTGTGTGGGTTCGAGTCCCACTGCCGGCAGACATGAAAAAACAGGAGAGGGCATAAATGCCCACTCCTGTTTTTTAGTGCCTGACGGCACTATCCCGAACACCATGGGTTCGTATCTCGGGGCACTGGGGAGTGCCCCTCGGTCGGCGCAATTCTGACGTCCACCGGACGTCATGCGCCCCACTGCCGGCAGCCGGCAATTAATAATAATGTAATCATTTACATCTGTATTTTTATGCAGTTTTGTAGTAATATATCCTTGTATGCGAATGCGCGGAGGACGTGCTTTTGAACTGTAAAGAATTTGAAAGCTACATACCTGCCTTCATCGATAAAAAGCTCGATTATAAGACCATGGAGGAGTTTCGTGAGCACTATGCATCATGTGATGTATGCCGCGAAGAACTTAGCATACAATTCCTGGTCTCTGTAGGTATCCAGCATCTGGATAACGATGATGACAATTTCGATCTTTATTCGGAATTGAAGAAGAGACTGGTTAGCAACGAAAAGCAGATCGTAAGACATAAGATATATAAACAGTCACAAAGATACATCCTGACACTCGGATGCATTCTTTTAGGGCTTTTACTGATCTGGCACCTGGGCTGAGGGAGAAAAGTGAGCGAAAAGCTTGTACTTATAGACGGACACAGCATAATAAACAGGGCATTTTACGGGGTCCCTGACCTTACCAATGCTTCGGGAGTTCATACGGGAGCTGTTTACGGCTTTCTGAACATCTTTTTCAAGCTTCTTGATGAAGAGAATCCTGATTATGTAGTTGTTGCGTTTGATGAGCATGCTCCTACGTTCAGGCATGAAATATTTGCAGAATATAAGGGTACAAGAAAGCCCATGCCGGATGAACTCAGACAGCAGGTTCCTGTTTTGCGTGAGCTGCTTGTCTCAATGGGCGTACAGACTGTTTCTGTACCGGGACTGGAAGCAGATGACATAATGGGCACGCTTGCCAAGAAGTCACAGGCAGAAGGAATGAAGGTAAGTCTGGTTTCCGGAGACAGGGACCTTCTTCAGATAGCTGACAGGGATATTCTTATCCGTATCCCAAAAACTAAACAGGGCAAAACGACTATCGAAGACTATACACCTGACAGGGTTCAGGAAGAATTCGGTGTAGATCCTGTAAGATTTATTCAGCTTAAAGCTCTTATGGGTGATACTTCGGACAATATTCCCGGAGTCCCCAAGGTAGGACCTAAGACAGCTACTGACCTGATGCAGACTTATGGTTCAATAGACGGTATATACGAACATCTTGATGATATCAAGGGTAATTCCATCAGGGAATCTCTCAGAGAGCACAGAGATCTTGCTGACCTCAGCCTTGTGCTTGCAACGATCAAGATCGATGCTGATGTTAACCTTGACAGGGAGAAGGCAAAAAGAAGGAATTACTATACCTCTGAAGCCTATGAAAAGATTAAGGAACTTGGCCTTAAATCATTTTATTCAAGATTTGATGATGCGGCCAAGACTTCTTCCGTTACTGAAGTCAAGTTCCAAATGCCGGAAATCGTAACACTTGAATCATCTGCTGTTTTTGTGAAGGCTATCAGTGATTTCACCGGAAAAGAGGCAGGCGTTCAGTTTGTTATTGAAGACGGGAATGCATTATCAGGTGCTTTCTGTACTTTTGATAAGATTTATTACTATGCGGGAGCTGATATAGAAAGTGATGATCTTCGCAGTGCTTTTGCAAAGCTCGAATCAAACGGATGTATTCTCTGCTTTACCGATATCAAGCCTCAGTATGGAGTGATCGGAGCTCTTAGTCCTTCAAATCTGTTTGATGCCGCACTTGGAAATTACGTACTTGATCCGCTTTCTGCAGATCATGATATTGAGAATATAGCTAATGCTTATCTTGGATTTTCTCCGCTTTCCGTAAAGGAAAGATTTGGGAAGATGACATTCAGGGAAAGCTTTTTCTCGGCACCTGATGTGCTGAAAAGTTATACCTGTGACGGCGCATGTATTTCTCTTTTTGCAAGGGAACACATTCTTAAGTTGCTTGAAGAAAGCGGTCAGCTTAAGGTGTTTACAGAGATTGAGATGCCATTATCATACGTTCTTTATGATATGGAGAATCTCGGTATCCTTGTAAGAAGCGATGAACTTGATGAATATTCGAGAATGCTTTCTTCAAGGATCGATGAGCTTGAAAAAAGGATTCATGAAGAATCCGGTGAACCTGATTTTAATATCAATTCACCCAAGCAGCTTGGAGTGATACTTTTTGAGAAGATGGGACTTGAAGGCGGCAAGAAGACCAAGACAGGTTATTCCACATCTGCTGATGTTCTTGAAAAACTTGCTCCGGAGGTTCCTTTTGTAAAGGATATCCTTGAATACAGAGCGCTGACCAAGCTTAAGTCAACATATGCCGACGGACTTAAGGGCTTTATCGGATCAGATGGAAGGATCAGATGTCATTTTAACCAGATGGTAACTGCTACGGGCAGGATTTCTTCATCAGATCCCAACCTGCAGAATATACCTGTAAGGACCGAACTTGGAAGAGAACTGAGAAAGGTATTTGTTCCTGAAGAAGGATGTGTTTTCACTGATGCGGATTATTCGCAGATTGAGCTGAGAGTTCTTGCTTCACTTTCAGGGGATGAATCACTGATCGACAGCTACAGATCAGGTGAGGATATACATAAGATCACTGCGTCGAAGGTTTTCGGTGTGCCGCTTGATGAAGTTACGGATACTCTGAGAAGAAATGCCAAGGCCGTTAACTTTGGCATAGTATACGGTATTTCATCCTTCGGACTTGGAGAAAACATCGGCATAAGCAGGAAGGAAGCAGCGGAATATATCAAGAAGTATTTTGAGAATTTCCCGGGACTTAAGTCATACCTTGACGGTCTTGTGGCTTCCGCAAAAGAAAATGGTTATTCAACGACTTATTTTGGCAGGAGAAGGCCGATTCCCGAACTGAAGAATTCGAATTTTATGACAAGATCCTTCGGTGAGAGAGTTGCCATGAATGCTCCCATACAGGGAACAGCGGCTGATATCATTAAGCTTGCGATGATCTCTGTCTGGAATGAACTGAAAAAACGAGATTTAAAATCACGTCTGATACTTCAGGTTCACGACGAGCTTTTGATCGAAGGCCCCGAGGGGGAACTTTCAGAGGTAAATAACATATTAACCGAATGCATGGAGAAAGCGGCGGACCTTGCGGTAAAACTGGAGATATCGGTTGATACCGGAAGAAGCTGGTACGAGGCACATTAATGAAAATCATAGGAATTACCGGCGGTATAGGTGGAGGAAAGTCCAGCATACTCAATTTTATTTCTTCTCACTATATCGCAGAGATATATTATGCCGACGAAATTGCCAGGGAACTTGAACTTCCCGGCACTATCGTTTACGACAGACTCGTCTCCATATTCGGTGAAGAGATCCTTGAAGACGGCTATGACAGCATGATAGACAAGAAGAAATTCGCATCGATACTTTATTCAAGCAAGGAAAACCTTGATAAGGGTAATATGATCATTCATCCCGCTGTTGAGAATTACCTCAATGAGAAGATGAGAGCTGCCGTAAAACAGCACGAAACCGAGCTTTTCTTTGTAGAAGCCGCTCTTCTTATCGAAAATGGTTATAACGATATTGTCGATGAGATGTGGTATATCTATGCTGATGATGAGACAAGAATAAAGCGTCTCATGGAAGATCGCGGATATACAAGGAAGAAGGCTATCTCAATTATGGAGAGCCAGCTTTCCGACAAGGATTTCAGAGATAATTCAGATGTCATAATCGATAATAATGGGGATCTTAAGACGGCATGCGATCAGGTGAAGGCACGCCTGGAGGGATTCACATGGGTGGAGTAAAGGGCCAGGGACAATTAGTCTTCGGGCTTGACATAGGAACCAGGAGCATAGTAGGAACCGTAGGCTACAAGGCTGATGACGGATTTCACGTACTTGCTCAGGAAATCAGGGAACACGTTTCCAGGGCGATGCTTGACGGTCAGATACATGACATTGCAAGTGTCGGACAGACAATACTCGAGGTAAAGAAAAGCCTTGAGGAGAGACTGGGCAGAAAGCTCGGTGAAGTCTGTATCGCAGCCGCAGGACGTGTTCTTAGAACTGTTACGGTTAATGTGTCTGAGGAATTCGATTCTGACAGGGAGGTTCTCGGCGAGGATATCTATAACCTGTCCATGTCCGGTATCGAACAGGCTTATAACGAATTCCAGAGTAAAAATGATACTGATATAAAGTTCTATTGCGTAGGATATACTCCTATGCGTTATTATCTGAACGGCTACCAGATGGGCAATCTGGAAGGACACAAGGCTAAGAAGATTGGTGCTGATCTTATAGCGACATTCCTTCCCGATGATGTTGTTGACGGTCTGTATAAGGCTGTAGAGGCTGCAGGTCTTCATGTTGCCAATCTGACTCTCGAGCCTATAGCGGCTATCCAGGTTGCAATTCCCGATAAATTCAGACTTCTGAATCTTGCACTCGTTGATGTGGGTGCGGGAACTTCCGATATTTCCATAACGCGTGAAGGAAGCATCGTGGCATATGGAATGATCCCTGTTGCAGGAGATTCTCTTACCGATGTTATCGTTCAGAAATGCCTCGTTGATTTTGATATGGCAGAGCATATCAAGAGAAGCCTTCGCGAGGAAAAAGAAGAAATAGAATTCACGGATATCATGGGGCTTCCTCAAAAGGTTTCGGCCACTGAGATCAATGAAGCTCTTGCTCCATACGTTGATGATATGACTGCCAGGGTTGCCGATGAGATAAAGAGACTTAACGGTGACAAGCCTGTCAGTGCGGTATTTGTCGTTGGCGGTGGCGGAATGGTTCCCGGATATACAGACAAGCTTTCCGAAAAACTCGGAATACTTAAGGAACGTGTCGCAATAAGAGGCGAAGAGGTGATGAAGGACATCATCTTTGAGGATAAGGATGCTCATAAGGATTCTCTTATGGTAACTCCTATCGGAATATGCCTCAGTTTCTATGCACAGAGTAATAACTTTATCTTTGTTTCCTTTAACGGAGAGAGAGTAAAGCTATATGATAACGGACATCTGACAGTGTCCGATGCTGCAATCCAGGTAGCATTCCCGAATGAGGATCTGTTCCCCAAGAGAGGAAAAGCCCTGACATTTACCATTGGCGGTAAAGCAAGGATAGTGAGGGGAACTGAAGGTGAATCCTCACAGATACTTGTAAATAAGGAACCGGCAGATCTTTATTCACAGATAAGAAGCGGAGATCTGATCGAAGTTAAACCTTCAACTCCTGGTCAGGATGCCGAATATACACTTGGTGAACTGAATGAACTTAAGGCACCTGTTAGGATCAATGTTAATCATAAGATCATTGAATTCCCGAAAAAGGCTATCGTAAACGGTGCAATACAGGATACCTTCTACAAGATCTGTGAAGGCGATGATATCAAGGTCAACAATTTCTATACCGTTGAACAGATAGGTGAGTTCCTTGATATTCCCATAGGGGATAATATCAGGGTTAATGCGACACCTGCAGTTCTTACGACTAAGGTATATGAGGACTTCAGCCTTGAATTTGAAATCGGAAAAGCCGGATCTTATAAGTCATCAAGTGAATCCTCTGAAGTAAATTATTCTTCGGAAGAAGACTTAGATGCAGTATCTGATAAGGCTGAAGAGGGAGCTGTTCATGCAGATGCTGATTCATTTGCTTCCCTTCCTGATGACGACGGTACAGCTGCCGATATGAAAGAAAAGCAGGCAGAGAAAGCATCAGGATCAGAAACGGATAGCTCAGAAAAAGAGAATGCTTCTGAAGGAGATGAAAAAACAGACACACCTGTCACCTCTTCAGTAACCGTAATGGCTAACGGAAAGTCCTTTACTCTTACAGGTAAGGATGAATATGTGTACGTAGATATTTTTGACAGTTTGAACTTTGATCTCAAAGCTTCAAACGGACGCAAGATCATTACTCTTTTGAACGGAAGAGCTGCACAGTACCTTGAACCTCTTAAGGACGGAGATGTGATCGAAGTCAGATGGGAGGAGAAGTAATGAGGTTATGTCCTCTGTACAGCGGATCGAGCGGAAACTGCATTTATGTGGGATCTTCAGACACTCATCTGCTTGTAGACATCGGTATCAGCAATAAGAAAGCCGAGGAAGGGCTTAATTCCATAGGACTTACCGGACGTGACATACACGGCATCCTGATCACTCACGAACATTCGGATCATATTCAGGGCATCGGAGTTTTCTCCAGAAAATATGGTGTCCCCATGTATGCAACGGAAGGTACGATTGAGGCTATCAGGACAAACAAATATCTGGGAAGCATAGATCCTTCACTTTTTCATATAGTAAAAGCAGATGAAGAATTTCTTGTGGGCGATATCACAGTAGATCCGATGAAGATATCACATGATGCTGCTGATCCTGTTGCATACAGATTCTCCAATGAAGGACATAAGATGGCCGTATGTACTGATCTTGGATGCTATACGGATTATACCTGTGAATGCCTTCAGGATATGGACGCAATGGTTCTTGAAGCTAATCACGATATAAGAATGCTTGAGAACGGGCCATACCCTTATCCTTTGAAGATGAGGATACTCAGTGAGATGGGACATCTTTCCAACGAAGCATCGGGAAGACTGCTTTCATCGGTTCTTAATGATAATATAAAGCGTATTTATCTTGGACATCTGTCAAAAGAAAACAACTATCCGGAACTTGCATTTGAATCTGTCAGGATGGAAATAACCATGGGAGATAATCCCTACAAGGCTTCGGATTTTGACATATGTGTCGCAAAAAGAGATGTACCGAGTGAATGCATAGAAGTATAAGCTACTATAAGGAGACGTCATGGAAAAAGTAATCATAACCGTAGTTGGTAAAGATACAGTCGGAATAATCGCTAAGACATGTACTTATCTTTCAAATGAAAATGTTAATATCCTTGATATTTCACAGACCATCGTATCCGGATATTTCAACATGATGATGATCGTTGATATTGCAGGACTCAAGGATTCTTTTGAGACACTTGTGTCAGGACTTGATGATCTCGGAAAAGAGATCGGAGTATCGATCAAGTGCCAGAAGGAAGAAATCTTCGACATGATGCACCGCATATAATACAAATATTGCGACGTTTCGAAGAAACGGAGCAATACGTATTATTAGAAGAGAGGGTTTGTATGATAAACAGAGTAGAGGTTTCCGAAACCAATGACATGATAGAAAAGGAGAATCTTGATGTCCGTACCATTACTATGGGCATCAGCCTTCTTGACTGCATAGATTCGGATATAAATAAAACATGTGACAGAGTTTACGACAAGATCACAAGGTCAGCCAGGGATCTTGTTAAGACAGGAGAAGAGATCTCAGGAGAATACGGTATTCCCATCGTAAATAAAAGAATCTCCGTAACTCCCATTTCGATAATAGGTGCTTCATCAGCTAAGTCCACCGACGATTTCGTTAAGCTTGCAAAGACCCTTGATAAAGCAGCTAAGGAGATGGGTGTTAATTTCCTCGGCGGTTATTCCGCACTTGTAAGCAAGGGAATGACACCTGCAGAGGAACTTCTTATCAGATCAATTCCTGAAGCTCTTGCAGATACTGATTTTATCTGCTCATCAGTTAATCTTGGTTCCACCAGGACCGGTATAAATATGGATGCCGTAAGACTTATGGGTGAGATGATTCATAAGACTGCAGAACTTACTGCAGACAGAGATTCCCTCGGATGTGCGAAGCTTGTTGTTTTTTGTAACGCTCCCGATGATAACCCCTTCATGGCAGGTGCATTCCACGGTGTTACCGAAGCAGACAGGATCATCAACGTCGGCGTAAGCGGCCCCGGTGTTGTAAAGTATGCACTAGAGAAGGTAAGAGGAGAGTCATTTGAAGTTCTCTGCGAGACCATCAAAAAGACCGCATTCAAGGTTACGAGAGTTGGACAGCTCGTTGCAAGGGAAGCATCCAAAAAGCTCGGTGTTCCATTCGGAATAGTCGATCTTTCACTTGCGCCTACCCCTGCTGTGGGGGATTCTGTTGCTGATATCCTCTGTGAAATAGGTCTTGAAAAGGCCGGAGCTCCCGGAACCACAGCAGCACTTGCACTTCTTAACGATCAGGTAAAGAAGGGCGGAGTTATGGCTTCTTCATATGTCGGAGGTCTGAGTGGTGCATTTATTCCGGTTTCCGAAGACCAGGGCATGATAGATGCTGCAAGCTGCGGAGCACTTACCCTTGAAAAACTTGAAGCAATGACTTGTGTATGCTCCGTAGGTCTTGATATGATCGCGGTTCCCGGTGATACAACGCCTGCTACCATCTCCGGAATCATCGCCGATGAAATGGCTATCGGTATGGTAAATGCCAAGACCACCGCAGTACGTCTTATTCCCGTTATCGGAAAGAATGTAGGAGACAGAGTTGAATTTGGCGGACTTCTCGGATGGGCTCCCGTAATGCCTGTTAACAAGTATTCATGTGAAGCATTTGTTAACCGTACGGGCCGAATCCCTGCACCTATCCACTCATTCAAGAACTGATGCAAACAGGAACGTTCCTGCGTTCAATAAACAAATAATAATTCAAAAATATACAGGTACTCTGAACATCTCAGGGTACCTGTTTTCTTTATCTTTTGTTTTTTATTCTTGATTAGAGAAATGGTTAATTCATAAATGCTATGTCTGATATGACGTTTTTTACAGAGACAATTATAAGACTATAAGCGCAATTATAAAACTATAAGAGGTCTGCTCATATCAGGCTTGGACTTGATCCCGGATTTGAGAGTCTGTACAGCAAAATATAGATCTTCTATGTGGCTTTCATTCTTAAGCTGTTTCATGGGCTCGGAATAGAGATTCTTAACAGCATCGTTGTATCCTGTAATGATCGGAACCGATGCTGAAGACTTCATCTCTGAAACGAGAGTCTCTGCTGATTTCTTAAATCCGAGTATTCTTATATACTGACATGTTCCGGTATATTCGGTTGCCTGAAGAGTCTCTTCCTTGATTCCGAGAAGGATATGGAACAGCGCACGGCTGATCCTTGTATAGGTCTTATCCTTGGTTTTGAGAAGATTACAGAAGTCAACGAAACCGGTGTATTTATCGAGATTTTTGACAATCCTGTCGGAAAGATCTTCAGAAACATCAAGATACTTGGTATATCCCTGTTCCCTTTCTTCAATAAGCTTATAGATAAGCATCTGTGAAAAATCATTCTCATCAACAGTCAGATTTTTCGATACGGCATCCTTCAGAGATTTAAAAGAATCCCTGGTCATATATTCTGAAAGACCGTCAATATTATGTCCGTAAGATACAGCTTCTCGGATTGCTTTTGCGGAAAGACCTGCCTGTCCGGGGGAGTATGGATCGTTATACCCGGAACCCATTCTCTTTATTGTAATCGGCTTTATTCTTGAATCGGCTTTGATAAGACTCTTAAGATATTCGATGCCGAGAATATTATTCGGTGATGACATGAAACCGGTAAGATTGGTCATCTCCGGACAGCAGTCTATAAGAGCCATGGCACGTGCTCCGGGATAAGCGATTCCTGACTTTAAATGCTTTTGAAGAGATTTCTTGAATTTGGGTGGTTCTTCAGCAAGTATCCTGGCGGTCTTTTGAAGATCATCAAGTTTTCCTGCTTCAGATCCGAATGAAAGATACTGAACAATACCGGAATTGATAAACATCGATACGGCACCGTCTGCGAAAAATTCGGCAGAAGAGAGCGAATACATTGGCGGTATCTGAAGAACAAGGTCTGCGCCTGCATTTAAGGCAGCCTTGGTCCTTGCATATTTATCGATAAGAGCAGGAGCTCCCCTCTGGACAAAGTTTCCGCTCATGGCTACAACGATAAAATCAGCACCGGTTTCTTCCTTCGTGCGCTGAATGTGATATTCATGTCCGTTATGAAACGGATTATATTCTGCGATGATGCCTGCAGTTTTCATTCTTTTCCCTCATAAAAACAAAATCATTGATCTAAGATGCTATTGAACACAGATGAGATAATTTCACACAATAAATATACAATCCATTTAATGATCGTAAATGGCACTATTATCATCAATCCAATCAATTTAAAAAGCAGAATAGTTAAAGTGATCATTTTTTAATTGATAAAGTCTGCTAAAAAATTAACAAGAATCCGGTGGATTGTATGTAAAAATGTACAAGAATTTTGGATGTGATTTCTTGTCTGTAAGATTTGAATACAGTATAATATAAAAGTCGTTCAAAATCAAAGTATTATCACGATGTAAGCCCTTTCAGGACTGCATTATCCCAAAGGAGAAATTATGGCATACATAGATCAGATCAAAGAGAGAGCCAAGATAGATAAAAAGACTATCGTGCTCCCCGAAAGTAATGACAAGAGAACACTTTTAGCAGCAGCTGAGATCATCAGGGAAGGCATTGCAAACATCATTATGATCGGCAATGCAGAGAAGATTCATGATGGTGCAGGCTGGCTTGAGATTGATCTGGATGATGTCACTATCATAGATCCCGAAACTACAGACAAGATGGATACATATATCAATCTTCTGTATGAAACCCGTAAGGCTAAGGGAATGACCATTGAGAAGGCTACAGAGATCCTTCACAAGGATTATCTTACCTTCGGTATCATGATGGTTAAGAATAATGATGCCGACGGAATGGTTGCCGGTGCATGCCATTCTACGGCTGATACATTGAGACCTGCTCTTCAGATCCTTAAGACTGCTCCCGGCGTTAAGCTTGTTTCAGCTTTCTTTATCGTCGATACGGTTTTCAAGGATATGGGAGATAACGGAGCATTTATCTTTGCTGACTGCGGACTTAATCAGGATCCCAATTCCGAGGAACTTGCTTATATCGCAGAATCTTCTTCAAGATCATTCAAGTCACTTATCGGACCCAAGCCTGTTATCGCAATGCTGAGCCATTCGACAAAGGGTTCTGCTAAGCATGCTCTTGTTGATAAGGTTGCAGAGGCTACTAAGATCGCACAGGAGAAGTTCCCTCATCTTGTTATAGACGGCGAGCTTCAGACAGATGCCGCACTTGTTCCTTCAGTTGCCAAGAACAAGGCTCCCGGATCACCTGTCGGTGGTAAGGCTAATGTCCTTATCTTCCCCAATCTCGATGCAGGTAATATCGGATACAAGCTTGTTCAGAGACTTGGCGGTGCTGAGGCTTACGGACCTATGCTTCAGGGAATTGCAAAGCCCGTTAATGATCTGTCCAGAGGATGCTCATGGCAGGATATCGTGGGTGTTGTGGCGCTCACCGCTGTTCAGGCACAGATTTCACAATAAAAAAATTCGGATTTTGTAATCGCTCGCAGGAAAGCCTGCTTTGCGAACAAAACCTGCGAATTTCTGCGGTGGCACTACGTGCCAACGCAATTAAATAAACTTAGGAGACAATTCGGAAATGAAAATATTAGTTGTTAACTGCGGTTCATCATCACTTAAATATCAGCTGATCGATTCCGAGACCGAGGAGTGGATTGCAAAGGGACTTTGTGAGAGAATCGGCATTGACGGAAGGATCACATATCAGCCTGCAGGCGGAGATAAGGAAACAGAAGAAATCCCCATGCCGGATCATACTAATGCAATCAAGCTGGTTCTTGAGAAGCTTACGAACGAAAAGACCGGTGTGCTGAAGAGTCTTGATGAGATCGGAGCAGTTGGACACAGGATCGTACACGGCGGTGAGAAGTTTGCTTCATCCGTTGTTATAAATGATGAGGTTATCAAGGCTATCGAGGAATGCAATGATCTTGCACCTCTTCACAATCCTGCAAACCTTATCGGTATCGATGCATGTAAGAAACTTATGCCTAATACTCCGATGGTTGCCGTATTTGATACCGCATTCCATCAGACCATGCCTCCCAAGGCTTATCTCTACGGTCTTCCTCACGCATATTACGAGAAGTATAAGATCCGCCGTTACGGATTCCACGGAACCTCACATTCATACGTTTCTCACAGATGTGCAGAGCTTCTCGGAAAAAAATATGAGGACCTTAAGATCATCGTATGTCACCTTGGTAACGGCGCTTCGGTATCAGCAATAAAGAACGGAAAGTGCGTTGATACTTCAATGGGACTTACTCCTCTTGAAGGCCTTATCATGGGAACAAGATCCGGTGAACTTGATCCTGCAATTCTGGAATTCATCGCGAACAAGGAGAATCTTGATTTTGCGGGAGTTATGAATATCCTGAACAAGAAGTCCGGTGTATACGGAATGAGCGGAGATCTTTCATCTGATTTCAGAGATCTTGAAGATGCCATGAACAATGGTAATGAGCTTGCAAAGCAGGCTGTTGAAGCTTTCTGTTACAGAACTGCCAAGTACATCGGTTCATATGTTGCTGCAATGAACGGTGTTGATGCTATATGTTTTACCGCTGGTATCGGTGAAAATGCTGCTGTAGTCAGAACCATGGTATGTGAATATCTCGGATTTCTCGGTATCACGATCAATGAAGAGAACAATCACAAGAGAGGTGAGGAGATTGACATCAGCACTCCTGACAGCAAGGTCAGAGTAATGGTCATCCCTACCAACGAAGAGCTTGCCATTGCACGTGAGACAGTTGCCCTTTTAAAATAATTAAAAAAGCAAAAATTAGTTATTGACACATACACTTTATTGGTTTAAAGTGTAAAAAAATTAAAAAGCAAACCGTTGAGACGGAGATAAAGTCTGGAGAAGAGCCTACAGAGAGACCGGATGCTGAGAAAGGTCGGAAATCTGCCATTCAAATGGACCGTCGAGGGCGCATGGAAAGGACATAATTGTCTTAGTATGATGCGACGGGAACTCCCGTTACAGAGAAGGGATATGTTGGTATCCGTAAAGAGGGAACAGAGATGTTCTGAAGCAAGGTGGCACAGCGTTAATAACGCCCTTGTCTGAAGCAAATTCAGGCAAGGGCTTTTTTTATTTTTCCGGAAGGTAAGAATATGTACAGGAATCTTGATTACAAATTGTTATATAAGCTCTGGCGACCTTATCGAATGTAAAGTCAGTAAAAAACAGACCTGAATTGTTATACAGGTCAGATCAATTGCCAAAGTAAATACACTGTAATCAATCGATAAGGAGATAAAATTATGCTGATCACAGAAGCAACCAAGAAACTTGTTAACAGAGAAGATATCGGATATGAGATGGCCAGAGACGTCATGTATGAGATCATGAGAGGCGAGGCAGATGAAGTTCAGAAGAGCGCATATCTTGTTGCTCTTTCAATGAAGGGTGAAACAATTGATGAGATCACCGGTTCTGCGGAAGCAATGAGAGCAATGGCTACAAGACTTAATACCGGATGCGATACACTTGAGATCGTTGGTACCGGCGGAGACAAGTCGCTTTCCTATAATATTTCATCAACCTCAGCATTTGTCATTGCTGCTGCAGGCGTTAAGCTTACCAAGCATGGTAACAGATCTGCATCTTCGAAGTGCGGTGCTGCTGATGTTCTTGAGGCACTCGGTGTAAATATCACACTTGAGCCTGAGAAAAACGAGAAAGTATTTAAGGATACAGGATACTGTTTCCTCTTTGCACAAAAGTATCATTCAGCCATGAAATATGTCGGACCTATCCGTAAGGAACTCGGCATCAGAACAGTGTTCAATATCCTTGGACCTCTTACCAATCCTGCATTCTCAAGCAGATTCATTCTCGGTGTATATGATGAATCACTCCTTGAGCCCATTGCAAAGGTTTTGATGAATCTTGGTGCAAAGCGTGGAATGGTAGTCTACGGAAAAGAAAGACTTGATGAGATCTCTTCCGCAGGTCCTTCCGAGGTTGTTGAGTTTAACGAAGCTCACGAGATCAAGAGATATACCATTACTCCCGAGGATTTCGGTCTTTCAAGAAGCCTTCCTCAGGATCTTGTTGGCGGAACTCCTGCTGAAAATGCTGAATTTACCAGACAGGTTCTTCTTGGGGCAAAGGGAGCAAAGCGTGACTGTGTACTTATGAATGCAGGTGCCGGTCTTTACATAGGCGGCGCAGCTGATACTCTTGCAGACGGCATCAAGCTTGCTGCAGAAATGATTGACAGCGGTAAGGCTTATGAGAAGCTTCAGGAAGTCATCAAGGCTACCAATGCCGCATAATTACTATTGATCAAACAATAAAGGGATCACATTATGGCAGAAAGAACAATCTTGGACGAAATTGCAGATTTTGCAAAGGGAAGAGTTGAAAACTATAAATCAGAGATCAGTCTTAAGGAAATGAAAGCTAGGGCTGAGTCACTCAATCCCGATACAGGTTTTCCTTTTGAGAATGCACTAAGGAAGGATAATATCTCTTTTATCTGTGAGGTTAAAAAGGCATCTCCTTCAAAAGGAATAATAGCAGGAGACTTCCCGTATCTTAAGATTGCTCTTGATTATGAAGCAGCAGGTGCGGATGCCATATCCGTTCTGACTGAGCCTAACTGGTTCCTTGGAAGTGACAGATATCTGTCCCAGATAAAATCGGCTGTGACCATTCCCGTCCTTAGAAAAGACTTCACGGTTGATGAATACATGATCTATCAGGCCAAGGTTCTCGGCGCAGATGCAATACTTCTTATAGTATCTCTTTTGTCGGATGACCAGCTTTGTGAGTATCTTGATATAGCCGACTGCCTCGGTATATCTGCTCTGACCGAGTGCCATGATGCCGATGAGATTGAAACCGCCATCGGACTTGGAGCAAGGCTTATCGGAGTAAATAATAGAAATTTAAGAAATTTTTCTGTAAATCCCTTGAATGCGCTCTCTCTGCGTGATAAAGTACCGAGCGGTATACTTTTTGTATCTGAGAGCGGCATCTCCGAAAGAAGTCAGGTAAAAAGTCTGGAAGACAGCGGAGTAAATGCCGTGCTCGTCGGTGAAACTCTGATGAAGAGTGATGATAAGAAGAGCTGTTTGAGGTATTTACGAGGTTTTTGAGTTATGAAGATCAAGATCTGCGGGCTTAGGACTCCCGGTGATGCAAGTGTAGTTAATGAAGCAATGCCTGATTATGTCGGATTTATCCTGTCTGAAGGCTACAAGAGGACAGTTTCCGAGGAAACGGCAAAGCTTCTTTCCAAATTTATCGATCCGCAGATCCAGAGAGTCGGTGTATTTGTCAACGAAGAAAGAGCCAAGATCAAGAGACTCATGTATAACGGACTTATTGATATTGTCCAGCTTCATGGTAATGAATCTGATGAATATATTAATGATCTTAAGTCCGGAGAAGGAAGCATAATCAAGGTTTTCAGAGTTGATGATAATTTTGATCTTGCAAAGGCTGAGAATTCACCTGCCGATATGATCATGTTTGATTCAGGCGCGGGCAGCGGTGAAACATTTGACTGGAATAAGATAAAGGACTGTAAGAGACCCTTTATACTCGCAGGAGGCATCGGCCCCGGTAACATCAAAGAGGCTTATGAAGCTCTTAAGGGGTCCGGATTATATGCAGTCGATATGAGCTCTTCCGTAGATAAAGGCGGACAGAAGGACGAGGCTCTTGTCATACAGGCCGTAAACGAAGCACACGGATGCAACTGAGTTACAGGCGATTATTTTGCCGTAAGGCAATCTATGCCTCTCGGAATGCTCTTTGTTAATGAAAGGTATACTTATGAACAGTAAAGGAAGATTCGGAGAATTTGGCGGACAGTATATTTCCGAAACTCTGATGAATGAGCTTATCAGATTAGAGGAATGCTATAATGAAGCCAAGAATGATCCTTCATTTGTCTCGGAGCTGAACTCTCTGCTTAATGAATATGCAGGACGTCCTTCGAGACTTTATTTTGCTCAGAAAATGTCAGAAGATCTCGGCGGTGCCAGGATCTATCTTAAGAGGGAAGACCTCAATCATACAGGTTCACACAAGATTAATAACTGCATAGGTCAGGCACTTCTTGCAAAAAGAATGGGAAAGACCAGACTTATTGCAGAAACCGGAGCAGGTCAGCACGGCGTTGCCACAGCTACGGTTGCCGCACTTCTTGGAATGGAATGCGAGATCTTCATGGGTAAGGAAGATACCATACGTCAGGCACTTAATGTTTATCGTATGGAACTTCTCGGCGCTAAGGTCAACGCTGTTACAACGGGCACAATGACTCTCAAGGATGCAGTCAATGACGCAATGAAGGAGTGGAGCAGCAGGACGGCGGATACTCATTACTGCCTCGGTTCCGTAATGGGACCTCATCCCTTCCCGACTATCGTACGTGATTTCCAGTCCGTAATATCCAAAGAAGCAAGAGAGCAGATCCTTGAAAAAGAAGGAAAGCTTCCTGCAGCGGTTATCGCATGTGTAGGAGGCGGATCAAATGCTATCGGTGCTTTCTATAACTTTATAGAAGATAAGGATGTGAGACTTATCGGATGCGAAGCTGCAGGAAAGGGTGTTGATACTTATGAAACGGCTGCAACCATCGCTACCGGTACTCTTGGCATTTTCCATGGAATGAAGTCACTCTTTTGCCAGAATGAATACGGTCAGATCGCACCTGTTTATTCAATCTCTGCAGGACTTGATTATCCCGGTATCGGACCTGAGCATGCATATCTTAATTCGATCGGCAGGGCTCAGTATGTTCCCGTTACCGATGATGAAGCTGTTGAAGCCTTTGAATATCTCTCAAGAACCGAGGGTATCATCCCTGCAATCGAGAGTTCACACGCTGTTGCATATGCCATGAAGATAGCAAAGGAATTCTCAAAGGATCAGTGCATTATTATTAATATCTCGGGAAGAGGCGACAAGGACGTTGCGGCCATCGCCAGATACAGGGGGGTGGATCTTCATGACTGATAAGATACTTAATTCCTTTAAAAAGAATCCTAACGGAAAAGCATTCATCACATTCATCACGGCAGGTGATCCCGATATCGATTCCACATATGATTTTATCCTTAAGATGGCTGATGCAGGTGCGGATATCATAGAGATAGGTATTCCTTTTTCGGATCCTGTGGCTGAGGGACCTGTTATCCAGAATGCAAATGTCAGGGCACTTAAGGCAGGCATCACAACCGATAAGGTTTTTGAGATGGTTAAGAAGGTCCGTGAAAAGAGTGATGTTACTCTCTGCTTCATGACCTATGCAAATCTTATTTTCCATTACGGATATGACAAGTTCTTCACTAAATGTCAGGAGATAGGCATTAGCGCCGTTATCGTACCCGACATGCCTTATGAAGAAAAAGAAGAGATGGAATCCGTATCTCTTAAATATGATGTGGCATTCATCTCAATGGTTGCTCCCACATCTGAAGACAGAGTCAGAATGATTGCCAGGGAAGCAAAGGGCTTTATTTATGTTGTAAGCTCCATGGGCGTTACCGGGGTTAGAAGTGATATATCAACCGATCTTAAGCCTATAATAGGACATATAAGAGAGGTTACCGATACTCCCTGTGCCATAGGCTTCGGAATTTCAAATCCCGAACAGGCAGAGAAGATGGCCGGAATCTCAGACGGCGCCATTGTAGGATCGGCTATAGTCAGGATTGTTGAAAAATACGGAAAAGAAGCCGGACCCTATATCTATGATTTTGTTAAGTCCATGAAAGAGGGCGTGCTTAAGGCTTAAACCTTGCTTATATTATGTAAATCTGATGTTTATACGGATGACAGTCATTTTTAAGGCTGTCATCCTTATTTTTTCGGAAAAATAGGTAATTTTTAATCTTGCTTTTTATAATTATATGTTGTATACATAAATACATGGGTACAGAAGGATAGTATTTTCGGAGGGCATTATGTACGAAGAAAAAGAAAGAATTGAAATGCCGGATCTTCTGGAGATGTCTGAGATCAAGCCTGATGTTGATATGCTT
>CAMOZY010000049.1 GCA_946631295.1 uncultured Lachnospiraceae bacterium
TCCGGGCGCTTGATCTCGGTGATGTCCATCTTGACCTTCTTGCCGGTCATCTTCTCGATCTCAGCACGGGTCTTATCGATCTCGGTTCCGCCCTTACCGATGATGACACCGGGCTTAGCAGTGAAAACGATGACTCTGATACGATCGGAAGCACGCTCTATCTCAATCTTTGAAACTCCGGCAGAAGCCAGCTTCTTCTTGAGAAACTTACGAATATTGTAGTCTTCGACGAGATAATCTGAGAAATCAGCATCGCTTGCATACCATCTTGAATCCCAGTCCTTTATAACGCCGACTCTAAGTCCATGAGGATTAACTTTCTGTCCCATTTTGCTTTATAAGCTCCTTTCCTTATTTCTTCTCGTCAAGCACGATTGTTATGTTGCTCATCCTCTTGAGGATCCTGTAAGCTCTGCCCTGTGCCCTGGGTCTTACTCTCTTCATTGTAGGTCCCTGGTTGGCATAGCACTCAGCAACATAGAGGTTCTCGGGATTAAGTCCCTGATTGTTCTCTGCATTGGCGATTGCTGAAGCAAGAAGCTTTTTTACTATCTGTGAGCCGTATCTGGGGTTGTACTCCAGAATGGCCATAGCTGTCTGTACATCCTTTCCACGGATTGCATCAAGTACGAAGCATGCCTTCTGTACGGAGATGCGAGCGTAGGAAAGTTTTGCTGAAGGGCGCATGTCCTTCTGCTCATTTCTCTCTCTCTTAATCTGAGATCTATGTCCTTTAGCCATAGATGTTTACTCCTTTCAAATCAGTCGGCGGCCTTATTTAGCGGATGTCTTCTTATCAGTATCTGCATGGCCTCTGTATGTACGTGTTGCCACGAACTCTCCAAGCTTGTGTCCTACCATGTCCTCAGTGATATATACGGGAACATGCTTGCGTCCGTCGTGAACGGCGATCGTATGTCCGACGAATGAAGGGAAAATCGTGGATCTGCGGGACCAGGTCTTGATAACTGACTTGTTGCCCGACTCATTCATTGCATCCACCTTTTTAAGCAGGCTAGCGTCTGCGAAAGGTCCTTTTTTTAATGATCTGCCCATTTTATCCTCCTACCTTACTTCAATGTCTTGCCATCACGTCTTCTGACGATCAGCTTGCTGGAAGCCTTCTTCTTCTTTCTGGTCTTAAGACCAAGAGCAGGCTTGCCCCAAGGGGTGCTGGGTCCGGGACGACCGATTCCGGTCTTTCCTTCACCACCGCCGTGAGGGTGATCGTTAGGGTTCATGACCGAGCCTCTTACGGTAGGACGAATGCCCATGTGGCGCTTACGTCCGGCTTTACCGAGCTTTACAAGATTATGATCTACGTTGCCGATGATGCCGATTGTTGCTCTGCAGCCTAAGGGAACCATTCTCATCTCGCCTGAAGGAAGTCTGAGTGTTGCATACTTGCCTTCCTTAGCAACAAGCTGTGCTCCGGTTCCTGCTGAACGAACCATCTGTCCGCCCTTGCCGGGATAGAGCTCAATGTTGTGTACCATGGTACCTACGGGAACCTTCTCAAGAGGGAGGCAGTTGCCTACTCTTACTTCGGCATTCTCACCGCTCATGACTTTCATTCCGTCTGTAAGTCCCTGAGGAGCAAGGATATATGCCTTCTCGCCATCCTCATAGCAGATGAGTGCGATGTTAGCGGTTCTGTTAGGATCGTACTCGATTCCGATTACTCTTGCGGGAACATCGTCCTTAAGTCTTCTGAAATCGATCTGTCTGTATTTGATCTTGTTTCCGCCGCCCTTGTGACGAACGGTGATCTTACCCTGGCTGTTGCGTCCTGCGTTCTTCTTCTTGTTGCTGATGAGGCTCTTCTCGGGAGTCTTCTTGGTGATCTCAGCAAAGTCGGAACCGGTCATGTTCCTTCTGGACGCTGTATAGGGTCTGTATGTCTTGATACCCATTTTTTCAGTTCTCCTTTTTCTAAACTATCCGGAAATAACTTTTCCGTTTGCACAGACGGCGTATATCAGTTTATTTTGTCACGCCCTCTGTATACTCTCTTGTAAGGACGAATTATAATCCGCTGTAGATTTCAATGTCCTTGCTGTCGTCGGTGAGCCATACGATTGCCTTCTTGGTCTTGGCAGTTGTTCCGACTGTACGTCCTCTTCTCTTGGTCTTGCCATCAAGGTTGATGGTGTTTACTCTCTTGACCTTGGCGCCGTCGAACATCTTCTCAACAGCTTCCTTGATCTGGCTCTTGTTTGAATCGGGATGAACAAGGAATGTGTACTTCTTGTCAGCCATTCCGCTCATGCTCTTCTCGGTGATCACGGGCTTAAGGATCACATCATAATACTTAATGTCAGCCATTATGCGTACACCTCCTCGATCTTGTTAAGTGCATCCTTGGTAAGTACGAGCTTTCCTGCGGAAAGGATGTCATAAACGTTGATTGCATTTACAACCTCGGTATTTACATCTGCCATGTTTCTGGCGCTGAGCACTACGTTCTGGTCATTGTCTGCAAGGACTACAAGGCCCTTCTCGACATTAAGGTTCTTCATAACCTTTGCGAACTCCTTGGTAGCGATCTCATCAAGCTTGAGCTCGTCTACAACAACGAGTGCCTGATTCTGAACCTTATCGGTAAGAACGCTCTTAAGAGCTGCCTGCTTTTCCTTCTTGTTAAGCTTGAAGGAATAATCTCTGGGGGTGGGAGCAAATACTACTCCGCCTCCGGTCCACTGAGGAGCTCTGATGGATCCCTGTCTTGCATGACCGGTTCCCTTCTGTCTCCAGGGCTTACGTCCGCCGCCTGATACCTCAGAACGGGTCTTAGCCTTCTGTGTTCCCTGTCTGTTATTGGCAAGCTGCTGAAGTACAGCCATGTGTACGAGATGCTCGTTAATCTCAACTCCGAAGATTGAATCGCTAAGCTCGGTGGTACCGACTTCCTTGCCTTCCATATTGTATACGGATACTTTTGCCATTTCTATCTGTCCTCCTTTCGCCGCGATCAAACTTCTGCGATGGTAGTCTCTTTGATGGTGACGAGAGCATTCTTGGCACCGGGTACTGCGCCCTTAACAAGAATGAGGTTCTTCTCAGCATCAACTCTGACTATCTCGAGGTTCTGTACTGTTGCATTGACGCTTCCCATGTGTCCGGGCATTCCCTTTCCCTTGAAAACTCTTGAAGGGGATGAACAAGCGCCGTTTGATCCCTGATGTCTGTGGAACTTGGAACCGTGCTTCATGGGTCCTCTGTGCTGTCCGAGTCTCTTAACTGCACCCTGGAAGCCTTTTCCCTTGGTGACTGCAGAAGCATCTACATGATCACCGTTTGCGAAGATGTCTGCCTTGATCTCATCGCCGACATTGTACTCGGAGCTGTTCTCAAAGCGGAACTCACGAACATATCTCTTGGAAGTGGTGCCGGCCTTCTTGAAATGTCCTGCTTCAGCCTTGGTTGCACCGTTTCTGTGTGCGATCTTCTTATCGCCCTTGCCGTCCTTCTCAACGACCTTGTCCTTCATGTCGACAAATCCGACCTGAACTGCTTCATAGCCATCATTCTCTGCGGTCTTAACCTGGGTTACTACGCAGGGTCCTGCCTGAAGTACGGTAACGGGGATAAGTTCTCCGTTATCTGCAAAGATCTGAGTCATTCCGACCTTTGTTGTAAGTATTGCCTTTTTCATTTTCTTTCTTTTCCTCTCTTAATCAGTGCCTCTGGGCCTTGTGGCACATAATTGTCTACATATTGGACCGCTCTCGCGTTCGTGTATAGTAGAGATTTATTATTTGCTGAGCATCTTGAGATCGATGAAGACACCGGCAGGCATCTCAAGGCGCTGTAAGGATTCGATGGTTCCGGGAGTGGGAGCTGCGATATCGATGAGTCTCTTGTGAGTTCTCTGCTCGAACTGCTCTCTGGAATCCTTATACTTATGTGTTGCACGAAGAATGGTAACTACTTCCTTCTTGGTAGGAAGGGGAACAGGTCCGGAAACCTTTGAGCCGTTCTTCTTAGCAGTCTCGATGATCTTTGCTGCGGAAGCATCAACGAGTTCATGCTCATAAGCCTTAAGTGTAATTCTCATTACTGATTTTGCCATAAAAAAAGTCGCCTCCTTTTCGCGATTTCGCAGGATCCTCTCTTTATTGGAAGATCTCCGCAATCTTGCGACAAGCGGTGACTGTACACTTGCCCGTGTGTTTCCTGCTCGCTAACGAGTTCAAAACCTTGGCCCCGGTTCTTCAGGCCACACGTCGTTTCTGCCTCAGGCAGACTGTAATGGTACAGTGACTTGTCGTCAGTATTGTAACTTGACATTCGCTCCGCGTAAAAACCCGGACGGGATCACTCCCGAGCGGCAACCTCACGCTTCACAGCTATCACGTCACAGCATTTGATATCATACACACGTTGGGAAATAAATGCAAGAATTTTTTTAAGAAATTTTGTAAAAAATTATCAAAAATCTGTGGACCACCATTTATAGTGGTCCACAGAAAAGAAAACCACAAGAATCTCTATGCTCTCCACCTGCCCGATGCTCCGCAGGGAAGCACAAGGCCTGTTCCCGAAACAGGAAGACCAACCTCATCGGATTCGCATCTTCCTCCGAACTTCGGAACAATAAGCTTGCCCATCATATGATCCAGGACTCCTGCCTGAAGACCTGTCGTATATGAATTAATGAGGAAAAAGAGAGGCTTATCAGATAATATGCTCACGCAGCTTTCAATCAGGGGATAAATGCTGTCCTCGATCTTCCATATCTCGCCCTTGGGTCCCCTTCCATAAGAAGGAGGATCCATGATAATGGCATCGTACCGGTTACCCCTTCTCATCTCCCTTTCCACAAATTTACCGCAGTCATCAACCAGCCATCTGACGGGTCTGTCCGAGACTTCGCTCGATATTGCGTTCTCTTTTGCCCAGCCTACCATGCCCTTTGATGCATCCACATGAGTGACCGATGCGCCTGCTGCAAGTGCGGCAAGAGTAGCTCCTCCCGTGTAGGCAAAGAGATTCAGCACTCTGACCGGATTGTCATCCGCTCTTTTTGAAGCTTCTTCTTTTATTATAGAAGAAGTCCATTCCCAGTTGGCTGCCTGCTCCGGAAAAACACCCGTATGCTTGAATGCAAAAGGCTTGAGATTAAAGGAAAGTCTCTTACCCACTGAGGCAAGATCATAACCTATGTTCCACTCCTGGGGAAGCCCCCTGAATTCCCATTCTCCGCCCCCCTTTGAAGAGCGGTGGTAATGGCCGTTTGCCTTTTTCCATCCGGGCATTTTGTGATCACAGGTCCATATAACCTGAGGATCGGGTCTTATGAGGATATAATCGCCCCATCTCTCAAGCTTCTCACCGTTTCCCGTATCAAGGACTTCATAATCTTTCCAGTTATCTGCTATGTACATAATAATTCCACGTTTCCTTCATTCCGGCGACCATGTCGGTAAATTCAAATCCCGCACTCTCAAGTGCCGAGCCGTCGTACCTCTCAGATTCTATACTGCTTATCGGAAAAGGAAAAGGCACCTGCTGCATAAAGGCCTCCTCCGGCGTAATTGTGATGACCTCAAATTCCTTATCGCAGGCTTCCTTCAGTATCTTGGTGTAATCACTGTAAGTAATGACCTGGGACGGTGTTACATTGAAGGCCTTCCGGGAAAAAGATGCATCACAGCATGCCCTGAGCATTGCCATCGCCACATCTTTCGAAAAGACCGACTGAAAGAATCCGTCGGAGGGAGAAGGCTCAAGGATCTGCCCTGCTGCGCTTATCCATTTAAAATAGATATTTTCCCTCGGAGCATAATTACCGGGTCCGTATATTACGGAAGGTCTGAGAACGCAATAGTCCCTGCATTCTGTGATCTCTTTTTCAAGAGCTGCCTTTCCCAGGATATAGGCTCCGGCCTCACCGCCAAAATCCCTGGTCTCAAGTTCGGCATTTTCATCAAGAAGAGCTCCCGTTCCTCTTTTATAGACATCCACGGTACTGATGAAAACATATCTTCCGCATCCGTTTCCGAGAGCATCTTTTACCTTTTCTATATCACCTTTTTCATATGCACACAGATCGACAGTAGCGTCATATTTTCCGGTAATCTTCGCAAGATCCTCCGCCCTGCTTCTGTCTCCGCGTATCTCGTTCACGCCGGACACATTAAGAGGTCTTGTACCGCGATTGAAGACCGTAACGGTATGTCCCTCGTCAAGCGCTCTTTTTATAAATACCGGCCCCAGGAAATAACTTCCGCCGATAACAAGAATGTTCATGCCGCAAAGTTCCTTTACCGAAATGAAAGCCATAATGTATAATGAAGTATCGATTACTAATGATGTTAACTATAACACATGAAATGGGGGTCGTAAAATGAAACTGTCCGATCTTCTTGTTTACAACAATATTGTCATCCAGTGTCATGACAATCCCGATGCCGATGCGATCGGGTCCGGCTATGCGCTCTATAAATATTATAAGAGCCACGGCAAAAAGGTCCGCTTCATCTATTCGGGTAAAAACAGGATCAGCAAATCAAATCTCATTTACCTTGTCCAGACATTATCCATCCCCATCGAATTTGAAACTGAGAGTATAGGGGACCCGGATCTTCTGCTTACATGCGACTGTCAGTACGAAGAAGGAAACGTGACCTATTTTCCCGCAAGGAATGTTGCGACCATAGACCATCACCAGGTTGCAAAGGGAAAGAAGCTTCCGGAACTCCGTGAAATAAGATCAGGTATAGGAAGCTGCTGTACAGTGATCTGGGATATGATGAAAAAGGAAGAATTCCAGCCGGATTCAGACCTTTCAACAGCTCTGTACTACGGACTTTTTACCGATACCAACGCTCTGTCCGAGATATCCCATCCTCTTGACAGGGATATGATGGACGAGATCTACTTTGACAAATCCCTCCTCAGAAGACTTAACGGAATGAATATAACTCTCGAGGAGGCCAAGATAGCTGGCATCGCACTTCTGGGTGTGGAGTTCCATCCGGAAAACAGATATGCGATCCTTGAAGCGCAGCCCTGTGACCCCAACATCCTCGGTCTGATCAGCGATTTCTTCCTTGCTGTTGACACCGTTGATGTATGTCTTGTCTATTCGGTACTCGATTACGGCATCAAATTCTCAGTAAGAAGTGATACCCCGGAAGTCCGTGCAGATGAACTGGCAGCATATATTTCCAAGAATATAGGTTCCGGCGGCGGCCATATGGACAAAGCGGGCGGTTTCATACAGCACGAACTCCTTACCCAGTTCTACAAACGATATGCCGAAGCCACCGAAAGAGAACGTACTGCAGCCGTAACTCCCATCCTCAGGGAAAAGATGCAGAACTACTATTCCAATTCGGATATCATCTACGCCGGCAAGACCAAGATATCAAGCCGCGGAATGAAGGAGTATATCAAGCTTCCGATAAAACAGGGATATGTCATTCCTTCCGAATTCCTCCCTGTCGGAGCTCACATACTTGTCAGATCCATGGAAGGCGACATGAATCTGATGGTCGAAAAGGATACCGTTGTAATGATAGGAATAATGGGAGAGGTTTATCCGACCAAACTTACTGTGTTTAAGAGCAACTATAAAAAGCTCCGCGGAAAGTACGACCTGAAGCTCGAATACACCCCCACCATCAAGATCATCTCCTCATCCGAAACGATAGACCTGTTTCCGTACGCGCATATGTGCGTATCATCCGGTGGAAACCACATCATGGCAAGACGCCTTAAGAAGGAAGCCAAGGTATTCACAAAATGGCATAAGAACGAATACATTAAGGGTGAGCCCGGAGATTATCTGGCATATAAGCTCAATGATCCCGAAGACATCTATATCATAGGCAAGGACTTTTTTGCAGAATCATACGAACCGGTATAAAAAGGAAGGGCGTCACCATCAGGAGACGCCCCTTTTTTTGACCTTATTTTGAAACTGATTTCATTATTTAATTTTGAAGCTGATCATTTATTCTATTCCGTATCTTGTCTTCATTTCATCATCCATTACAGTACTTCCCAGATACTCATAACCTTCACTGATAAGTTCATCAACAGTTTTCCGGTCGAACATAACTACGGACGATGGTGCAGAAGACGAAGAAGGTGTTCTTACCACAAATCGTTCTCCCTCTTCGTAATAACCAAGCAGCCCCACGATAACCGCCCTTTTTCTGAACGCATTCATTTCGATCACTGTAACGGTTCCGTCCACGTCAACGAAAAGATCATCCCCGTAATAATCAAATGATGTAATGGATGCATATGCAGTCCTGCTCAAACTGATCGTCTCGGAATTTATGACATTTCCGTCATAATCATATAAAACGATCCTTCCACTTGTATAAAGTACCACTACTCCAAATCTGCCAGGAGACGCTTCAACAATCTCCTCTCCGCCCTCACTGATCGTTACAAGCGGTTTTCCCATCGAGTCACACATATATACCGCCGAATTGGATCCCACGATATATCTGTCAGAATCAGGTGACCAGCAGACATAACCGAGAAGATCATAATCCGTAGTAAATGAGGCACCGGTGCTAAGATCTACAAGTATGGTGCATGCACCATTCCATTCATTATCATCATAAAGCAGTGCATACTTTCCGTCAGATGATACATCTATTCCGGTTGCATCCACAAAGCGGTCATTATATCCCTCCAGCTCCAGAGATAATTCCTCACCGGAAGATATATCAAAACATTTTAATGCCTGTGACCCTGCTGCTCCCATCCACCAGACTTTTCCGTTTTCCATGTCGGAATTGGTGCTTGAATAATCCGAGATCACACACATTTTCTCAATACTGCCATCGGTTATGTCCAATCTTGCAATAGCCTTGGCCAACACCGAATCAGAATCTTTAGGATTTCCCCAGAGGTAAACATATCCGTCTTCTCCTGCTGACAAAAATTCCAATTCCTTCCACGAATCTCCCAAAGCCTCACTCCAGACCAGAGCCGCGTCATCAATATCCACGCAGTACAGATTCGTTTTGTCATCAAATACAAGTATCTTATCTCCCAAAACAAAACTGTCTTTGGTATTAACACGATTTGGAACATCTTCAGGAATCACAACATCACGGTCGTAATATCCTGTATCATATTCCACAACCGACTTGCCATAACCGATAAGGAAAACATTATCTCCGTTTTCGGAAGGGAACACGGACGATCCCGTAACACCTGACAGGAAATAATCATCGACCGTCATATAGGTATCAGGAGAGTTGAGTGCCAGAAATACATACTGTCCGCTCTTCAGAAGGATGATAATTCCTTTTCCTGAAACAGCAATATAAGAGTCGATATACTCCGAAGGAAATTCCTTTTCAGCAAGTAAATTTCCTGTAGCTTCTTCTATGAACACGCATTTATCGGAAAATAGTACCAGTACCGCCGGAACCGGATCACTGTATGCATCATAAGTATAATCACAGAACTTTATATCAGTTTCATATCCCATTACCATGAATGGAACATCACATGTCCAGATTGTTTCAGCCGTAACAGGATCAAACATCGATATATGTCTGATACTGTTCATGAGATTCTGACCCGAACCTATCGAAAAGCTTTCCGCACTTGTATTATCTGAATAGGTTAAGATCAGCTTATCATCTTCGCTAAATCTTCTGGTCTGAATATAATCACATTCACAGTCCAGGATATTCCAGCTGTTTTCCGTCCTGTCAAGAACCGCGATGCATCTTTCACCGAAATTAATACTCATCTCAGCGTCTACAAATCGTCCGTCACTTGATATAGCCATATTTGTCATAAGGAAGGAGAAAAGACTTAAGCCATCTTCGGATTCATATGCTATCTCATCAAAAAGACAATGATCTTCCTTAATGTTTCCGTTTGATGCATCAAAGACAGTAATATAGTCGGTTCCGCCATAGAACAGTTCATCGGTCTCATACGATATCTGCAAGGTTTTGTCCCCGCGGTTAACGCTGTGATCACTGTCAAGTTCTGCTGTCCACAGAATCGTCTCAAGATCAGTATCAAAACATACTATCCTGTCGCTGTAGCTTATGAAAAGTCTGCCGTCATAAGCATATATGATATCGTATGCACCCGGCTCGTATGTGCAGGCAACATTGTGACCTGCAAGATCCCATGCAACAACATTTCCGGCGACATCGATCATTATCATATATTTATGATCATCGATGATCTTAAATTCCTGAATCTCAAATCCCGCATCATATTTCCATACAGGCTCTATAAGTCCATAACCCGGAGCAAAATATGAACTCAGTGCATTTGAAAGTGCATACTCGGCCTCTATTGTCACAGGTCTGTCTTTTTCTTCTGAAGGAAGTGCTGCCAGAGCAAGCTGCAAAGCTCCGACCTTATCATGTTCGCTGAGAAGTTCTCCCGATTCGGAAGCAAGGAAACGGGACTGGTTCCTGAGTGCCTCCAGATAATTGGCCTGTGCTGTCTCGTAGTTAGCCTGCGCAAGTGCATAATTTTCCTGAGCAAGTTTATAGTTGAACTGGGCAAGATCATAGTTCTTGCCTATCTGGAAAAGACTCCAGCTCAAATATCCGATGGCGCCTGCGGCCATAACCGCGCAGACACTGCCGATCATGGCATTTCTTCGTCTTATATACTGTCTTCTTCTCTGAACTATTTCGTCATATGAAACTCCCAGCATGGACGCTACAAGTCTGGGAAGTTCCACTTTACGTGCCTTCTTGATACCCATACGGTAATCGCAGCTGAGAGGCTCTATGATCTCTTCCCTTGTCTCTTCGGTGCCGTCTGCCAGTTTTCTTGTAACAGTATCATGAAGAAGGATACCGGGAATAACATCACCGGGTTCTCCGTCAACTAAAACAGTAAATATATTCTTCTTGCTGTGATACTTGAGGAATGTCTCAATCTCCTTCTGAACCCAGACGGATTCACCTGTCCTTACTGAACATATAACAATAAGATGTTCAGAATTCTTAAGTGCGATATCGATGTCATCGTTAAGATCACTTGTAATAGGAAGTTCCTCCTTATCACGGAAAACTCTCTCAAATCTCTTAACGCCTGTTTTCTTCTGTATTTCAGGCGGTATCTTAAACCTTTCAAGCTGTGTCTGTATTTCGGAAGCTATCTTGATATCCGCCTCCGCATGCCTGTATGAAATAAAAGCATTGTACTTTCTTTCCATATTGTCCCTCTTTCGAAAATCAAACCTATCCTGAATTATAACATGCACCGTCAAATAATTTTATCTCTCTTATATATGACGGGAAAAAACGGTTTTACGTTTACAGATTTAGAATATTTATCTTCCAGGCTTTATCTTTCCACTCTGCTGTTTACCTTGATCTATTTCTACCGTTTTTTACTCATATATGAGTAAAAAAACGGAAATCACTCATACAGCCGGTGGAATACCGAATACCCGCTCTTTACCATTATTCATGAAACAGCTGCATACATTAAATGCAGCATTAACCTGAATAAAGGGAGGTGCAGATATGAATCAATTCCAGAATTTTGAAATCATAATGGGAACTACTAGAGATGATCGCATGAGACGTAAGGCTGTGATTGAGCAGTACGTCAATCAGATACACAAATACTCTTCCTCTTCAGGTCACATTCTCACCCCTGCGGAATATGTTGGCAGAGTCGGAACAAGATTCAAGGACTTAAGGAATACGATCCACCATTCTCAGTACGATTACAGCATTCTTTTCAGCACCTCTCAAAATAAGGTATCAAGAATGGAGCTCGGAACAGGTGCCATAACGATAGAGCATCTGTATATATTAAAAAACTACACATCAAGATTTGATCCTTTTTCAATTTTGGGAACCGAATTATTTTCGGGAGATAAACTTTTTGAACAGTTCGTATTGCTCAGAACAATTCTAAATGATGAAGGATTGGATGCGTTGGGATGTAACATGAAGTTTCTTCAAAACACCAGAGCATTTATAAAACAAAATCAGCTTCAGCGCATGGGATATTGATTTCGGATAAAAATACGCATATCGGATATGGACGCAAAACTATTGGCAGGGGATATAGATAAGTCATCCCGGAAAAGGAGAAAAAATGAAAAGCCCGGAAAATATACGAAAAGATGACCCGACAAGTTGGATAAACAGACCTATGAACGGATTTCTGAAGGTCAGAAAAGAATTATGTGCCGCAGCGGAAAGATTTGATAATCTGCGCGAGTTTGCCGGAAAATACGTAACCGATTCCCAGAACGGAATGACTCTTATACTGTGCAGATATTTAAAGCAAGGCGATGAAGAATTCATGGTTCCCGTCAGCATAGATGAGGGAAAAAGCTGGAATGTACCTGTTTCAGTAATGATAAATGCTGCAGTGTATAACATGCAGGATCATTTTCCCGCATCCATCACGGATGTGGATACCGGCAACACCTTTATCTTTAAAAGATCATCGGATGATATCGACAAAAAGACAGGAGAACCGAGAATGTATTCTTTTAAGCCGATCGAAGTACACGAAGTTGCGGAAGACGAAAGCGATTATGAAAATGAATCTTTATCACGACTGAGATTCATCGTAAATGCATCCGCCTGTGTCGGCGAAGCTCTTCTTTTCTATCCGGGACTCCTTGCAAAGCTTGGAAACATAGTAGGCAGGGATCCTCTCATTCTGAGCGCAGCACCCGGAAAACTCTACATTTTTGATTCATCCTGCAAAAGAAATGCTTTGAGCGGATATCTTAAAAACTATATGGAAAGATTCTCTTCGGATTCTTTCGAACCGCACATGTACAAATATTTCCGTATCAACAGAACAGTTTTTGATCTGACTCCTTTAGCATCTTCCGCAAAAAACATTCTCCAAAAAGCACACATCCCCCAAGGCAGTATAATGAGTGCCTGGGGGGATGTAAGCTACAGATGCAGTCTGCTTGAAACGAATCAGAGTAAGTGAAAGTCAGGAATTGAAGGAGGATCATGACTATTCAAATGCACTCAGCTGTGATTCGCAAAGCCTTCTGTAATTACCGTTTTCTATCTTCATCAGTTCATCATGTGTTCCCTTTTCCTCGATCATTCCGTGATCAACATACATGATACAGTCGGCATTTCTGATAGTGGAAAGTCTGTGAGCGATGATGAAACTGGTACGGCCTTTGAGCATTTCGGCAAGTCCCTTCTGAAGCAGTATTTCTGTTTCTGTATCTATGGCTGCCGTTGCTTCGTCGAGAATGAGGATCTTGGGATCTGCAAGAACAGCTCTTGCAAAGGAAATAAGCTGTCTTTGTCCGGCTGAGAGTCTCGATCCTCTCTCATTGACTTCCGTGTCATATCCCTTCTCAAGGGACATGATGAAATCGTGTGCACATACGGTCTTGGCCGCTCTGATGACATCCTCATCGGTAGCTTCCTTGTTGCCGTATCTGATATTATCCATTATCGTTCCGGAGAAGATAAACGAATCCTGCATCATTACACCCATCTGTGTTCTGAGAGATCTGATGGTAACGTCCTCGATATTTACTCCGTCGATAAGTATCTCACCGGATGTGACATTGTAGAACCTGCTTATGAGATTGACTATTGTAGTCTTGCCGGCGCCGGTAGGTCCTACTATCGCGTAGCTCTCACCCGGCTTCACCTTGAACGAAACCCCGTGCAGAACCTCAACACCATCCTCATATGCAAACTTTACATCCTTATATTCCACCTCGCCGGTTATGGAAGGCATTTCTCCTGCGCCTTCCTTATCCTTTACAAGAACAGGTGCATCGATGGTCTCGAATATCCTCTCAAGATATGAAATGGCTGTCAGAAGCGAATTATAGAAATTCGCCAGTGTCAATATGGGCTGCCAGAATCTCGCTGCATATCCTGTAAATGCTGTAAGGAGTCCTACGGTGATCAGAACATTACCCTTGGCAAGCCAGCTTATTCCGAGGATATAGATGATCGAAGCTGAAATGACATTAATGTTATTGATCATCGGCCAGAGAATAAAATTATACTTAACCGCATTCAGCCATGATGTCCTGGCCTCTCTGTTAAGAGTATTGAAATATTCGGTGTTGTAATCTTCTCTTACGAATGACTGGGTAACCCTGATACCGTTCACGGATTCAGCAATGTACGCATTGAGATTGGACTGCTTATTGGACTGAAGCTGCCATGCCTTATGCTGCCTGTTCTTGATGAATACTATTACAAAAGCGAGAATAGGCATGCCGCAAAGAACTATCAGTGTGAACTTCACATTAAGATACAGCATGAAGATCACGATGAATATCATTGAGAAGATATCCGTGATGGTATTAACAATACCATTTGAAAGAAGATCAGACAGGTTGTTAACATAGTTGACGACTCTTACCTGAATCTTTCCGTGTGGCTTGTCATCAAAGTATGAAAAAGGAAGTTCCTGAAGATGTACAAACAGTTCCCTTCTCAGATTGTAGATGACACCCTGACCTACCTGTGATGTCAGCTTGATCTTCAGTTTTGTTATAAAAGCACAAACCACCGTGATGAGAAATGTCAGGACCGCATACATCACGATCTTTTTGATGGCATCAGTCTGAGACAAATGACCCCCGAAATTTGTCTCAGTGATGACATCCATGACATTTTTCATGAGAATGGGTATAAGCATTGATAAGGCACTTGATACGATCATGATAACTATCGTAACAGTGAGTTTTCCCTTGAAGGGTCCGACATAATGACCAAGACGCTTAAGCTGCTCTAAGTCAAAGGACTCCTCCAGTATTTCATCTTCATTGATCTTGTTTCTTGCCATTTTTCACTCCATAAAGCCTGCGCTTAATATGACAGGCATGTCAGCATTATGAACCGATAAATCCTTTAAGCTGTTCTTTCTTTGAGGTCACCGAGCTGATGCTCGTATACTGTCTTGTAATATCCCGGAACAGCGATCAGTTCCTTATGTGTTCCCTGCTGAACAATCCTTCCGTTTTCAACAACAAGGATCTTGTCCGCATCATGCAGTGATGAAATACGCTGTGCAATGATAAACACGGTTTCATTTTCGAGCATTTTGAGATCCTTTTGTATCTGGGTCTCCGTCTCCATATCAACAGCAGAGGTTGTATCATCGAGGATGACTATCGCGGGCTTTTTAAGGATTGCCCTGGCAAGTGCTATCCTCTGCTTCTGTCCGCCGGAAAGACCGATTCCTCTTTCACCGACAACTGTGTCATATCCGTCAGTCATCTCGTTTATAAAACCGTCAGCATCAGCCATCTTTGCTGCCCACTTTACCTGCTCGAGTGTACAGTCGGGATCTCCGTATGCGATATTTCCTTCGATCGTATCCGAGAAAAGGAATACATCCTGCATCGCAAGTCCGATACTGTCGCGAAGTCTGTGCAGTTCCATCTCTCTTACATCTGTTCCGTCAACGAGGACTTTACCATCCGTAACATCATAGAATCTGCAGATGAGATTCATGATGGTAGTCTTACCCGATCCGGTCGCTCCGAGTATTCCAACGGTTTCACCGGGCTTTACATGGAATGAGACATGGTCAAGGATAGGTTCTCCCTCAACATTGTAGGAAACATCCCTGAACTCAACCTCACCGCGGATCTTCTCACCGGTCTTAGGATTGACGGGTGTTGTGATATGAGGCTTCTCGGAAACTGTTGTATAAATCTTAACAACGGATGTGGTAAATCTCTGATAATCATTGATCAGCCATCCGAACATTCTGAGAGGCATATTCAGCATCCAAAGGTAGGAATTGATCATAACCATGTTGCCAAGAGTCATTGCACCCTTAACGCACATGATACCGCCCACCAGCATCAGGATAACTGTGAGGAACTGAGAAACCACTTCGAATACAGGCACGAATTTGGTCCATACCTTTGCTGCATCAAGCTCGGCATCACGATATGCGGCATTTTCCTTGTCGAATTTTTCGAGTTCGTAATCTTCCTTGGCGAACGCCCTTACTACACGGTTACCGGATATATTTTCCTGTGCGAGTGCATTGAGTGAAGAAAACCTCTCCCTTATCTTCATGAACTTGGGCTTAATGGTCTTCGACTGAAGATATGTGGTGAATGCACTGATGGGAAGCACCGTGATCATGGCAAGACCTATTCTCCAGTCAACGGAGAAGATCATCACAAGTGCGATAACAAAGAGCAGCACATTCTCATAAATCGAATAGATAACATAAGCGACAAAATGTCTTATTGCCATCATATCACCGGTCTGACGGCTCATAAGATCTCCGGTCCTGTTTCTGTTATAGAAGGAGAAATCCTTCTGAAGAAGACTTCTGTATACTCCGTCCCTCATGTCATAGAGCATATCCTGAGAGCAGGTTTCAAAAAGCCACTGTGAGGACAGTTTCAGAACGGCACGCATAAGTGCGCAACCTATCATAAGTGCTATTGCAAGAGGAAGGGCTCCCATTCTCTCTGCAATCCCTTCTCCGTCGCCTATGATATCATCAACGATAAATCCCGTTATCTTTGGATTTACTATCGTAAGTGCGGAACAGAATGTAACAAGGACCAGTCCCACGCCTTCCTTCCACTTATACTTCGTAAGATAGCGGTAGAACCACCGCATCGCTCTTTTCCATTCAGGATCGTTTAATTTCTTTCCCATCTTCTAACCTCTGAATAACGTGACCCAAGGATAAAGTTAGCACTGACAAATCTGCTGTAAAAAAATGCTGTTTATCTGTCTCTGCTTAAAATTCTACGTCAATATGACACTTTTTCAATGATTTAATATGCTGTATACTTGACTTTTTCTGCTCCGGATAGCAAAATTCAATTAACCGGAGATATAAAATGATAAAAATACCTTACGCAGGATACAACTTTTTTCACCAGGACGGTTGGGAAATAGACAGACCAAACGGACTCAGATTCTACAGCATCATAAGGATAAGAAATCCGTTCTACTATGAAGAAAACGGGAAGACCGTATATGTTGACCGCCCGGCGTTTCTCTTCTACCGTCCCTCAGACCCCGAGCATTTCTATCTAAGAGGCGCGCCATATACGGATGACTGGATCCATCTCGATGCTGAAGAAGGCGAACTTGAGTCACTATTCGAAAGCGTGGGCCTTGAGTTTGCCAAAGCTCTTATAGTATTTGATAATTCAGAAAGTTCAGCCATCATGCAGAATATCGCTGCCGAGGCAAGAAAAAAGAGTGCGAACCACGATCATGTAATGGATTCACTGGCAAGACTTCTCATTTATAAGATTGCGGATGCCAAGGCTGAAAGCATAGATCTGAAAAAAGACTTCACATCCGGAACGATTGAGTCCTACAGGCCCTCTTTCAACAGACTGCGCGGAAGGATATATCAGGGCGGAGAAGCTGCAAGAATTGAGAATGTGTCTGTACTTGCGGATGAAATGAACATGAGCGTTTCATATTTCCAACATGTATACAAAGCTCTTTTCGGCGTTCCCGTAACAAAGGATCTAATCATATCCCGGATAGAATATGCAGCATATCTTTTAAGAAACAGAAATGCAGGTATAGCAGAAATAGCGACCGCATGCGGATATGAGACTATAGAACATTTCAACAGACAGTTCAAGAAATTAAAAGGCTGCTCTCCCACGGATTACGTGAAAGAGCAGCACAGATAAACAAAGAGTTTAACTCAGTTTTAGATGATGTTTCTGATTCCCTCGCAAATACGCCTTGCGGCTGAAGGCCTGTTCATCGTGTAGATATGAACTCCGTCGGAGCCTGCAGCTATCAGATCGATTATCTGGCTTATGGCATAATAGAGTCCGGCGTCAAAAAGTGCTTCCTTATTGTCTTCATATCTGTCGATGATCCTTGCGAATCTCTCGGGAAGCTTTGCACCGCATGTCGTGACCATGCGCTTGATGCTTTTGGCAGAAAGACAGGGCATTATACCGGGGGTGATCGGAACTTCGATACCTGCTATCCTTGCATCCTCAACAAATGAAAAGAAATCATTATTGTCAAAGAAAAGCTGTGAGAGAAGCACCTCGGCACCTGCATCGACTTTTTTTCTAAGATTGGTCATCTCCTGAATCCTGTCTGCAGATTCGGGATGATTCTCAGGATAACATGCACCTGCAATGCAGAAGTCTGTATGAGGTCTGATATAGGAGATCAGATCTGATGCATGATTGAAAACTCCCTTTGCAGGAGCGTTGGGATTAACATCACCTCTGAGAGCAAGGATATTTTCAATACCGTTAGCCTCAAGTTCCCTGCAAAATTCTTCGATTTCTTTTTCGTCATAGCACAGACAGGTAAGATGAGCTACCGCTTCGGTATGATACTGCTCGCGGATCTTCCTGCATATCTCGATTGTCTTGTTGTTATTGGAGCTTCCTCCAGCGCCGAATGTAACACTGATATAATCCGGCTTAAGATCACAAAGTATCTCAAGGGTCTCATCAATATTGGCAAGTTCCTCCTGAGCCTTGGGAGGGAATATCTCAAACGAAAGTACCCTCTCTCTGGTCTTATAGATTTCAGTTAATTTCATTATTTACTCCTGTATCAGCCTGTCATAATCTCCGCTCACCATAGCTGCCACATTGATAAGCCGGGCACACAGATCTCACGCGATATCGTCGGTAAGAGCGGACACAAAAAGATAATAGCTGTATTTTCCCTCATCTTCAACAGGAACTTCACATATTTCAGCAAATACAGCGCCTTCCTCCGAATCAACCACGGAATCGGAAGAAGGCGTTTTACTTACTGCATTACATCTCATGTGAGAAATAGGGCTTTTTTCTTTTTTTGAAGACAAAGGTTCTCAGCCGTGCCAGACCGTATGCGGAAAATAATCCCGGGATAAAAACGGCCAGAACAAGTAAAAAGACATTCTCAATATGGTAAAGGCTCGGAACACCGTCAAGATTTCTTCCAAACAGTCCAAGGAACAGTCCGTGGATCAGATAGAATTCGAGAGTGATGCTCCCCATGAATGCAAGAAATCTGTTGCCGATCTTCAGCTTAAGCCCGGCTATAAATACAAAAAATACAAATGCTGAAGAAGCAAGAATCTCGGAAATAAGAGTCACCCGCCTTCTTAAAACGGTATGGGGATCACCCCAGTTTTCACCGTAATACGATGCAAAGCCCCTGGTAAATTCCGCAAGACCGTACAGTACAAATATCAGGATAAAGGTAAGGATGATATAAAACAGATAGTGTTTTTTCAGATGAGCGGTGATCTTTTCCTCATTGCGTGCAAAGATTATGCCTATCACGAAAAAATGGGCCGAATTGTACCACCACTCGCCCCTCATCCACCAGTCGTTATGGTTGATTGAAGTACCGAGGAGCTGGTAGAAAACGGTGAATGCAAGAACGGCAATAACCGCTGTTTTTTCTTTTTTGCAGAAGCGAAATGCCAGAAAAAAGGCAAGATAGAAAAACGGGATTATCAGTACAAACCAGCTGTTCGGATTGCAGAGCTTTAAAAGCCCCAGATACCAGAGTACCTTCCGGGGCGACATGTCCTCTCCCAGAAGAAGCCTTGCGGCAAAGAAAATAAGCGTCGAGACATATCCGGTAAAAACTATCGGGAGGATCCTGTGCAGTATGAAAGATCCGCCAAGATACCCCGGCTTGGTCTTATAGCTGACAAAAAGTCCGTAGCCCGAACAGAACATGAATATACCCACCATGTAGAAGCCAAACGGCACAAAGATCTCAAGGCCGGGAGTAATAAGAGCCGGATCAAGCCACGACGCACAGGTATGCTGACCGATATGGTGGAGCATTATGCAGATGGCGGTAAAACCCTGTATGGCTTTCATCTGTTCAAGTGAAAATGCTCCTTCATTCCACTCGCCCTTTTTGGATAACCTGCTCCCCCACAGAAGCGCTGTTATAAGCAGCGGATAAACCAGATATATCACTTTATGTATCCCCTCTTTTCATAAGAATGGACTATATTTGGTATACATAATCCAAATACAGAGTAGCATAACGGCCTCCCTATGGCAAAATACAATTATTGACTTAAAACCCGTCACAAATTATTATTGATACATACGAGTCTTTTCGTAAAACATTCACTTTTTAAGGAGGTTTTTCGTTATGGCATTGGTAACAACGAAAGAGATGTTCAAGAAGGCTTACGACGGCGGATACGCTATCGGTGCTTTCAACGTCAACAACATGGAGATCGTTCAGGGTATCACCGAAGCAGCAGGAGAGCTTGAGAGCCCTGTTATCCTTCAGGTTTCCAAGGGAGCCAGAGCATATGCTAATCACACCTATCTTGTAAAGATGGTAGAGGCAGCTGTTCAGGAGAATCCCCAGATCCCCATCGCTCTTCACCTTGATCACGGTGATTCCTTCGAGCTTTGCAAGTCCTGTATCGATGGCGGATTCACTTCCGTTATGATCGACGCTTCTTCAAAGTCCTTCGAGGACAACATCGCTCTTACCAAGCAGGTTGTTGAGTATGCTCACGATCACGGCGTAGTTGTTGAGGCTGAGCTCGGAACTCTTGCAGGTATCGAGGATGAGGTTCAGGTTGAGGCAGGTAAGGAAGCTTACACCAGACCCGAAGAGGTTGAAGAGTTCGTAGACAGAACCGGATGCGACTCTCTTGCTATCGCTATCGGAACCAGCCACGGCGCTTATAAATTCACCGCAGCACAGTGCACCAGAAATGCTGACGGAATCCTTGTTCCCCCTCCACTTCGTTTCGACGTTCTCGAGGAGTGCATCAAGAGACTTCCCGGATTCCCCATCGTTCTCCACGGATCATCATCAGTTCCTCAGGAGTTCGTAAAGATGGTTAACGAGTACGGCGGAAACATGCCTGATGCTATCGGTATTCCCGAGGATCAGCTCCGTGAAGCTGCTAAGCTTGCTGTATGTAAGATCAATATCGACTCCGATATCCGTCTTGCTATGACCGCTAACATCCGTAAGTATTTCGTAGAGCATCCCGATCACTTCGATCCCAGACAGTATCTCAAGCCCGCTCGTCAGGCTGTTAAGGATATGGTTGCTCACAAGATCGTTAACGTTCTTGGATCCGATCACAAGATCTGATTTTCGTGATTTAACAACCAAAAGG
>CAMOZY010000050.1 GCA_946631295.1 uncultured Lachnospiraceae bacterium
ATGTATCCTTCCGCCGCTCTCCGTCTCAGGAACTCTCTGGACTCTGTGAACACCGCTCTCATACTTGAGTTTGGAATATGCTCCCTCACCGGTTATGGTCGCCGTAGCTTCCTTGAATCCTCCGATACCGGTCTCATCCGCCGAAACAAGCTGTACCTTCCAGCCCTGGCTCTCTGCAAAGTGTGCATACATCCTGTAAAGCTCTGCCGCAAAAAGAGCAGCCTCGTCTCCTCCCGCACCTGCACGGAACTCAATAATGACATTCTTGGAATCGTTGGGATCCTTGGGAAGAAGGAGTATCTTGATCTCCTCTTCAAGTTCTGCAATGCGTGATTTTCCTTCGGATACGGATTCCTTGAGCATGTCTCTCATTTCATCATCACTTTCCGATGAAAGCATCTCAAGAGCATCCTCAAGATCTGTATTGCACTTTTTATACTCACTGTAGGCATTAACAAGAGGTGCGATCGCACCCTGTTCCTTCATGATCTTCTGAAATCTGGCACTGTCCCCTATTATAAGAGGATCCTGCATCTGCCTGTTCATCTCCTCATACTTATCGAGGAGTTCATCTAATTTTTCAAACATGAATAAATTCCTCTGACCACACGGTCATTTCCGCCAAAATCCTTAACGGTCTGAACTTCTGTAAATCCGTTTGCCTTCATGATATCCGATACATCCTCTGCCTGATCGTATCCGATCTCAAGCAGAAGATCCCCGCCTTTACGAAGGTGGCCTGTGGCACCACTTATTATCTTCCTGTAAAAATCAAGTCCGTCCTCACCGCCGTCAAGGGCAATATACGGATCATGATCCTTAACCTCAGTACTTAATTTTTCAATTTCAGCTGTCCTGATATAGGGAGGGTTTGATACGATCACATCGAAGAGCTCATCATCAGAAAGAGCATCATAAAGATCTCCCTTCTTCAGAACCAGTCTCTCCTTCTTTTCTCCGAGGATCAGTGAAGCATTTTCGGAAGCAAGCGCGAGTGCATCTTCCGAGATATCCGTTCCCACGCCGTAGCAGTCATTCATCAGTGCAAGGAGACTTATTATGATACAGCCCGAGCCCGTGCAAAGATCAAGAATACTTGAGCCGTCATGATAATCCCTTAGTGCTTCCTCGGTAAGGATTTCGGTATCAGGTCTGGGCACAAGTGCTGCAGGCGAAACCTTGAAATCAAATCCCATGAATCCGGTTTTACCGGTTATATGCTGAAGCGGAATTCCCGTGCATCTGCGTTCGAGCACATCCTCGATCTGTTTTAGGGCTTCCTCATCCGTGATCTCTTTTTCGGGATCGGAGAAAATATCGGAAAGCGTGATATGTGCATATTCGGTAAGGATAATCCTCACTTCCGTCTCTGCATCCTGAATGCCTGCCTCTTCAAGGCGCTGCTTTATTTCTTTTTTCAGATCTGAGATCTTCATTACTCGTCAACATTCTCATCGGAGAATTCATAAGGAGCATCCTCTTCTTCCGGATATTCCTCATAATCTGCTTCGTCATAATCGCCTTCGTAATACTCAGCGTCATCGTATTCTGTCTCCCAGCCGGGAACAGCACCTACGATCTCGCCTTCTTCGTTGACCTCAAGGCCGAAATTGTCTGCAAGATACTTCCTCCAGTCAAAGACAGCCTCTACAGACTTGATCGCAACCTCGATCATCTGGTCATCAGGCTCCTTGGTGGTAAGATGCTGGAACCATATGCCGGGCGCAGTGAGCATGTAAACGAAGATGTTCTCGCTCCTTCCGGCAAGTGCAAGGATCTCATAGGAAATACCCAGAACAACAGGGATCATCAATATCCTCACAAGAAGTCTCAGGGGCATATATTCGATCCTGATAAAGAAGAAAATGATAACGCTTATGAATACCGAGATATACATAAAGCTGGTTCCGCATCTTCTGTGGAAACGTGAACTCCTCTTAACATTCTCTACGTTCAGGGTTCTGCCTCTTTCGATGCAGTTGATGCACTTATGCTCTGCACCATGATATCTGTATATCCTTCGCATATCCTTCATGAAACCTATCACAAACATATACAGAATAAAGACAGCAATTCTTATGGCACCTTCTATTATCGAAATAAGTGAAGGATTCCTGATGCTCTTTTCAAAGATCGAAGCAAGGAATGTAGGAAGAACTATGAACAGTCCCACTGCAAGTGCAACAGCCAGGATAATGACAAGTGAACTCATCAGCTTATCCATTGCTCCGGAGCCCGACGTTCCGCTTTCCTTGGCTTCCTCATCATCGAACACTTCCGCGGAAAAATTGATCGCACGTGTTCCGAGTATCATGGAATCGATGAAGACAAATGCGCCTCTTAAAAACGGAATCTTCAGGATGGGGCTTCCCTTAAGAAACTGCTGATGCGTCTGGGTATCTATCTCAATCTTGCCATCAGGCCTTCTGACTGCAACGGCATACTTTTCACCGTTTCTCATCATTATTCCTTCGATGACAGCCTGCCCGCCGATACCTGAATATACTTTTTTTCTTTTCTTTGAAGGCATATAAACTCCTTATTTTTCCGGAAAAAGAAAAAGGGCCAAGGCAAAGCCCTGGCCCTCAGATAAATCTTACTTGTTAAGACCGTACTTCTTGTTGAACTTATCAATACGGCCGTCGGCTCTTGCACTCTTCTGCTGTCCGGTATAGAACGAATGGCACTTGGAGCAAACCTCGACGTGTATCTCAGGTATGGTGGAACCGGTTACGAATGTGTTGCCACAGTTGCAGGTAACGGTTGCCTGATAATACTGGGGATGTATTCCTTCCTTCATTTTCTTCACCTCTCTATATATAAAGTAAATTGTTGTCTGTTCTCATCCACACTGCTTATGCAGCCACAAACAGCTTTTCTAATATAGCACTACTTTATATATAATGCAACCACTTTTTTCATTCAACAATACCGGCGCATACCGGCAGTCAATCCTGAGAACAATAATCTACACGTGGTTACGTACATTAATATTTCGCACAAGTTCGGCATTGGAGCGGGTATTCTTGAACTCCTCGAGAAGACGGTCCGCAGCATCGTCGGATTTGAGACCATTCAGTGCGCGTCTTGCAATCTCCATAGCGCGGAGTTCTTCTCTTGAAAGAAGGAGATCTTCTCTTCTTGTTCCGGACTTTGCAAGATCCACTGCAGGGAAGATCCTCTTTTCCGACAGCTTTCTGTCGAGGATCATTTCCATGTTGCCGGTACCCTTGAACTCCTCGTAAACAACGTCATCCATCTTGGAACCGGTCTCAACAAGAGCCGTAGCAAGGATGGTAAGTGATCCGCCCTCTCTCATATTTCTCGCAGCTCCGAAGAATCTCTTGGGCATATGAAGAGCCGCAGGATCAAGTCCGCCGGAAAGTGTACGTCCGCTGGGAGGGATTACCTGGTTATAGGCTCTTGCAAGTCTTGTTATGGAGTCAAGAAGGATAACAACATCCTCCTTATGCTCAACAAGTCTTCTCGCACGCTCTATGACCATCTCAGAAACCCTTGCATGATGCTCGGGCATTTCATCAAAGGTAGAATAGATGACCTCGACATTTCTTCCCTTGATTGCTTCCTTCATATCAGTAACTTCCTCGGGACGCTCGTCGATAAGGAGAATGATGATATGCGTCTCAGGATTGTGGTACAGGATTGACTGTGCCACTGACTTAAGAAGCGTTGTCTTACCTGCCTTGGGAGGAGATACGATCATACCTCTCTGTCCCTTACCGACAGGGCTTACAAGATCCATAACACGCATGGCGATGTTCTTTTCATCGCTTGTTTCCATCCGGATCCTCTCATTGGGGAAGATCGGAGTCATATTTTCAAACGCAACCCTCTTCATAGCTTCGGAAAGAGGATATCCGTTTACTGTATTTAAGAATATAAGAGGCGAAAATTTCTCAGTTGCACTCTTGGCCTTCTTCACGCCATTGAGAACATCACCGGTGCGAAGTCCGAACTTCCTGATCTGAGCAGGTGATACATAAACATCGCTCTCACCGGGAAGATAATTATCACATCTGATAAAGCCGTATCCCTCTGGCATAACCTCGAGAATACCATATGCAGGCTCATCACCTTCCTGAGGAACATAAGTATTCTCCTGGCGCTGAGGCTTGCTGTTTTCAGGCTGCTGACGGTCCTGATTCTGCTGGCGATCACCCTGCTGCTTTGATGCATCCTGTTGGCGTTCCTGGCTCTGCTGTCTGCCTGAGTCCTGACGATCTTCCTTAGGCTGCCTGCGTTCACCGCCCTGCTGCCTGTCCGAATCCTTCTGAGACTCCTGATTTTCGGTCTCTTTTCGCTCAGCCTTAGTCTTATCGTCATCCTTCTTTCCACGCTTATCGGAAGTCTTCCTTCCGCTCTTTTCGCCGGATGAGGATTTCTTTTTTTCGGAAGAAGCGGCGCTCTTTTCGGACTCAGCCATTACAGGCTCAGCCTCTTTAGCTTCCTTTGCAGCCTTCTCAGCCTGCATCTTCTCATCAAGCTCTACCAGTTTCTCAATAAGCTCTTCTTTCTTGAGACCGGTAACGCCCTTGAGCCCTGCGGACTTTGCAATGTCCCTGAGCTGTGTAAGAGTAAAGCTCTTTAGTTTTTCTCTCATAAAATACCAGGATTCCTTTCAGGATAAAAAAATAGAAATAAACTATCTGCTGCTCTTTTAATAAAATGGTATGTTTCGGAATACGAATTTCAGAAACAAAATGAAATAAAGAACAAAGAATTGACTACAAAGTCGTTATATCACGAGAAAAAACACGCGTCAATAAAAAAATGGAGAAGCATAACGATATATGCTTCTCCAAGTTAAAGGATATTATAGTCAAAAGAATCCTATTCGTAATGAAACAATGGTGTAAGTACCGACCTATAGTGCACGATCATTTTGATATATATAAAGCCGGGCGGACACCTTCAGGCCCCGCTGTACTACAGAAGCAAAAATATATGTTTTGTTTCTCTATCTTAATGTTCAAAGATTATATTTTTGGGGTGTCAGACACCGATCTTCGGTGGTAAAATCGGAATGTATAAGTTTTCCAAAACCAGAGGAGGAATACCACCATGAATATGGATCAGTTACAAAAGGATATGATTGCAGCAATGAAGGCACATGACAAGGACAGGAAGGATGCCATTTCTTCCGTGATCCAGGCAGTCAAGAAGGTTGCAATTGATGAAGGTCACCGGGATGATATAGGAGAAGATCTTGTAAACCGTGTCATCCAAAAGGAACTCAAGTCCGTAAAGGAACAGATAGATTCATGTCCTGCGGAAAGAGCCGAGCTCAAAGCTGAATATCAGTTCCGTTATGATGTTATATCTGAGTATGCACCCAAGCTTATGAGTGCTGAAGAGGTTGAAGCAATCCTCAAAGAGAAGTTCTCCGATGTACTCGCAACCGGCAACAAGGGACAGATCATGAAGGCTGTCATGCCTGAGTTCAAGGGCAAAGCTGATGGCAAAGTCATCAATGAAGTTGTAGCTAAGATCTGCGGATAATCCCGAATTAATAATCAGATACACATAACAAAAGCCATCCAAACTGACCGGATGGCTTTTGTCATGAAAGAGGTAGGATGATTATTTATTATTCTCTCTCTGATTTTTTCTGGCTGTAGCTCCTCCTCCGTTACATTCAATAGTTTGACAAAATATTCATAAAAAAAACCCCCTATCCGTAATAGAGGGCGCTCATTCATGATTTTGCAACTGGCTGCCATTTTAAAGGCCCTCTAGCTTTGCGTCATTGGTTTTCACCAATTTTGCCAAACATATTTAAATGTGAGTTCATTATGACATATGAAAAACGCTGTAGTCAATATCATCTTAAAACTCAAACGTTTTCGAATAAAAAAATTTTTCAATCTTCTCCAACAAGATGGACTTTTATGTAGTCATGTCCGGTTGATGGAAGGAATTTTTCAATCACATCAGAAGTTTTCATCTTCAGACTTGATGTACACACACACGGATGGCATCCGACATATTCCGACTCAAGCACGTCTTCGTCAATAAGAAGCTGAACATGGTGCTCCTTATCATTCATAAGTCCCATGATACTGACCGCACCGGGCTCTATATCAATTAAACTTAACATATCGTCAGGCTCTGCAAATGAAAGCCTGGATGAGCCTATCTGTGATGACAATTCCTTGGTCTTGAATTTCTTATCTCCGGGCATCATAAGCAGATAAAAAGCGGTCTTTTGCCTGTTACACAGAAAAAGATTCTTGCATATGACCACGCCCAGAACAGAATCTATCACATTGCAGGCTTCCATATTATCGGCACGCTCATGATCAGTCCTCTTATACTCTATCCCGAGACTGTCGAGATAATCATATGTCCTGACTTCTCTGGGAAGTCTGCCTTCAGTATTTTCCGGTCTTCCGTTATATAATTCCATTTTGATTCTCTCTTGCAGTTAATTCTTTTTGGAATATTTTTTCTCAGTATGATTACACACTATCAATCACTTTTGTCTTTCAAAAGTGAATGTTGCTGCGTCATCCCCCTCACCAATGTCGTAGGTGAAGGTGTTGCGCTTTAATGTAGCTGTGGCAAAAGAAATATTACCTATCCTGAACTCATATGTACCGTCTCCATTATCAACAAGTTCCATTTCAAGATTGATTTCCTGTCCAAACACCAGGCATGTATAGTCAACTTCATCTCCGCTGATATGGTACTTCTCCGATATTCCCTGTTCCTCGAGTTCTGATTGATTAAGAACTTCACCGTCTTCAAATTCTTCCTTTACCAGAACCCAGTCTCCCTCGATTGTAGCATTGCCGCAACCGGTGATCATTATGCTCATGATAATGATCGTCACGAGAATCATTGCAAGTCTGACTTTTTTCATAATAAACCCCTCATAAAATTATTTATGCATAACATTTATACATCCATTCAATTTGCCTGAGTCAACCGATATTGTTTGTTAAGGGCTTTTGCGGCGCTTACAGCAAAATCGGAATTTGCCCCCCAGCTCATATTAAATAATCCTTCTCCTCCGCCGCTGCCGATGATAGTCGCCCTGCTTTCGGAACTTTCATTTTGAATAATGACAGTAAGTGATGCGTAACTATGGTTTCTTAAATAATATTTTTCCAGGCAGACCACAATGCCTCCGGTTATGGATTCAGAACCAACTAATTCCGCTCCGCATTCACTTTCAAGATATTCGGAAATCCCATTGAAATCATCAATATAATCCCCGTTTCTCAGGTATATTATTTCAGCCATGATCATTCACCTCAGTCATGTGATATAGATTAAAGGATTGCCTCATGTGTGACCTCTCATAAAAGGGGCATCTGATTCAGATGCCCCTGACTATGGATTATTTTCCGGCGTATGCTATGCCGTCCACCTGGAACTGAAGTCCTTCCCTGCCTCCGACATGAGCAAACTCTGTCTGTATTGATTTGCGGACCGGATACTTTCCGTTAAAACGCTCCCTGATAATTTTTTCCATAACAGGAATATTCCATACATCTCTGAAAAGACAATCCATCTGGACGACATTTTCAAGAGTAAGACCAACCATCTTCAGCCTCTTTTCCATATGGTCAAAAGCGCCGTTGATCTGTTCCTCGATAGTGCCACCAATGTTGCCGACACAGTATCCGATATAGTAGAAATCTCCTGCCTTGATTATGCCTGAGTGTGCCCACTCTTCGCTAACATCATATCTTTCAATCTCTTCTTTCACTGAATCATTAGCTGCAGCTGAGATGAGCGCGCTTCCTGCAACAACTGAACTTTCGGATTTTTTAACCTCATCCGACTTTGAAGAACGGCCTGCAGATGTGATAAGTGCACTGCCGGCGGTTCCAACAGGAGCTGCACTTACCTGATTAGTGGTTGACACCTCACGACGTATGACAGCCCCGCCTATTTCCAGACCTTCTACCGAAACCTTGTCACCGGATTTGATGATGCCGGAACCATTTACCGGACTGTTTGCTCTTGCAGATCCGACTACTATCTGTGGACTGGATTCAACTGCCTCAGCAGGCTCAACTGCCTCAACATTCTCGTCAGTCTCTACAGTTTCGTTAGACTCTACAGTTTCGTTAGTCTCAGTTGTCTCCTCAGTCTTTTTTTCAGAGAACATTTCATCAATCTTCGTAAGTATCGCGCCGGGTGCTCCGAGATAAACCTCTACATCGCATCCGGTTTTAAATTTCACCATATCAATTGTCGAATCTTCAGGAACGTCACCAAAGGCAACCATGAGAATATTCTGGTTTGATTCACTGAATCCAAAGGGAATACAGCAATTCATTTCCAGATTTTCCTTCTTAAAAACCTTCAAAAAACTGATTGTCCGCTCATCATACTTTATCTGTGTGATATCGCATATCGGAAGATAATACATACGCGATTTTGCATCACAGATAATCATTTCATCTACATACTTTTTTTCAAGAAGAACCTTTTCCAATGTTCTTCCGCTGTTTTCATCAACTTCAGGAAGACACTCTTCTAACTGTTCTTCAGTGATATAACCATATTTGATTAAGCTTTCAGATAAATTCTTTCTTGGACGCATATTATCTCCCTTCAGGAAAACCATCTATCCCTATGGTGCCAGGTAACATTAAGATTTCTTAATATTACCTGGCACCTTTAAAAGGCACCATTAAAACTTCATGGTAACGGTCACTTCTATGGTAAGGTCATCAACATTTCCGTAGAGCATGGGGGCAGAAACGGATACCCTTGCACCGTAGGCATTCTTCAAAAATGTTGACTGTGCGGTGGTAAGCGAGGTTATAGTTTCAGAGGAAAGTTCGCCATTCCATTTAGCAAGAATTGTGAGCTGTGTTACTCTGAACTGTCCTGCCTGTCTGACTGCATAGATCACGTCCTGCTGTGAATTAACGTTTGCAATAGCTCCAACAGTTGTAAAGTTGAGTTTAACGCTTGGCTTGGTCGCTCCTTCATAAGGAAGTCTGCCCTCTCCTGCGCCAAAATAAAGATAATGGGTATACAGAACATTCGGATGATTTCCGAAAATAGCTACAACATCGGGGTATTTCCTTGCATAGAATACGGGATCAAAGAGGCCGCCATCCGGCATGGTTACGATTGTTGCTGAAGGAGATGTTCCTGCAACACGAGGCAATACTGCGCCCGCATAGGGAAGTCTTTTCTCAGCGATTCCGAACAGCTGATAATGCTGATAAAGAAGAGCTTCATTCATTCCGCATGCCGCATATACATCGGGGTATGTTGCGGCATAAAACGAAGGATCAAACTGTCCTCCATCCGGCATAGTCTTAAGTTCCGCATGAGCACTTACAGAAGGTATCATGCAAAACATCATCACAGCTGCCAGTGTCATAAAGCCTTTTAATAACTTATTCTTCATGTCATATCCGCCTTTCAGGCAAAAATCAGATCATATATAGAATTACAATCTACAGACTGATCAGACTTTTATTATGTCTTGATCATTGCCGTGGCCGATCATCTTTTTGCCGTAATCAATACAATTGCTGATCCTATATTCATGGATCAGTCAATCATGCTACTGACCATTCATTACAACACCATAGTTAATTATACCGTTTATCCGCGAATCTTAACAGATAATTTATTTATTTTACGGCCATGAAAGTGCTATACTGTGAAGGCACGTTTTAATGAATCAGCGGAAGGAAATAAAATGAAGATCAATCTGCATGCTCATACCGTAAGATGCGGCCACGCAAGCGGCACTGAGCAGGAATTTATAGAAGAAGCCATTCGTATAGGAATGACCGACTTTGGTTTTTCAGACCACACCCCCATGCCCTTTCCCGAAGGGTATTCATCCTCAGGAATGCGTATGGAGCTTGACCAGATGGATGATTATGCCGATACGATACGGGGTTTAAGAAAAAAGTACGGCGATAAGATCAACATCTACTTTGGCGTCGAGGCAGAGTATTATCCGGATCTGTTTTCAAAATATATGGATTTCATTTCCGACTATCCGGTTGAATACATGATCCTCGGCCAGCATTGCACTAATAACCAGTACGATGGTGTCTGGGCCGGTGCAGAAACTGACAATACAGAAACACTAAGAAAGTATGTCGATCAGGTCATTGAGGGACTTAAGACCGGTAAATTCATCTATCTTGCACATCCCGACCTGATCAACTATATCGGCGATGAGAAAGTATATCTGAATGAAATGAGCCGTATTTGCGGATATGCATATGATCATCATGTTCCTCTCGAGATCAATCTTCTTGGAATAGGTGACGGAAGAAACTATCCCAATCCTTCATTTTGGAAGCTTGTCGGAGAAACCGGAAATGACGTCGTTCTCGGACTCGACGCGCATCATGTTCATATGATTGATGTGCCCGAAACGGAAAAAATGGCGATGGAAATAGTTAAAAAATATAACCTGAACCTGATTCCCACTCCGCTTCCTGAAATAATTCCATAAAAACACATCAAAAGAAAATCATATCAAAGAGAAATACATCAAAAGAGGCTCCACCCGGTTGATATCTCAATCAGGTCACAGCCTCTTTTTTATGGATCAGTATTAACTTTTCTTGAATCCCTGCGAAAAATCCTTCGCTTCAGGATCTCTCATGACAGGAAGATCATTTTCCGTGGGAGCTGTGGGGAATGGATCATACCCGGTCTGGTCTCCGCTCACGGGGATATAAACAATGCATTCACCGCCGATATTTACAGGATACGTATCATAATGCCCATAATCCTGTGATAAGACATAATAAGGTGCATATGCCACGCTCTTCATATACACTGAGAGCATCACGCCCTTATATCCAAGGAACAGTGCAAAGAATACCATTGCAGCGCAGGTTAAAAATCTTCCTGCTTTTTTCTTTTCAATTTTTCCGAGGATCTGACAGAAGATCCATCCAAAGGTAATTATCGGAAGCAGGAGCAGATATCCCTGTCCGTATCTTACAAGCGGAGAAGAAAAGAGCCAGAAGCCAAACGATACAAGCACTGTAAGTATCGTGTAATTTATGATCAGATCCTTTTCAGACCTGTTTTCCTTCTTTCGCAAAGTCAGGATCATCCCCGTCATCCAGAGGCAGACACCTGCAATACCGAGCGCAAAGAAAAGCATCCAGGTCTTTCCTATCCCTCCAAACCAGTGCGGGAACCATTCGGAAAAGCTCATCTGAGCAGCACCCATATGTGAATATCCTCTTCCGAAAGCAATGATATATGCAGCGTCAGAAACCACAGCATCTGTGTTTATCTTCCAGTCCGGATTGAATATATCAAAAGCGGTTGACGGATAAAACAGCCTTCCGGAGATAATATAATTTCTTACAAAAAACGGCACGAGTATACATATAACACTCACTGCATATGCCATGATTTTCTTTACTTCGCGCTTTTTAACGAGCATCACAAAAGGTATCAGAGTGATCATACACAGAGGTGCAGCCGAGAGTTTGACAGTCATGTCATAAAAAGCAAGGAGTGCACAGATTCCATAATGATCAGGATCAGCCTTGCTTTCAGCCCCGTCCGCCATTCTGATTATGATATAGAAAAACAGCAGCATCGTGAAATAATCGGATGCAGGGGAATTCATCTCATCATAGATATTCAGAATATAGTAAATCGCAGAAAGTCTGCAGAAATCAGAAACAAGGAATTTCCTATCCTTAAAAACGTGGAATATCCTCAGGGATGAGATCATAACAAGGAGTGCGACAAATCCCGCACATGAATGAGTCGAAAGCCCGCCCAGCCAGCTGAAACTGTACAGAGCCTGTACGGCAAAAGAAGAACTGTTATAGGCAAGCCTTCCGTGAAGCAGCCCCAGTCCTTTTACAACGCCGTACTCTTCTATCCAGCGTATGGACTGTCCGTGATAAAGATCCGAGTCATAGTGAAAATAGCCCCTGGAGGCTCCATAGGCCATGATCAGGATTACGACAATCAGTATGAGTGTTTTTATGGAAAAGACATTCGATAATGAAGATCTGATATTATTACCTTTGCCTTTTAACAGCCCTGCAAATATCAGAACAGAAAACAGTACAAGAATAATATTGGCAACCAGTCCCACGCCTGTAAAGAGGCTGAAAACCTGCGCATATACAGTTGCAGCCATAAATCCGGTGATGCAGATATCCTCGGTATGATAAAGATTCTCATCGGCATCACTTATCAGCTGTATTTTAAGTAATCTGAGCAGGCCCGTTCCCAGAGCATAAGTTGTAAAGAAAATATATATCCAAATAAGACAGTTAGAAAGCATCTTTACTCCGTTTATATCGAATTCTTTATTTTCTTACGCGCTCTTTCTATTGCTTTTTCGGCAGCTTTTTCAGTACTTCCCAGATGAGATGCGATCTCTTTTACGGGAACTCCGTTCATCCTGAGCATAAGTGCGATTCTCTCTGCCCCCGTCAGTTTTGTAAGGAATGCATTTTCAAGCTTTTCTTTCAGTTCCTCAAAAAGTGCCGTTTCCTCTGGAGTCATATCGGGTGAGGGGAGTGATTTTTTTTCATTCCACTCAGGATCCGAAGTCTGAAGATCCGTTGATATATAATCCTTAAGCGGAGAATTCTTGAGACTGTTTTTTGAAGCGAATACATTAAGAACTCTGTTTTTTATGACAATGGAAGCATACGTTCTGAAACCCGCTCCCTTTGACGGATCGTATTTTTCAATCGCATCATACAGACCGATCATCCCCTCCTGATGAAAATCATCAAGATCCGAAGGCATGATCCCGCCTATTGTACTCACGATATACTTAACAAGTCCCGTATGTCTTGATATCAGATAATTAAGGATTGCAGGATACTCAAGTGAAACCTCGTGCATCCTCTGAATCAGTTCCTCATCGCTGACATCTTCGTAATCGGGATATCTGAATGAATTTGTCTTATCAGGAATATTATTCAAGATCATCCCTTCATGCGGCGCCTTACGATCTCATAGCTGAGTATTCCGCAGGCAACGGATGCATTGAGTGAATCGATTTCTCCCTTCATAGGGATTGAGGCAGTCATGTCACATTTTTCTCTGACAAGTCTTGAAACACCGCTTCCCTCATTGCCTATAACAAGGCCGATGGGACCGGTGAGATTAAGATCATACATAAGTGTTCCGTCCATTGCCGCGCAGACGAACCAAATTCCCTTCTCCTTAAGTTCTTCTATGGTTCTGGAAATATTGGTAACTTTGGCAACGGGAATAAAGTTAAGCGCTCCTGCACTGGCTCTTGCAACAGATGCGGTAAGCCCCACAGCTCTGTCCTTGGGAATGATGACACCGTGTGCACCTGCCTGGTCCGCAGTACGGATTATCGCACCAAGATTATGAGGATCTTCTATTCCGTCAAGGATTATGATGAACGGATCTTCTCCCTTTTCCTCGGCCCTCTTAAGGATATCCGATACCTCACTGTATTCATACGCAGCGGTAATTGCTATAACACCCTGATGATGCCCTGTTGAGGACATATGATCAAGCCTGTCCTTATCGACATACTTGATAACAGTGCCCGCCTTGACCGCTTCTCTTTTAATGGTAAGCACAGCTCCGTCACGGCATCCGTCCAGCACATAGAGTCTGTCAACGGGCTTACCTGCACGGAATGCTTCGAGGACAGGATTCCTGCCCTCTATTGCATTCTCATTAGCCTTTTTTGTAAAGCCTTCAAAATCTTCTTTTTTATTTTGATCCTTCGACATATTCTGCTCCGAATCTTATCAGTTCATCAGCCCGGTCAGTTTTTCCGGACATATAAAGATATCCTATAAGGGATTCAAGGCCCGTTGCTCTCTTGTATGCCGCAAAATCCGTACCTCTTCCCGAAGGATGTGCATGATTTTTTCCGCGGTGCATGATCTCCTGCTCTTCATCAGTGAGAATCCCTTTTTCAATAAGAGCTTCATACACGGAGGCCTGAGCATCGGCACTTACATACTTGACCGAAGCCTTGTGGAATTTTCCGACAGCCATGTCACCTTTTTCGAGGAGCATTCGTCTGATGGCCAGACTCATATATGCATCTCCGATAAATGCAAGCGACAGTGGCGAATAGTTTAAACTTTCTTCCACTTGGTACCCTCTCTGGTATCTTCGATGGCAATGCCCTTTGACATCAGTTCTTCACGGATAGCATCTGCCTGTGCAAAATCCTTGGCCTTCTTGGCAGCCTTTCTTGCTTCGATGCGCTCCATGATCCATGCTTCAAGATCAGCATCAACGCTTGTGTCTGCTTCCAGCTTCTTAGCGCCTTCCAGGAGATCAAGTGATAACACTTCATCAAAGCTTGCAACAAGTGCGCGCTTGGTAGAATCATTTATCTCAGCCTTCAGCACATCGTAAAGAACGGTGATTGCCATGGAGGTATTGATATCGTCAGTCAGTGCTTCAGTAAATCTCTTGCGATAATCCGCAAAAGCGGCCTCATCGACAGCACCATCTTCCTTAAGCTCACCCACACGCTTCAGGAGCTTTTGATATGCAGTGCTCATCTGATCGAGCACCTCGTAGGAAAACTCAAGAGGCTTACGGTAATGAGACTGCAGGCAGAAGAAACGGTATGCCAGAGGATCATAACCCTTCTCTTCAAGTAGGGATACAGTAAGGAATTCACCGCTGGACTTGCTCATCTTGCCCTTGTCTTTTTCAACAAGGTGATGTACATGGAACCAGTAATTGCACCAGTGGTGTCCGAGATAGCTCTCACTCTGTGCGATCTCATTGGTGTGGTGAGGGAATATATTGTCCACGCCACCGCAATGAATATCCATATATTCGCCAAGGTGCTTGATACCGATGCATGAGCACTCAATGTGCCATCCGGGATATCCGCGTCCCCAGGGGCTCTCCCACTTAAGCTCCTGATCATCAAACTTCGACTTGGTGAACCACAGTACAAAGTCAGTCTTGTTACGCTTGTTACTGTCTTCATCAACATCGTCACGTACGCCGACACGAAGATCATCCTCGTTATGATTGGACAGTGTGTAATACTTCTCCAGCTTGGAGGTATCGAAATAAATATTTTCGCCTGCCTGATATGCATATCCCTTTTCAAGCAGCACCTCTATCATATGGATGAATTCAGGGATGCAGTGTGTTGCGGGTTCGACCACATCGGGCATACGGATGTTCAATTTTGCAAAATCAGCAAAGAATGCCTTGGTATAGTAATCCGCAATCTCAAGCACGGTCTTGTGCTCACGCTTTGCACCCTTAAGCATCTTATCTTCACCGGTGTCGGCATCGCTTGAAAGATGTCCTACATCAGTGATGTTCATTACTCTCTTCACGTCATAACCCGCATACATCAGGGTCTTTACCAGCATATCCTCACAGATGTATGTACGTAAGTTTCCTATGTGAGCGAAATGATATACGGTAGGGCCGCAGGTATACATTGAAACCTTGCCTTCTTCGCGCGGTTTGAATTCTTCTACTTTTCTGCTTGCTGTATTATAAAGTTGCATTGTATTGTTCCTCTTTATTTTTTGATGTCACTTACAGGTTCATTGTGAACAAAAGCCTGTTTCTTCCGTTCACTTTTTACTTTCAACCTGCGCCCGGACATCGGGAACATCCACCGCATGATGCGGACATCGGGTCGTTCATATCATATACACTGTTAATGAGACATACCGCCTGAGCAGAGATTCCCTCTTTTGCACCGGTGAAGCCAAGTCCCTCTTCCGTAGTAGCCTTGACATTTACACGGCTTACATCAAGCCCCAAAGCGCCTGCTATCCTAGCCCTCATTTCATCGATATGAGGTCTCATCTTAGGTGCCTGTGCAATGATGGTGGAATCGATATTTTCTATGACATAACCTTCCGCAGAAAGTCTTCTTCCGACTTCTTCAAGAAGCTTAATTGAATCAGCACCCTTAAATGCTTCATCCGTATCCGGAAAAAGAAGACCTATGTCTCCCAAGGCCGCAGCTCCAAGAAGTGCATCCATTATCGCATGTGTAAGTACGTCCGCATCCGAATGACCCAGAAGTCCCTTCTCGTACGGTATCGTGACACCGCCTATGATCATCGGGCGTCCGTCACAAAGCTTATGAACGTCATAACCTGTACCAATTCTCATTACAACTCCATACCTGAAAAATCATCTGTGAAATAAAGAAAACTTTCCCTCATTCACTGTTTAGAATAATTCGTCTGTAATATACTTGAACACTCCCGTTGCCTTTTCCTTCCACACATCAACGATGTGCTCGGCAATCTCCTCAGTAGGAACAGAGAGCGTCATATCAAGTGTCGTGACATCACGATCCTTGATAATAAGTCTGGTTTCAAACTCACCCGTTGCGCTGTTATGGACGTAATCACCCTTGACCGCGAGTTCATTCCTGAGTTCAAATGCCTTGTCGGCAAAATAGTTCTCGATATCGTTCTTGATAAAATCGGGAAGTCTCGTGCCGAAATACTTTATGGTATCCCTTCCCTCCGTTGTGATGGAGAGTTCCGTCGCATTATGGGAATGGGGTGCCTGTGAGATCAGACCGTTGTCTATCAGTTCACCCTGAGCCTGCGTCAGCAGATAGAAATCCGCATAGTCCTTGCCAAGTACAAAATCACTTATCTGCGACGCGGTCATCAGGAAATCGACTCTGGCAAGCATATACAGGATGATAAGTTTTACCTGAGTGAGCTTATCCGAATCCATTATTTAACAAGCCTCTTTACAGCATCAGCAACCATATCGCGAACGTTGGGATCAAATGCTTCGGGCATGATGTACTCTTCACAGAGCTTATCTTCGGGAACTGCTGCCGCAATTGCCTCCGCTGCTGCAAGTTTCATCTCCTCAGTGATCTGGGGAGCTCTTGCCTCGAGCGCACCGCGGAAGATTCCGGGAAATGCAACAACGTTATTGATCTGGTTGGGGAAGTCACTTCTTCCGGTTCCGACTATCCTTGCGCCTGCTGCCTTTGCTTCCTCGGGCATGATCTCGGGAGTAGGGTTAGCCATTGCGAAGATGATGGGATCAGGATTCATGGTCCTTATCATCTCCTGAGTAAGAACTCCGGGTGCGGAAACACCAACGAAGATATCGGTTCCTACAAGAGCATCTGCAAGCTTTCCTGATCTGTTCTCGGGATTGGTGATCTTAAGCATCTCCTTCTTGGTTGAGTTAAGATCTGTTCTGTCAGCAGATACGATGCCCTTTGAATCGCAGAGGGTAACACTTCCGAAACCGTACTTAAGAAGAAGCTTGCTGATTGCAACGCCTGCTGCACCTGCACCGTTAACAACGATCTTGCAGTCTTCCTTCTTCTTGCCGGTAACCTTCATTGAGTTGATGGAGGCTGCAAGAACAACGATAGCGGTTCCGTGCTGATCGTCATGGAATACGGGGATGTTCAGCTCTGCCTTAAGTCTTTCCTCTATCTCAAAGCATCTGGGAGCTGATATATCCTCAAGATTGATTCCGCCAAAACCGGGAGCCATCCACTTTACAGCCTTGATGATCTCTTCTGTATCCTGTGTATCAAGACAGATGGGAACAGCATTGACACCGCCGAATTCCTTGAAAAGAACAGCCTTTCCTTCCATTACGGGCATTGCTGCTTCAGGACCGATGTTTCCAAGGCCAAGTACGGCAGATCCGTCGGATACTACCGCAATGGTATTAGCCTTCCATGTGTACTTATATACGAGTTCCTTATCCTCTGCTATCTTTCTGCAGGGCTCTGCAACTCCGGGGGTATAGGCGATAGCCAGTGCCTCCCTTGAATCAACCTTAGCCTTTGCTTCGGTTGAAAGCTTTCCGTTCCATTCCTCATGTGCTTTCAGTGCTTCTTCATTTACACCCATTTTAGTTCTCCTTACCTTTTATCTTTTTAAAGTGCTCTTTGATCTTATTTTCATATCCCTGTCCATCCGGCCTGAAGAATTCTCTTCCGTCCAGTTCGTAAGGGAGATATTGCTGTTTTACATAGTGATTCGGAAAATCATGTGCATACTGATATCCGATTCCGTGTCCGAGCTTTGCAGCCCCCTTGTAATGCGCATCCTGAAGATGAGGAGGTATGGGAAGTGATCCGCTGTTCCTTACTTCTTCAAGTGCATCATCCACAGCGCATATTGCTGAATTCGACTTAGGGGCGGTTGCAACATATATCGCAGCCTCGGAAAGGATTATCCTCGCTTCCGGCATTCCAACCTTGATCACAGCATCAAATGCCGCGCTGGCAACAACGAGAGCATTGGGATCTGCCATACCGACATCTTCCGCGGCACATATCACGATCCTTCTTGCAATGAAGCTTACCTCTTCACCTGCATCGAGCATTCTTGCAAGATAGTATACCGCAGCATCCGGGTCGGACCCTCTCATACTCTTTATGAATGCAGAGATGGTATCGTAATGATTGTCTCCGGTCTTGTCATATCTGACCGCTTTCCTCTGGATGCACTCCTGAGCCTCTTCAAGCCTTATATGTATTCCGGGCCTTAAAGGATCTGCAGGACCGATGACTGTTTTTCCGGCCCCTTCAGCATCTGCACTATTCATGCTGCCGTCGGAAGCTTCCGAGATCATACTGTACGGCTTGCTGTCAGGCTCCGTTGTAAGAATCGCAAGTTCCAGTGCGTTCAGCGCATGCCTTGCATCTCCGCCCGCCACATCGGCGATGAACCTCACGGCCTCTTCGTCAATGTACGGATTATATGCAGCCATTCCTCTTTCTTCATCCGTCACTGCAGTCTTCAGAAGAGTGATGATATTATCCATACTTAAGGGCTTAAGTTCAAATATCATCGAACGGCTTATAAGAGCTCCGTTCACCTCAAAATATGGATTCTCGGTAGTTGCCCCTATCAGAGTCACGGTTCCGTCTTCGACAAAAGGAAGAAGAAAGTCCTGCTGTCCTTTATTGAAGCGGTGTATCTCATCTATAAAAAGAATGGTCTTTTGCGAATTCATTGCGAGGATGCTCTTTGCTTCGTTAACCGCATCCTCCATATCCTTTTTTCCGGCAGTGGTCGCATTGATGGATATGAACCTTGACCTTGTCGCACCCGCAATAACCTTGGCTATCGTGGTCTTGCCTGTTCCGGGCGGGCCGTAAAGGATCAGCGAGCTTATCTTGTCTGCCATTATCGCACGGTAAAGCAGTTTTCCCGGTGCTATGATCTCTTCCTGACCTACTATCTCATCGGGAGTTCTCGGCCTCATCCTTGCGGCAAGAGGGCTTTCGGATTCTCTATTTTGTTCAGACATGTATTCAAACAGATTGATCTGATCCATGCGTCCTTACAAGCTCCTCAAATCTGTCACCGCGCTCTTCAAAATTCTTGAAATATCCATATGATGCCGCCGCCGGGGAAAGAATACATCCCCTGCCGGGAGTCGTTATCTCAAAAGCCCTGTCCACTGCACCCGCAAGGTCAGGCTCATAATATACATTCGAAAGTTTTTCACCAAGTTCCTTAAGCAGTCTTTCACCTGTTGCATACATACAGATGAACTTAAACTCCTGATGCTGCTTCATGAACTCTTCGAGAACGGTATAGGATATTCCTCTGTCCATGCCGCCTATCAGCAGAACCTCTGCATCCGGTATGCTCTGTGCCGCACTGACAGCCGCCTCAGGGATGGTCGATATCGAATCATCATACCAGTCGATCCCGCCGTATGTGCCTATCTTCTTCATTCTGTGAGGAAGTGCCTCGAATGTCTTAAGACTTTCAAGCACCCTCTCACCGGGTATGCCAAACTCATCCATGCATATCTTCTTTACAAAATACGCATTGATACGGTTGTGATCACCGTAAAGTCCGAGTTCTATTCCCTTCAGATCATCTTCCGAAGGAATAACCCTTATCTGCTCGGATGCCGAACGTATAGCAGGAACGTTTTCTCCGAGATATGCCCTGTCACCCGCAATCTGTCTGCTCACTATATGGCTCTTCGCCGTAAAATAAGCCTCCATGGTACCGTAGTAATCCAGATGCTCCTCATACAGATCAAGGAAAACAGATATATATGGTGCGGTCTTCGCGCTCTTTAACTGATGGCAGCTGAGTTCAAGGACGACTATAGCATCCCCCGCAGCATCATCGTAGTAATCAAGACATGGAAGTCCTATATTGCCTGCAAGGATCACTTTCTTTCCGCTGTTTTCTGAAAGTACATGTGCGAGCATAGAGCTGGTCGTGGACTTTCCCTTTGTTCCGGTGATACCTATCGTCTTGTTACGGTATTCACGGATAAAGATTTCAGTCTGGGAAGTCATCTTTGCGGTAAGCTGACTGCTCTTTACGGAATCCGCGCCTTCAGGCGGCCATACTATTCCGGGACTTTTGATTATCACATCATAAGCATCCCCTGCTCCCGCAAGCATCTCGTCAGGCTTTCCCTTGAAGATATCGGTGCAGGATGTATGAGTGTGACTGTCAAGCCACTTTTCGGTGGACTTGCCTTCTCTTCCATAACCCCATATGAGTACTTTTTTATCATTAAACAGTTCTGTTACCGACATAAAAAAACACAGCTTTCTTCAAAATGCCCATAAGCTTTAATATTATACCTTATTTCTTCCAATAATAGTAAAAGAATTTCTTACCCGGCCTGCCTGTTTTTTCTGACAGGAGATCACATTTTTTTATTTTTCCCAAAAAAGT
>CAMOZY010000051.1 GCA_946631295.1 uncultured Lachnospiraceae bacterium
ACAGAAGAAGCTGCAGAGGATAGTAATCCTTATTCTTCATATACATAAGAGCATCCGAATATCCGTTCCATCTTCCTACTGCGTAGAAAAGAGCAAGTGTTGCAAGAACGGGCTTGGACAGAGGCAGGTAGATCTTGACAAGAACGGTAAGATAACTTGCTCCGTCGATCTCTGCGGATTCTCTGAGTGACTCGGGAATTCCGTAGAAGAAGCTTCTGAGAATGATCATGTTGTAAACGCTCAAACATCCGGGAACGATAAGAACAAGAGGATTGTCCAGGAGGTTAAGCTTCTGCATCAGCAGGTAGTTAGGAATGGTACCTGCGTTGAAGAACATTGTGATGGTGATGAACAGGTTGATTAATTTCCTTCCCTTAAGAGCGGGGAAAATAAGAGGAAACGCACAAAGTGTTGTCATCGTAAGGCTGAGGAATGTGCAGATAACGGTAAGTAATGCAGTCCATCCGAAAGCCTTAATGTATTTGGGATCCTTAAGTACTGTTGCATATGCATCAAAGTTGAATCCCTTGGGCCAGAGATAAACCTGGTTCTTGATCAGATAATCGGTTCCTGAAAGTGATCTTGCAAGAAGGTTTACCATGGGGAGGAGACAGATAATAGCGATCAGTACGCAGATAGCAACTATTACCCAGTCACCTATTTTAGTTTTTAGTGAATGTATCTCTCTACTGCTCTCTTCCATGACGGCCTCCTTACATAATTCCACGCTCGCCCATGTTGCGGGAGAACCAGTTTGCTAATAACAGGAAAATGACGTTTGCTACGGACTGGAACAGACCGACCGCTGTGGTGAGCGAGAACTGAAGTCCTTTAATACCGTATTTATACACGAATGTTGAGATAACCTCAGCATTCTTCATAACAAGTGTGTTCTGCAGTGCGAAAGGTCTGTCGAAGTTTGAACCAAGGACATTACCAAGTGCAAGGATGAGCAGGACAACGATGGTAGGTCTGATTCCGGGAAGAGTGATGTGCCACATCTTCTGAAGTCTTCCTGCACCGTCTACGGAAGCTGCCTCATAAAGCTCAGGGGAGATTCCGGAAATAGCTGCAAGGTAAATGATTGAGTTCCATCCGAATGACTGCCAGATACCAAGTCCGATGTAAGTCTTGACCCAAGTGCTTCCGTTATCGAGGAAGTGGATCGTCTCTCCGCCAAGGTTCTTAATGAAGATATTGATAAGACCGTTAGCAGGTGCAAAGAGCTGAAGTGCAAGTCCGTAGATGATGACCCATGAAAGGAAGTGGGGCATGTAAGCTATGGTCTGAACGCTCTTCTTGAAGAACTTGAATCTGAGTTCGTTCAACAGCAGCGCGAAAATGATGGGCACAGGGAAACCAAGAATGATATCCAGCAGGTTAAGGAAAATGGTATTTCTTAACGCATAGATGAAATCCTTGTTCTGGAATGCCTTGATGAAATACTCGAATCCATGATTCTTAGCCCAGGGCATCTGTGCAACAGTCTGCACTATACTGTACTTCTTGAATGCGATCAGTACATAGTACATGGGGCTGTACTTAAATACAGCAAAATAAACCATAGGTATGAGCAACAGAACGTACAGCTGCCAGTATCTCTTAATATATACAGTGACAGGCTGCTTCGCGGGCTTTGCTCTCTCCGGCTTGTCAAATGCATTACCGCCTGAATTTTTATTAACTTCGATCTTAGCCACGTTAGCCTCCTTATGCCTTGAAGTATTCGGGTCTTTGACTTCTTATTTCTTTTTCATCTATCTGATAGCGGGCGAGGTGCTTATTAACAAGTTCAACCGCTGTCGTCTTATCTCCTGCCTTGATGGCTTCGAGCATCTTGCGATGATCTCCGACCACCTTGAAATCCTTCACTGTCTCTACCGAAAGAGTTCTTACTCTGTCGAAATGGATCATCAGTGTTGAGTGGATCTCATAAATGATATCTTTCCTGGCAGCCTCATAAATACTCTTGTGGAACTGATTGTCCAGGTCGAATATCTTCTCAGTCATTCCCTTTGAAAGATAAAACTCCTGAAGAGAAACGTTATCTTCAAGAATTGCGATCCCCGCTTCATCGATATTCTCACATGCTTCTTCGATGACCGCGGTATCCGTAACCCTTCTGAGGAATCTCGCCTCCTCTACCATTTTCGGATCTATCAGTGAGATAAAGCTTCCTCTCTGCGGATAAATCTCAATCAGATAGGCCTTGGCCAGTTCGATGATTGCCTCTCTGACAGGTGTCCTGGAAATTCCAAGTTCGGATGCAAGCTCATTCTCAGATATTGCAGTTCCGGGTTTGAGATCAAGAGATATGATGTTTCCCTTTAGGACTCTGAGTGCGTAATCTCTTGCGGTTTCGCCCCGCAGCTTGGGATATACTTCCATTTCATCCTCTCTTTATCATATAATTGGCAGGCTTGTATAACTTGTATACTACCATGCCTGCGATATCAGTTTACCAATAATACGGTTTCTTGTAAACTTTTTTTTATTTTTTCTTTAGATAAACTTAATAGGGGGTTTTTGTGAAATATTACCATTAAAGATGTCAAATTTTTAACAAATCCAACATATAGTATTATTAATGAATAAACAGACCTATTTTCTCTTCCTTTACTTGTGACCAATGGGTATTTTACGATAAAATATATTGTTGGTAAGTCTTCATCATACTCCACAGATTCAGGAGGTCTGTATGGATTTCCCTTACGAATTTTTCAAAGCAGAAATGCGTGGCAATACTCTGGTCAGTGAAACCACGAAAAAGGCATGGGCTTCTTCAATCGAAACTCTAAACGAAGTGGTAAAGGCTATAGAAGCCCGTCACCTTCACTGGTGTGCCATGTATGGAACCCTTCTCGGTGCCGTGCGCCACAAGGGCTTTATCCCCTGGGACGATGATATTGATATAGGCATGCCCAGAAGCGACTATGATATCTTCAGGAAAAGCTGTTTTAACGATCTTCCGGAAGGCTATAACGTTATGGACCCCTGCGAAGAAGACGTAAACGGTCTGGACATTCTAAGGATCTGCAATTCCGCAGATCTGTGTGATTCACCTGAATTCTTAAGAAAATATCACGGATGTCCTTATGTTATCGGAATTGATATCTTTCCTATAGACAATGTCACAGACGATAAAGAAATGGACGATGGAATCTGCGATGCTCTTAAGCTCATTGCCAGAGTCATTACAATAGACATTCATCCCGAAAACAATACGTTCATGGATATGGCAGAAAGAAACGAGATACTCGGGATACTTGAGAATTCTCTTCACTGCTCTCTTACGGATGACGAAAATCTCCACATCAATCTGATGAGGCAGTACGACAGACTTTCAGCCGCTTTCAGCAAAAACAAGACCAGGAACGTAACCGTCTACAGAAATCACAGATTCTCTCCGAACCATGTTTTCCCGAGAGGAATCTTCAGCAATACCATAGAGGTTCCGTTTGAAAATACAACCGTCAGGATACCGAAAGATTTCGATGCGGTACTGACTACGATGTTCGGTGATTATATGAAACCTGTGAAATTCGATTCCACCGATCATGAATACGGATTTGAAGAACAGCAGAGAGCAGTTTTTGATATTCTCGGATACATAATGTGATCCATATAAGATCATGAATATCCTTTACTATTACTGGAATGAAAACAGCAAAGAGGATTGTGCCGAAAGCATGGAAAGGCTCGGACACAAAGTGAAAATCCGGTCACAGAAAATGACCGGCTATTCGAATGATGCCTCTTTTTCGGAAGCTCTTAAAAAAGAAATACACTCATGTTCTTACGACTGCATCTTCTCTTTTGATTACTTCCCCCTTCTGTCAATCGGCGCTCAGGAAGCGGGAATTCCTTATATCTCCTGGGTTTACGACTGCCCGCATTATACTCTCCAGTCAGAAACTCTCGGCAATTCCTGCAACAGGGTATACGTATTCGACTATGCATTGTCCGAGATTTACAGATCACAGGGCTTCGAAACAGTCGAATATATGCCGCTTCCCGTCAACACGTTCAGGCTGGATAAAAAACTTTCCGGCAAGTCCGGAAAATACTCTCATGATATTTCCTTTGTCGGATCTCTTTATAACGATGATAAAAACTTTTACGACAAGATCACTTATCTTCCCGAATATCTGAAGGGATATCTTGATGCAATTATAAAGGCACAGGAAATGATCTACGGAATGGATCTGCCCTCACAGATGATCACTCCGGAGATTTTCCGTGAGATTGAAAAATATGTAAATGCCGATCTTGGGGAAGGATTCAGGAGCATTAAAAGAGATGTTATATGCGATATGCTCAGAAAAAAAGTGACTGTAAACGAAAGAAAGAATCTCCTTTCGCTTTTGGGAAAGAATTATCCTGTTGATCTGTATTCGGGATCAAAGCCTTCCGATGACATGAATGTCAGATATCTCGGAACCGCTGATTACTATTGGGAAATGCCGGAAATCTTTGCTTCAAGCAAGATAAACCTTAACATTTCTCTTCGAAGCATACTGACAGGAATTCCGCTCCGCGTTATCGATATTCTGGGAGCCGGAGGTTTTTGTCTTACCAACTATCAGGCAGAACTTGCGGAATATTTTGAAAACGGCAGGGAGCTTGTATGGTTCGAAAGTCCCGAGGATATGCTGGACAAGGCAGATTATTATCTTTCACATGACATAGAGCGTGAACAGATCGCACGAAACGGACATGAAGCAGCACAGAAGCTGTTTTCATATGATGTGCTGCTGCCTAAGGTACTTGCAATTTGATGTTCCTGTCTGCTCTTTTTTGATCTTTTCCAAAACATTACAGGCCTTTGATATGTTGATACCGCATTACATCACAGTATCTCTCCGGCACGAGCAATCAGCCTGTCAAGTTCCTCCTGCGTGTCTATGTCGGACTCAATCGTTTCTAACAGTTCTTGTACATTCTTCCCGACATGCTTTAATTCCGGATTATCCTTCCAGTCAGGAAAAATCTTAAGGCATATCGCCTGCATCTGTTTGAAATATGAAAGTGGGATTACCGAGCCTGCATTTTCAGAAGCAAAGCTTAAAGTCTCACAGTAGAATGACCACAGAAAATACGCCCCAATAACATCACGGAATCTGTTGTAAAGATCAGGCCTCTGAAGACAGTATTCCAATAGCTGCAGCTGCACATTGGGATGATCAAGTATATGAGTTCCAAGAAGCGATGTTACGGTTGACTTCGGCCTGAACACATATATATACAGAGCTTCATTCAAAAATGCAAAACGGTTCAGATACAGGAAGCAGGGATATACAAAAAGAGGCTCCTCATAAACAACATGCTCTGCAAACATGGCTTCGGCCTTCCTTATCAGATCAAGCCTGTAGAGTTTATTAGTGCAGCCATAATCAACAAAAGTGGAATTGAGATATTTCTTCCTGTCTTCATCATCAGCTATTTCGTATACTTTATTTTCACGTGCAGCACCTGATATACGTTCTGCATCATTCAGCTTATACAAATGATTGAACATAACAATCTCAGCCTGAGTTTCCTCGGCATATCTGTATAATGTCTCACAGGCATCTTCTCTGAGCATGTCATCCGAATCAAGAAACTGTACATACTTTCCCGAAGCATAGCCGAGTGCAACATTCCTTGCACCGCCCTGTCTCATATTTTCATCAAGGTGAATGACAGCGACAGATTCCGGTGCCTCAGCTTCAATCTTCTGAAGCAGATCCCAGGTGACTCCGTTGTCAGTAGATGCATCATCCACAAATATGCATTCCAGATTATCCAGGCCTATAGTCTGGGATGTGATGGAATTCCACGTACGCATTATCGTGTCTGAGCAGTTAAAGCAGGGAATTATAATAGTTATCTGTGGCAATGAGTCAGTCTCCTTTTTATCTGAAAATATGCGATTATGTTTGAGCCCGTATCGATTGTGAGAATAGTCACGAATGCTCCGTTTCAAAAAATGAATTACGTCTTCTATTAAAAAGAGGAGACCTTTCGGTCTCCTCTCTTTTGCGCGTGAACTACATATGTTCTGCAGTACCGGATATTATCCGAGAAGGCTGAGAACGCCCTGATTGCTCTGGTTAGCCTGAGCAAGCATTGCCTGACCTGCCTGCTGAAGAATGTTCCTGTTAGAGAACTTAACCATTTCAGCTGCCATGTCGGTATCACGGATACGGGACTCAGCTGCTGTGGTATTCTCAACAACGTTGTCAAGGTTTGCGATGGTGTGCTCAAGTCTGTTTTGGATAGCACCGAGGTTAGATCTCTGAGTGTTGACCATCTTGATAGCACTCTTGATAGTAGCGATAGTTGCCTGAGCAAGGCTGTGAGTGCTGACCTTAACTGTAGTAGCCTTAAGGTTAAGTCCTGATGCGCTCATTGCGGAGATGCTGATGGAGATAACCTGATTGGTTCCCTGTTCAGCACCAACCTGAAGCTTCTTGCTGGTGAAAGTACCATCGAGCAGGCACTGCTCATTGAAGGTGGTGGTAGTAGCTACACGGCTGATCTCGCTCATGAGCTGATTGAGCTCTGCCTGGATGTAACTTCTATCTGTTGACATGTTGGTGTCGTTAGCTGCCTGGATAGCGAGCTCGTTCATTCTCTGAAGCATATCGTGTACTTCATTGAGAGCACCTTCTGCAGTCTGTACTGCGGAAACGCCGTCCTGTGCGTTGGTAGATGCCTGGGTCAGACCTCTGACCTGACGTCTCATCTTCTCGGATATTGCAAGACCTGCAGCGTTATCGCCAGCACGGTTAATCTTGTAACCGGAAGAAAGCTTCTCAGTAGACTTAGTAAGACTGGACTGAGTAAGACCAAGCATTCTGTTAGAGTTCATTGCTGTAAGATTGTGTTGTACTACCATATTATTTCCTCCTTGAAATAGTGTGATGCCGCTTCCCTGCGGCGGTTTATTGATAGTGTTTCGGCTTCGAAACTCTCGGATCCGCGCTCATCCGAATGTTTTCTGTTGCCTTACACTTATTATATCGGAGGCACCTCCAAAAAGTTAAGTCCTTTTTTCAAAAAAATTTGCCAAATCATATACGGGATTTTAGCGTATTCGTCCATATTACGATTAAGTACGTTTAAGTAACCGCTTATCTGACTAAGTAAATTCTCTTTTTTTGCTCAGAAACCGCAAATATACTATACTGTTTATCGTACGAATATTGGCAAAAGGTAACCTGTTTGATCTTTTTTACCACAAATCCAAGCGGAGGCATTTATGCTGTCTTTTCCACCCAGTTTTTTCGAACCGGAGGTTCGTTCAGGATATTTCATATCGGAAAAAATGAAGCGGTTTTGGGCAGCTTCACTGGAAGTACTGCACCAGGTACAGATTGTAGCCGAAAAGCATGGGCTTACCATCTATGCAGACTTCGGCACCCTTCTTGGAGCGATCAGGCACGGTGGTTTTATCCCATGGGATGACGATATCGATGTATCCATGCTCAGAAATGAGTACCAGCAGCTGATGAATTTTCTCCCGTCGGAATTGCCGAATGGTTATACAGTCTACTGTCATCTCGGAAAAAATGTTCCCGGCGCCCCAAAATCCTTTGTTTCCAATTCATTGAGAATTGAAACATCATCCGAATTCCTGAAAAAAAACCACGGATGCCCGTTCATCACAGGAATTGATATATTTCCGATTGATACCGTACCTGATGACGGCGAAATGTGGGAAACGCAGAAAGCACTGTATAATGCCGTATACGACGCTGCTTTTTCTTATGATAAGTATGCCTCGGAAGGAACACTGGAAGGGTATCTGCGTCAGATAGAAGAATTATTAAATGTTACGATCAGCAGATCCGGAGATGTAAAGTCCGAGTTATGGAGGCTTTCTGACCGCGTTGCATCTCTTTTTGGCCCGGATGAAGGCCGGAGGCTGTGCTATATGGCTGACATTGTCACAGTCGGAGAAAAAAAGATACGTCAGAAAAGCTGGTACGCATCGAAAACGAAAATAGATTTTGAGAATATGCACATTGCTGTTCCCGTCGGATACGATCATATACTCAGGTCCATCTATGGAGATTACGCACGCATCTTCAGAGGAGGATCCAAGCACGATTATCCTGTATATAAGCGTTTGGATTCCGACAACAGATACCTTGAGAAACATTTTGAAGCAGGAAGCGCTATTCTTGATAACGAGCCATTCCGGGATCATAAAAAAGGGAAAGTTCTGTTTCTCATAAGAGAAGCCGACAAATGGTCTTTTTTTGAGGAACTGTATGAAAAGGAGAATAACGGCATCAACGATGTAAAGGTTATCGCTCTCCCCTATCGTCACAAAGATGAAAATCTTAAACCCGGAGAGAATGTTTTTTCCGAGGAGGATAAGCTCAGAAAAGATCTTCCAATAGTCAGCCCGGATGACTATGACATCAAAACAGAACTCCCTGAAAGGGTGTATATCCAGGATCCGTTTGATTCATACAGTCTTTCCACGGAAACTGATCCTGCATTCTTCACAGAAAACATACGCACTTATGCCGGTGAAATAATAATGGTCGTTCCGTTCAATGCTAAAGTCAGGGGGCTGAGCGACGAAATGCAGAAGGAAATGTTCAGAACATATGTGGACACTCCGGGATGCCTGCTTTCCGACAAGATTTATGTATGTAATAAAGGACTGGCTGATCTGCTGTCAGGATTCGAATCCATTTCTAACAGAATATGTGTGATGGATAAGACATCGGCAGGTGGATTCCCGAAGAGAACTGATGGAGTAAAGAACATTCTGTTTACTGATGACATAAGCCATTTTGCAGGCTGCGAGGAAATTTTTACCGACAAATATTCATCTATCATACAGCTGTTCGAAGAAAATACAGACAAACTGCATGTTTACTGGTGTCTGGCCAAGGGAACTCCCGAAGCACTGGACGTATTATCTGATGATACGAGAGATATATACATAGCTACGCTTAACGAACTGGTTGCTACAAACTGGTGCACGGTTATAGAAAATCCCTCGGAAGATGATATCAGGGAGCTGCTTGATATAGCGGATGCCGCATATGGTGCACCGGGGCCTATAACTACCAGGTGTATCGATAAGCATATACCGGTTATGATCTGGGATATCAATATAATATGAAAAAGGGGCTGCATATGCAGCCCCTTAATTTTGTTTTTGTTAAATTATCCGAGGAGACTGAGAACACCCTGGTTGCTCTGGTTAGCCTGAGCGAGCATCGACTGACCTGCCTGCTGGAGAATGTTCCTGTTAGAGAACTTAACCATTTCAGAAGCCATGTCGGTATCACGGATACGGGACTCAGCTGCTGTGGTATTCTCAACAACGTTGTCAAGGTTTGCGATGGTGTGCTCAAGTCTGTTTTGGATAGCACCGAGGTTAGATCTCTGAGTGTTGACCATCTTGATAGCACTCTTGATAGTAGCGATAGTTGCCTGAGCAAGGCTGTGAGTGCTGACCTTAACTGTAGTAGCCTTAAGGTTAAGTCCTGATGCGCTCATTGCGGAGATGCTGATGGAGATAACCTGATCGGTTCCCTGCTCAGCACCAACCTGAAGTCTCTTGCTGGTAAAGGTTCCATCGAGCAGGCACTGCTCGTTGAAGGTAGTGGTAGTAGCTACACGGCTGATCTCGCTCATGAGCTGGTTGAGCTCTGACTGGATGTAGCTTCTGTCTGCTGACATATTGGTGTCGTTAGCAGCCTGGATAGCAAGCTCGTTCATTCTCTGAAGCATATCATGTACTTCGTTGAGAGCACCTTCAGCGGTCTGTACAGCTGAGATACCGTCCTGAGCATTGGAAGAAGCCTGTGTAAGACCTCTGACCTGACGTCTCATCTTCTCTGAAATTGCAAGACCTGCTGCGTTATCTGCTGCACGGTTGATCTTATATCCTGAAGAAAGCTTTTCGGTCGACTTGGTGAGTGCTGAAGTTGTAAGACCGAGCATTCTGTTTGAGTTGATTGCTGTAAGATTGTGCTGAACTACCATAATTATATCCTCCTTGAGTGTGTCCCGCGTCCCTCTTATGCGTGACATTAACTTAGTTTACTTTTCCATATTTAGCGTTTTTTTTATTTTCCTTCCCGCTTACACTCATTATATCGACCGTGTTCAAAAAAACTTTACACTTTTTTTAAAAAATTTCTGAAAACTCTGAAAACGGGATATAATAGCTTTGTAAACCACCTATATTCTATCATAATCAGAGGGTTTTCGGTGAAACATTCCATTGATTTCTTCAAAGACGAAATAAGGGACGGCTTCTATATCACGACCGCCGTAAAGATTGCATGGGCCAATACGCTGGACGTGCTGGACGAGATAGATCGTATCTGTAAAAAGTATGACATTAGCTACTTTGCAGACTGGGGCACTCTCCTCGGAGCGGTAAGGCACCACGGATTCATTCCCTGGGATGATGACCTGGATATATGCATGAAGCGCGAGAATTACGTAAAATTCCGCGAAGTGGCAGATTCAGAACTCCCAAGCCATTATGACATTCACGATTACGAAAGACATGAAGATCACAGGCTCTTCCTCGCAAGGGTCGTCAGTAATAAGAAAATGTGCTTCGAACCGGAATTTATGAAGAAGCACTATAATTTCCCGTGGCTTGCAGGTGTAGATATTTTCCTTAAGGATCATCTTTATACAGACGCAGATGAAGAAAGCAGGCGCGACAGAGAAGTTCTTGAGATTCTTGCCTGTGCAGACGGGCTTATAGATAAAACAATCAGCAGGCAAAACGCAGATGCACACATCAGAGAATTTGAAAAGAGATACTCTGTCCGTATTCCTTTTAAAGGAAATGACAGAGAGACATTTGTGGCCCTGTACAGACTTGCCGAGAAGCAGATGTCCAGAGTAAATCCGGAAAAGTCCGAAATGATCGGGCAGGTTTTCCCATGGGTTCTTAAATCAGGGCTCTCTGCAGGAGAACCTAAAAGCGATTATGAAAAGATCATAGCCGTACCTTTTGAGGACACATACATTCCCATACCTGCCTGCTACGACAGGATTCTTTCAAGAAAATACGGCAATTATCTCCAAATTCGAAAGGTCTGGGGCGGTCATGATTACCCCTATTTCGAGTCCCAGAAAAAAGAGATAGAAAAACTGTCCGGGAGCAGCTTTACAACATTCAGATTTGACAGGCAGATGTTTAAACGTCCCGTTCCGGATAAAAGCGGATCGCTGAAAACCATATGCCAGGAATGTATGCAGGGACTTGAAGAATATCTGGCAGAAATCAGTAATGCCGTAATCTCAGGTGAATATGGCAGTCTTGAAGAACTGTTTCAGGGAAGCCTGCAGCTTGCAGAGGATCTTGGAACTCTTATAGAAAGAACAAAGGGAGAGCACCGTGAATCCGTAAAAGCCGTAATCGCTTCACTCGAAAAGTATTGTTCCGGACTCGTGGAGAACTTTAATTCCTTTGCCGAAGCAGGCAGAGCAATAGATACTGATGCTCTGAAGAATACTCTTGATGCAGCCTGTGATTCGATAAGGAAAAACATTACAGAAAGAAAGGAAATACTGTTCATAACGACAGGACATACAGAATGGAGAAACCTTCTTTCTTTTTACGAAGAAGAATGCTCTTCAGAAGATAATGATATATATGTGATCAGTATGCCTCTTTTTGCAAAGGATTTCCTGGGAAATATCCTGACCGTGGGCGAGGTCAAGGATGAGAATAAAGACGGGCTTAAGGACGGGATTAAGGATGAAATTAATGATGAGCTTAAGGACAATATCCCGGATCATGTAAGTGCAGAGAAATATAAGGGATTAATCGGAGAACATCTTATCGGATATGACGTTTACGATCCCGTTCTTCACTGTCCTAACAGAATATATTTCCAAAATCCATATGACGGAGCCAATCCATTTCTTACTATTCCGGAAAAGTTCTATTCGGAAAATCTGAGAAATTATACAGAGGAACTGATCTGTGTACCCATAGGTGAAACTTCGGAATTTACTGATAAAGATTACAATGACCAGTATAATCTGAAAAACTACGCATGCACTCCGGGATCCGTTTATGCCGACCGGATCATTGTTCAGTCGGAAAACATAAGAGATCAGTACATCAGTGCTCTGACTTCTTTTGCGGGAGAGGATACAAGAAACGATTGGGAGAAGAAAATAACAGTAATTTAAAGAGCAGGGGCCACGAGGCTCCTGCTCTTGTATTTGCTTATAAATCTGCTTTTTCGAATTTAACTATCCTTTCGAAGCGGCTTTTCGAACTTATTTCTTTGAATCCATGAAAAGTGATTCGGGACCACCCATGCCGCGCTGTACCTGATAATAACTGTATGCTGCATTCAGGTTGGTTCTGTCCTTACCGATTCCGGCTCTTGCATTTTTAAAGAACTCTTCCATCAGTTTCTTGTTTTCAGCTTCCTGAGCCTGCAGAGTGGAGCTCTTATCGGTTATCTCACGGATCAGATCCTGAAGACGTCTGATCATCCGGGCATTGCCTGCCTTGTCAGCCTTAAGAGTTTCAGCAACTCTCTGGTACAGAGTCTCAAATCCTTCATCGAGAGAATTAAGTTCCTCTATGAGCTTATCCTTTTCTTCTATATAGGAATCGAACTTTTCAAAATCAGGAGTTTCAGACCTTACAAGGAATAAGTCCTTCTGCTTAAGATTGAATTCTCCTATCCTGTCAAGAACACCGATCTTTTTTACCAGTGATTCCTCAAGAAGTTGCAAATAATCAGCCATAATCTCTCCCATCAGGTTCTCCAGGTGATGCCGTTCTTTCTCATTACTTCCTTCCATGTATCTCTTACGGAATGAAGATGTGTATTAACCTCCTGAAGTATCTCAGGATCCTTCTTCAGATTGGCTTCTATCAGTCTCTGCGACAGATATGAGTATATGTTCTCAAAATCCTGTGCAACGGCATATTTCATATCAAGAGTCTGTCTCAGATAATCTATGATATGCTCTGCCTTGAGGATATGTGTATGAGCCTTCTGTACATCTCCTTCCTCAATCGCACCGAGTGCAATATTGATGAATTTGATAGCTCCCTCGTAGAGCATGAGCGTTAGCTCCGCAGGAGATGAGGTCATTATCTTATTGTTCGCATACTGCTGATAAGCATTGGGTAAAGGCATGTCCTTTATCTCTCCTTATCTATTATGATGAAGTTCCAAGAAGTCCGGCAAGTGCATTACTCTTGCTCTGCATAGCTGACAGTGTCTTTTCCATTGCTGCATACTGTCTGTAGATCTTATCCTCGTAATCATTGGCTTTCTTCTCAAGGTCTGCAATGGTGGATTTGTATCCGTCGTAATCAGACTTCATCTTCTTGTCATCATAGAAATTACCGTAGCTTCTGTATCCGTTACGTGACTTGGATACATCATCAAGCTTACTGTACAGATCCTTTGATAACTTCTTGAAGAATTCCTCAACTGCTCCGGGATCGGATGCGATCATCTCGGACAGCTTATCGGTCTTATCCTTGAACTTGGGATCATCCTTGTCGCCGTCAATGTGAAGGGCATGCTTCTGATTATCTTCGGTATCAAAGTAACTTCCGGTTCCGATTCCGAAACTGGAGAGATAATAAGTCTTGCCGTTATACTCAAATCCCTGAGACATTGTTGTGGTAAGGAGATTTCTGAGGCTTCCGAGATTGGTATCGCTTCTGAGGAGACTCGATTTGATCTTATTCTCGTATTCCTCGACTTCCTTATCATCCATTGCTTCCCTCTCTTCATCGGTAAGCATGGTGTATTTTCTCGCGGAATCTGCGGTGTAATACTTATCTATTTCATTAATGACCTTGTTATACTGGGTAAGCAGATTCTTGACCATGTCATAGATTCCGCTTGTATCGGTATCGGTCGAAAGAGTAACCTCTTTATCCTTGGTCTCTTCAAGAGCCGTGATAGTCAGACCGTTGATCTTGAATGTATTGGTATCTCCGGTAAACTTGGCATCATTGAGATAGATCACTGCGTTGCTTCCGTCAATCTTGGTTGCATACTGAGTCTGGTCAAAGCCTTCTTTAGTCTTCTGGGTATCCGTTGCTGTAGCAAGTCCCAGTGCAGCCAGAGCGCCGTTTCCGTCATCACTGAGAGTGAAATCATTAGCAGCCCCTGTAGACTTGGAGCTGATGAAAAATCTCTGTGAATCGGCATCAAATGAAGCATTGAGTCCGGCGTCCTTAAGAGTGGTGAGCACGTCGGAAATAGTAGTATCCTTGGTCACTGCAAGTGTTGCCTTCTCTTTGCCTCCGATATTAAGACGAATGGTATCACCTTCGCCATCAAATCCGAGATCTCCAAGAGTACTTGATGCAGTATAGGTCTTCGCAGTACTGTCACCATTAAGGTCCTTGCCGGTCAGATATGCGGTCTTGGCGAGGGACTCAACTCTGAGTTTCTGGATAGCCTTAACAGCGCCGTCTCCGGTAACAACACTTGCGGCAGATGAATCAGATACAGTCGTCTTCATCTTGCTGTAAGCATTGGAAAATCTCATGCTTGAAACATTGGACTGGAACAGTGTCTTGATATTATCATTGATACCCTTTAAGATATCCTGCTTCCATCCAAGCTTCTTCTGGTCATTCTTGGCATTGGTAACCTTCTGTTTTCTGCTGCTTGTGAGGGCTTCTACAACGGCATCTGTATCGAGACCGGATATAAGACCGCTCATTCTGATCTTACTAGCCATATTATCCCTCCTTATCTCTTTTCATTTACGAAAAGTCCTGCCATCTCCCATACCTTGGCAATCATATCAAGAGTCTTCTCAGGAGGAAGCTCCTTGATAACTTCCTTGGTCTTCTTGTCAACGATCTTGATGGTGACTCTGTTAGTCTCTTCATGGAATCCGAATACTGCTTCGGAATTTTCAAGCTGACCCTTCTTAAGCTTCTCGACAGCCTTCTTGATCTGCTCACTGGTAAGCTGTTTGTCTTCGGAATTACCCTGATCCTCAGATGTGTCAGCATTGCCCTTCTCGGCAGGTGCACCGATCACTGCAATATCCTCAAGAGGACTTGCCGCTGTGTCAGGCTGCTGTGAGATTTCTGCAGATGAAACCGGCTGAACAGGTTTCTGGGCAGGTGTATAAGTCTGCTGCTGCAGGCTCATGATGCTGTTAATAGGTTCGATTGACATTTTGATCACCTCCATGTGATATTTCGGACGTTGTCCTTATCATCCTTAGGGTTTACGGTTTCAGATTTATATAAACAGTTATTCTCCGGCGGCATACTCCGCTGAAGATACTTTTCTATTTTCTGTATCGGCTTTCCCTTTTCATAAATTAAGTCAATTCCTGAAAAAAAGTGAAAAAATATAAAATAACATACGATACTTTTTGGACAGAAAGCGGTTTGGGAACGGTTTGATGCATTATGTAAACCAAATGCATCATTTTAGTGCATTATGTCAACCGTGTATTGTGATTACGGCTGAATATGTTCGTCCACCAGTCTCTCAACAAATCTTTCGGTCATCTCATAAACCAGCACATCGGGATGATTTGTCTCCAGTATCGAAGGATCCCAGAAATCCTTGGGTATCATCCAGCTTGAATTGAAATATGCTCCAACGAAGAATCTCATCTTGTTGCAGAAGGAATCCCTGTATATGATCACATTTCTCGGATCTCTTCCGGGCGCAGAATAAACTATCACTCCGTTCTGATCATCCGAAATCATCTGCATATTCGCATCGGGATAACCCTCGAACGTATAATCATAATCCGTGAAAAGATCACTTGCTCCGAGGTTCATAAGAAGTGAAAGGTCTCCATAGGCCAGTTCTCTGCCATATCTTACGGTTTCTTCCGGTGCAGGGATATCTATACCAAGTTCGCGCAGAAGTGCTCTCGAGCCTATATATCCGCCAAGTGAATTCCAGTGAGTATCAAGGTGATAATACTGGGGCTCATCAGGGTAACGGGTCTTATAATCCAGCATGTCCTCATATGCCCACACCACACGGATATCCGTATTGGCCCTGAGGTATTCAACGAGCTGGTCGGTATCACAGTAGGTGCTTATTCTGGAATCCTGATAATAATCGGGCATGTACTCCGAATAAAGCCTTTCTTTGTTGGGACATATCAGGAGTACAAACTCGCAGCCATGTTCTTCACACCACTGCTTTGTGGCCATGAGACTTCCTGCGGCACGTGCAAGTTCCTCATCTGTAAAAAGGTCATTTCCCTTGAACTGGGTGATTCCTTTTCCGTCTCCGGCAAGATCGGAATTATAAAACAGCCATCCGTCTTTTCCGACAACGGCACTGCCGACACCTTCTCCGAGTATCTGGTATGAAATCCTGCTGTTCAGTGTGATCAGCTTGCTTCTGAACGGGAAATTATCGTTGTAATAATCCTCATAGTCAGAAGGATAGGAATCCACTTCCGAAAAAGAAAACACGGGCTTTTCGGCCAGATTCCTGTTTTCATAATTGACCGTATCAATCTTCGGGCCAAGGATCATATACAGCACAGGAAGCCCGAGGATGAATCCCCAGAAGCTCAGGTGTACGAATATATACCCGATATTCAGTTTCCCGGTTTCTTTTTTCATTTAACAAAATACTTTCTTAAGTTGGTATAGAAATTTATATTATATCCAATCAGGATGATGAACTCATATCCGCCCTTGCATCATACAGTTCATATCATGACATTATCATTTTCTTAATCTGATTCTCTGCTTTAGAATCTGAAATAAATAAACGGATTATATGTATTGCTTGCCAGGAGCATTACGCAGGTAATAAAGATCACCGCGCACCATATATACTGCAGTACAGGGTTGCTGATAAGCTTCTTAACTGCGGGTACTTTTTCCGGAAGGAGCTGTATGATCCCCCATCCGATGATGCCTGCGCCTGCTGCCAGCATGCATCTGTGCGACATCAGTTCGCCAAGTGTGTAGTAATTAGGCAGCGAAGGGTTGAACATCTTCGAAACCATTATGAATGCGTTCTTAAGTCCGCCTACTCTGAAAAATACCCATCCGAGATTTACCACGAAGAATGTGTAGATCCATGCAAGGGGCTTACACTTTTCGAGTATCCTGGAAAAACCGAGCCTTTCGATAACGCGGAAGAAACCGTGGTAAAGTCCCCAGAAGATAAATGTAAATCCCGCGCCGTGCCAGAATCCCGTCAGGAAAAATACGATCATCAGATTTACATAGCTTCTTACTTTTCCCTTGCGGTTTCCGCCGAGAGGAATGTAGAGATATTCCCTGAACCAGGTACCCAGTGAGATATGCCATCTTCTCCAGAACTCAGTTATGGACTTTGACATATAGGGATAGTTGAAGTTTTCAAGAAATTCGAATCCGAACATCTTGCCGAGTCCGATAGCCATGTCCGAATATCCGGAAAAATCATAATAGATCTGGAGCGTGTAGAGAATGGATGCAATCCAGACAGGGAATGCAGACAAAAGTGAAACATCGGAATAATAGATCCTGTCGCAGGCTTCAGCCACGGTGTTTGCGATTATTACTTTTTTTCCAAGACCGAGGATAAAACGACGGATTCCTTCAGTGGACTTTTCTATCGTCACCGTTCTGTTTTCAAGCTGTTCGTTGATGTCCTCATATCTGACTATGGGTCCCGCAATAAGCTGAGGGAAGAAGGAAATGTAAAGCGCAAGGTTGATGATGTTTTTCTGGACAGGGAATTTTCCTCTGTAAAGATCGATGATATAGGACATTATCTGGAAGGTAAAAAAGGAAATGCCTATGGGAAGAGAGATTGCAAGAGGCTCCATCTGAACATGGAGATACTCGACAAGGACAACGGTTCCGAATGATGCATATTTGAAGAAGCCTAAAAGTCCAAGATTGAAAATGATATCAAGTGTGAGGATCAGTCTGGAGTGGCTTCTGTACCTGTCGAGTGACAGACCAGCAAAGTAATTAACGATGATCGATGCCAGCATCAGAAATACATAAACAGGCTCCCCCCAGGCATAGAAAAAGAGACTGGCAAGAAGCAGGAAGATGTTTACGTATTTATTTTTCCGAAGGATCCTGCTGCCGAAAAAGACAACCGGCAGGAAGACCATGATAAATATCAGAGAGCTGAAAAGCATTTAAAATATCACCGGTAAATTATTATTTTTCTAATTTTTATTATACATTAAATCAGTCCATTCCGCACAGTACAGGAAGATTGTAATATCCATGATCATTGAAAAATGCAATGCCAATGATGATCTTAACCAATCATACAATATACGTCTGAATTGTTAATCAGGACAACTTTTCCGTCAGGATAAGCTTTACTATCTCAAGGGCACGCAGAAGAACTGTGTGTGAGGCATTCACAGTCTGAAAACCATGCAATGCGATCTCTTCTCTTTCATCGTCATGCTCAATGTAATAACTGCAGATGTCAGGAAGTTCATCATAAGAACTGAATGTCTTAAGGTCGGTTTCATCTGCAAGAAGCCCATCCATCGCGGACGTAGCATCGGTCAGACAGAATGCCCTGCAGCCGAGTATATCCCATATCCTCTGAGGAAGGCCGCATCTGATGGTGCGGTTTGTAAGATTCAGATTGATGCGTGAAGATCTGAAAACACCAGGCATTTCAGTGAGTGTATTAACGCCTCCGTGAATGACTATCTTTTTATCAAGAGCTGATGTATCGGACCTTGTGAACAGGTGCACGGAGCCCTCCGGAAGCTTTTCTGCAAGCATGTTCAGAACAGAGATCCTGTCGAGGCATGTCAGGTGGTTACCGAGGTAATTGTTCACCGCAACATATCTGTCCATATCTGTAACGGAATCCTCATTTGTGTAGAAATCAGGATCTGCCTTTTTTAGTGCATCTATGTCTTCCTGAGTGATGCCGGCTTCAATGATATCCATTCCGGGCACGGGGAGCTGTTCACGCACAAGACTTTCCATATGTTCAAAAGCTGGTCCATTAAGAGCACCGCTCTTTTTCAGCATTCCGTATCTGTCTTTTTCGTTATAGAGGGAACCTATGAAGCTGACGTCATATCTGTATTTTTCCGGGAAAGGAAGCTTATCCAGCCTCTCCGTAGCAGCGCCAAGAGGCATGTATCTTATGTTTCCGGGATTCTGTCTTTCGATACTTTCATACTGCTTCACGTCAAAAAGAAATACTCTGTTGCAGCTGTTCCTGATCTCTTTTGAATAAACTTCCGCAACCGGGCAGTCCACAGACAGAGCAGCATAGATAACTCCCACTCTTTCGCAGACAAGAGAAATAAACGGGAAATAATCGATGGAGAAAACAAACAGAGGTCTGTCAGATGCAATCCTTTCAAGAAGCATCCTGACTCTTTCTTCTCCGGGAATATCCTTGCGATACATTTCCTCAGTCATCTCGGAAACTTCAAGACCGATCTTTTTGAACGCGTCAATAAAATCAGGTTCACATATACTGTTGTATCTGTAAAACAATACTTTCATAAAGGAAAAATATCCTCGATAGCAGCAAAGAGGTCATCCATCGACAGCATCTGCGAAACTCTTCCGCGGAGCCTGGATGCACCGGGCATTCCATGTGTGTACCATGCAAGATGCGCCCTCATTTCACGGACGGCGGTATATTCTCCCTTGTACTTAAGGAGCAGCTCGCCGTGTTTTCTTGCCACGCGTCTCTTCTCTTCATTATCCGGAACAAAAACTTCCCTTCCGGACATGTAATCATCTATCTGTCTGAAGATCCAGGGATTTCCTCTTGTTGCACGTGCGATCATAACTCCGTCGCATCCTGTTTCTTCAGTCATACGCTTTGCATCTTCGGGAGTGCACACATCACCGTTTCCGATGACAGGAATACTGACTGCTTCCTTAACCTGTCTGATGATATCCCAGTCTGCCTCACCGGAATAATACTGGCTCCTGGTCCTTGCATGTACCGCAATGGCACTTACGCCTGCTGCCTCCGCAATCTTTGCAACCTCCACGGCATTGATGCTGTCATTATCCCAGCCCTTGCGAATCTTCACCGTGACGGGCTTTTTCGGTGAATTATCAACCATCGCCTTAAGAATGCGCCCGGCAAGAGCCGGATCCTTCATAAGCGCAGAGCCCTCACCGTTACCTGCAACCTTGGGAACAGGGCATCCCATATTAAAATCTATGATCTCGAATGATTCATCCTGAAGCGATGCGGTTACCTCACCGAGAATATCGGGTCCCGAACCAAACAGCTGCATGCTCACCGGATGCTCTGATTCTTCAGTCATGAGCATTGAAACAGTGTTTTTATTGTGGTAAGAGATTGCCTTGGCACTTACCATCTCGGCACACACAAGACCTGCACCGAGCTCCGAGCATATGATCCTGAATGCGGTATCCGTCACACCGGCCATAGGACCGAGGATATAATCATTCTTAAGTTCTACATTACCTATTTTCAAAACTTTATCTCTTTTTAATCCAGCACCGCATCCAGCTCTTCACCGAGTATCAGCACGCGGTAATATGCCTGCAGTGAATCAAAAAGTTCTGTGCGGTTTTGTCTGACCTGTCCGATCATAAGCGCTGCCGAAACCT
>CAMOZY010000052.1 GCA_946631295.1 uncultured Lachnospiraceae bacterium
GAAACTTCTCCTGAATTTACTTCCTTTATACTCCCGTCTTCGGTCTCGACAAGGAGTTCCCCGCGCTCGTTTATGCCGCGGGCTTTTCCGTTATATTCTCCCTTAGGATCAAGGACTCTTACCTGCTTTCCGGCATTCACCAGTCTGTCGAGATAAGCTGCCCTGATAAAACCAAGGTCTCCTTCTTCCTCAAACTGCTTAAGGAGAGGTCCGAATTCATTCATAACCTCAGCAATAAGCAGGCTTCGTTTAACATTCATGTTCCATGCATCATCAAGTGCAATGGCGGTCTGAGCGATCTCTTCGTCGAAATCCGTATGATGGACATTGATCCCGACACCTATCACAACATGTCTTACGTAATCAGCCTCACAGCTCATCTCGGTCAGCATGCCGCAGCATTTCCTGCCGGAGATCACGATATCATTCGGCCATTTGATCATCGGGGATGAAGCCGACCTCACAGCCTTCTTCCTTCGACCGCTTGTTTTTATGACATCACCGTCATAAATCTTTTCCATAGCCATGCATACTGACATAGCCATAAGAAGGGTTAGCATAGGTGCTTTTTCGGGACTGATATCAGGTCTGCACATATATGAGAAATACACATTGCAGCCCTGCGGTGAGATCCACGTTCTTCCTCTTCTTCCGCGTCCCATGCTCTGCACATCGCTTACAACAAGCAATCCGCTTTCACATCCTGCCTCCGCCCGCCTCGAGCATTCCGAATTAGTGGAATCGATCGTATCGAAAAAAGCAACTTCCTTTACCCCGGATTCCGGGATAAGCCTGCTGGAGATCTCCACCTGCGAATAAAAGTCCTGAATGGTGCCAGGTAACATTAAGTTTTCCTTAATGTTACCTGGCACTGCCTGGGTGATCTGAGGTGCCGCAACGGAATCCTCTACCAGCAGGTAGCCTCTGTTTCTGACAGCTTCGATGTGGTATCCCTCTTTTTGCAGGGACTGCACAGCCTTCCATACAGCGGTTCTTGAAACGTGTAAAATTGTACAAAGCTCCTGGCCGGATACATAATCACCCTTCCGGCGCAGGAGCTCCAAAATCTTAGCTTTCATTTTTACAGAGTGGCATCCATTATAGCCTTGATAGTATGCATCCTGTTTTCAGCCTCGACGAAAACAAGTGAGTTAGGAGATTCGAATACCTCGTCAGTTACCTCCATCTCGTTAAGACCGTACTTTTCGAAGATTTCTCTTCCAATCTTGGTTCCAAGATCATGGAATGAAGGCAGGCAGTGCATGAATATCGCATCAGGGCCGGCATTGTCCATGACCGACTTGTCTACACGGTAAGGAGAAAGATCAGCGATCCTTTCCTTCCATACATCTTCAGGCTCACCGAGTGAAACCCACACATCAGTGTATACGATATCAGCGCCCTTGGAAGCTGCCTGGGGAACATCGGTAATAACAATCTCTGCTCCTGTTCCTGAAGCAATCTCTCTAGCCTTTTCAACTATCTCTGCAGCGGGCTGATACTTCTCGGGTGCACAGATAACACAGTTCATGCCGACCAGAGCGCAGGCAACCATCAGAGAGTTACCGGTATTGAGTCTTGCATCACCCATGTAGCACAGAGTCAGTCCCTCGAGATGTCCGAAATGCTCTCTGATGGTAAGAAGGTCTGCAAGCATCTGTGTAGGATGGGACTCATTGGTAAGTCCGTTCCATACGGGAACCTTCGAATAATATGCAAGTTCCTCAACTATAGTCTGCTCGAAGCCTCTGTACTCGATACCGTCGAACATTCCCGCAAGAACACGGGCGGTATCTGCGATAGACTCCTTCCAGCCTATCTGCGATCCTTCGGGATCAAGATATGTTACATGCATTCCGAGATCATGTGCAGCAACTTCGAATGAACACCTTGTTCTGGTACTGGTCTTTTCAAAGATCAGTGCGATGTTCTTGCCGGGATGATGATCTGCAACAGATACACCGGTCTTCTTTTTTTCCTTAAGATCTGCGGCAAGGTCGAGAAGATAAAAAACTTCCTCACTTGTCAGATCAGACATTTTTAAAATGTCACGTCTTTTTAAATTCACCATTTCCTATTACCTTCTGTCATACATCACAGATCTTCAGAACCTGCAATGTCATTACTGAGGACAATCCTCATATCCTGTGTGAGGATCAACACACTCTTCTGCCTTCTTTACTCCGGGCTTGGCATTTCTTGATGACTTGATTCCTTCCTCAAGTGCAACGCCCATGCTTGCGATTCCCTGAAGATCAGCGGGAAGAAGAATTGTGGTAGCCTGTCCGTCTGCAACCTTTTCAAATGCTTCAAGGCTCTTGATCTTGAGAACTGCTGCATCAGCTTCAGCATCCTTAAGAAGCTTGATACCGTCAGCCTTAGCCTGCTGAACCTTGAGGATAGCTTCTGCCTGACCTTCTGCTTCAAGGATCATCTTCTGCTTGTGAGCGTCTGCATGAAGGATCATTGCCTGCTTTTCAGCTTCTGCGTTAAGAATTGCTGATTCCTTGTTACCTTCTGCCTCAAGAATCCTTGCCTTCTTATCACCCTCTGCTCTGGTGACAGCTTCACGTCTTTCACGCTCTGCCTTCATCTGCTTCTCCATCGCATTCTGGATCTCAGCGGGAGGAATGATGTTCTTGAGCTCGACACGGTTAACCTTGATTCCCCAGGGATCGGTAGCAACATCAAGAGTAGCTCTCATCTTGGTATTGATTGTCTCACGGGAGGTAAGTGTTTCATCGAGTTCGAGGTCACCGATGATGTTACGAAGTGTTGTTGCGGTGAGGTTCTCGATAGCCTGCATGGGATTTTCAACACCGTAAGCATAAAGCTTGGGATCGGTTATCTGATAAAAGACAACGGTATCGATACGCATTGTAACGTTATCCTTGGTGATAACGGGCTGGGGAGGGAAGTCAGCGACCTGCTCCTTCAGATTAACTCTTCTTGCGACACGATCGAAGAAGGGCAGTTTGATATGAAGTCCAACTGACCATGTTGATTGGTATGCACCAAGTCTTTCAACGATGAACGCATTGGCCTGAGGTACAACCTTGATACAGCTTACAAATACTATGAGAAAAAGAACGATAACAAATATTAAAGGGCCCATTTTATTCTCCTTTTCTTATATAATCCCTCAATCGGGAATAATTAATTCTTGCAGGAACACTATCTTAAGTTTCGTAAATGCATGATCATTCATCCTGGTCTTCGATCATTCCCGGATCTAAAAGTGCATCGGACTTTTCAAGTTTGATCACACCTTTGAGCGAATCATCAAGATCGACTATAAGCTTATTACCTTCGATCTTTTTGATCACAACAACAGCCTTCTCGGGAATAACAATTCCATCAACCAATGTTCTGGCACTCCAGTCGAGTCCCTTAACCGTAACTTCGCCGATAGCCTTGATGTTGTCTATCTCGGAAACAACGATAGCTCTTTCTCCGATAAGACTTTCAGCATTGGTTCTGACCCTTCCCTTATTGAAGTACTTGACCGCAATAGGTTTCGTAAAGATCAGGAGTCCGAAGCTTACCGCAGCGAATACAATGACCTGTACCCAAAAGTACGGACAAACCAGCGAAACAAGTGCCGCCACCAATGCACCGCCTGCGAACCATACACTCGTCAGTCCAAGTGTTACCAGCTCGACAATGGCACAGACGGCAAGAACTATAAGCCAAAAAACAAACTGTTCACTCATAGCCACCCTCCTTATAAAAAAATCATTTCTATTTTACCATATATTGGAAAAAATATATATGCTGCCACAAGAATAAAAAGACATAAAATAAGTACCCTCCTTACCAGCCGGAAGATAAAGAGGGTACATATAGCCCAGGTGATACGGTAATTTTTTAATAGAAAATATGATGTCCTATTGCAATTCCGGTATGTGCTCCATTGTTTGTCCTGAAGTGTGTGAAGTCACCGACATTCGATACACCGTCAAGCGCTTCCTGAGCAGCCAGGATACAGCTCTGCCTGATAGCGCCGGAATTGTAAACCTGATTTACTCTTCCGCTCATGGCAGGAGTGAACTGACCTGATGCATATATAACGCCATGGATGGTATTGGGATAAGCTGCGGATCTTACTCTGTTCATAACGACAGCTCCGACCGCAACCTGACCTTCATAAGGCTCACCGCCCGCTTCGCACTGGATCAGTGCTGCAAGCAAAAGAAGATCATCCGCGTCGGTCATATAAGCTCCGTAATTCTGATGACGTCTTGCCTCTGCTGCCGCTGCTTCTCTTGCTCTGATCTGAGCCATAGTTTCGCCCGCGTCCACTTCAAAGGAAATATCAACGTAATCGGCTACAACGTAACCATCAACGTCACAGTAATCAACATATACCCAGCCGGGCTCAGTCTGATCGACCACTTCCATTATCTCATTAAGAGGCACGACTGTAAGGACTTCACTTCCAAGCGATGCATCTGAATGGATCCTCAGCGATGCGGCATTAACGACAGCCAGAGTCATTCCGACATCTGCCGCCATTTCCTCAGCCTCTTCCCCGAAAAGAAGATACTGATTCTCAACCCATCCGACAAGATCACCGGAACGGATCAGAGACCACTCTTCACCTTTTTCCAGAAGGGTTCCGCCGCAGTCCTTATAAAGAACACCCATCTTCACTGAATCAACGGTAGCCTCGCTTCTGACATTCACGTAGTTGCGGATATCCACCATTACAAGGTCGGTCTTTTCGACCTCTTCATCAAATACGATATTCAGTTCCGCAATGGTCCTGTCAATGATCTCCGCTGCATTACCGGAATTGAGAACTCCCGAGACGCCGCCCCTTGCACTGTCTAAAGGTCCTGCCTGCACAGCAAAAGAAGCCCCATGTGACATGACACACATGCCACCAAGGAGCAGAGCGGATAATATTTTGATGGGAATTGATCTTCTCATACAAATAACCGTTAATTGTTACAAAATTGTTACGGCCAAAGTATGATATCAAAAGAGAGAATTTATGTCAACTTGACATATATTCACATGATCGGTCATGACAAAAATCAAAAAGCTCATCCGGTTTTGCGAATGAGCTTAACAGATTCATTGTTATAGTTTGAGCGTTCTAAGAGGCGGGAGTCCATCAGCTGTACGCTGTGCGATGATTATCCCCTTATGCCCTGCCACTTCCTTCACATATGAGAATACCTTTTTCCTGAGAACATCATCCATTCCCCTGAAAGGCTCATCCATCATCAGGATATCAGAAGGAACCGATGTGGCACGTACAATGGCGGTGATACGTCTGTTTACAGGCGAAAGATTCCTGACAGGAATATTAACCTGATCGGATGGCATCAGCTTTTCAAGTTCCTCTGCAGCTACCGATGGAGATGTGACATCACGGACTATCGCAACATTTTCCGCTGCGCTCATGTCCTCAAAAAGGCGGTCCTCCTGGAAAACAACACCTGCGTTTACTCTGTCGTATTTATAGTCGCCAAGGAGTCTGACCCTGCCCTCTGCCGGTTTAAGCAGTCCGAGCATTATGAAAAGGAGTGCAGTCTTGCCTGAACCTGCATCGCCTGAAAGAAGCCATGTATCATCAGAAGAAACCTCCCAGGAGATGTTCTTCAGAATATCACGTCCTTCTGCTTTGAAACTCACATTTTCGACTTCTATGGTCATATTGATTGCTCACTTTTTCTTAAAAAGAGACGGCAGGATGATGTACTTGAAGATTCTCATCTTGGACATATGAAAAACCTTAGCCATCTCAAGAAGCTGTTTATCCTCTTTAGTCATATTTGTCCCCTCATCAGCTTTATTTATTTCTCTGTCTTCTTGCTTCGTATGCAAGTATCGAGGCAGATATCGCGGCGTTAAGGCTTTCCGTCTTTCCGCTCATCGGAATGTAGATTCCGTGAGAAGCCGCATCAGTGATCTCTTTTGAAAGACCGTTACCCTCATTTCCTATGAGCAGAGCGCACGGCTGATCCAGTTCACACTTGTCATATTCGGAAGACTCATCAAGTCTTGCAGCATAGCAGTTTATGCCTGCCTCCTCAAGACTTCTGACCTCTTCCGGCAGATTGTCTCTTACAATAAAAGGAACCCTGAAAACCGCACCCATGGTTGAACGCACGACTTTAGGACTCAAGGGATCGGCACATCCTCCGGAAAGGATGATTCCCGTAACTCCGGCCGCCTCGGCAGTCCGGAAAACAGTTCCGACATTGCCGGGATCCTGGATATCCTCGAGAACGAGGATAAGAGGTATAGTTTTTTTCAGATCATCTTCAGAATAAACAGGTGCCTCTACAACAGCGAGCATTCCCTGAGGCGACTTCATAGTCGATATCTTTTCAAAGAGATGGTCCGGAACACAGATCACGGCATCATCAGGAAGAGATTCGGCCAGTCCCGAATAAGCCTCATACAGCCTGCCCTTTTCACTCTGAAGAGCCTTAAGACAGCTTTCTGAGATTACGATCTGTTTTACCTTGTCAGAAGGTGCTTCGGCAACAAGCTTGGTACCTTCCGCAACAAACACTCCATCCTCACGCCTCGCTGAAGCCTTGGAGGAATAGAGTGATATCTTCTTCAATTTTTCATTGGATGAAGATGTAATGGAAACCATATCAAAGCTTAGCTGACTTTTCCCAGACGGCCTTGGCCGCGTCCATTATCGCACCCCTGAAGCCCTTCTCCTCAAGAACCCTGACGCCTTCGATAGTGGTTCCTCCGGGTGAGCAGACCATATCCTTGAGATCTGCAGGAAGTCTTCCGGTATCGAGCATGAGCTTTGCACTTCCAAGAACTGTCTGAGCAACGAACATATAAGCCTGGTTTCTGGGCATTCCCGCTTCAACAACTTCATCAGCAAGTGCTTCGATGAACATGAATACAAATGCAGGTGAAGATCCGCTTGCAGCAACAACAGCGTCCATGAGCCTCTCGGGAACAACGGATGCCTTGCCGAATGAATTAAAGATCTTCAGGGCAAGTTCAATCTCTTCCTGCGAAACATTACCATTGGGGCTGAGTGCGGTACATCCCTCTCCTACAAGAGCAGGAGTGTTTGGCATACAGCGAACTATCTTAGCCTTGTTTGAACCGAATGCCTCCTCAATGAACTTGAGTGTCTTGCCTGCCATGATGCTTATGATGAGAGTCTTATCGCTTGTACTCTTTTCGATCTCGCTGATAACCTCTCTTGCAAACTGTGGCTTTACGGCAAGGACAAGAACGTCACAGCTCTTAACTACATCGATATTATTCTTGCCGATACCGATGTGGAACTTATCCCTGGCATTAGCTGCCATATCCATGGACTTGTCGAATCCGATGATGTCTTCGGGCTTAAACAGTCCGCTCTTGATAATGCCGCCTATTATGGCTCCGCCCATATTACCAAGTCCGATAAAACCAATCTTCATAACCTGTGCCCCTCCTTAATGTCATCCAAAATCTTCTGCTTTTAATGTAGCTTTAAGGTAAATAACCATTCTCTCCAAAATCATAGCTTACGCCATCAACTGTATAGATGCCCTTAGCATATGTTCCATCGGAAAGACGGTATCTGATTCCAAAGTCATCAACCTTCCAGCCTTCGATTGACACTCCATCTCTTACCGAATTCGGATTGAGTGAATGCCATACATCGTTATCCTGGAAATGCCACCATTCACTGTACAGATCATGGAAACCTGCGCCTTCCATATAGGATGCGAGAAGATCTGCTGTTGCATTATTCTTGCCTATCTCAGAATGGAAAGTAAGATCATGTATTCTGGTCTGCATCAGAAGCTCTTCACCCGTGTCAAGATACTCAAGAGTAAGGTCAAGTGCGATTCCCTGATTATGTCTTGAACCGTTCTGTGCAAGGAAATCATTCAGAGGATATCTGTTATCGAGCATCTCCACCCTGTAGGTTACCGATGTAGGATCGATAAGATAAGCATATGCAGGATCAAGTATATAGTTAAGCTGTGCACCGGTCTCAGGATCATAAACAGGAAGCAGGCTGTCAGGATTCAGAGGATCTGCTATGGTAACCGTCTGTCCGGCAGCTATGGCATTGTTTACCATAAGCCACTGCAGATTGATCTCTTCATTTTCCTTGGCAAGAGTCTCCTTGATAAGATCGGGATCGGTATATCTTGCCTGGATCAGTCCTGCGTCAAGAAGCACCAGATACTCAGGTAATTTAACCCTCTGCATCGTCTCTGCAGGAAGTACTCTGTCAAGCTGAAGCTCCGTTATATCGTAGATGGATCTGGTTGCCACATAAGGCCTGAAGGAATCATATATCTTGAGTCTGAAACCGTCCTCCCTTGCAGCCTGTGCTGCGGGAATGAGCTTAGCGGTAACAGGATACAGGAGAGGTGCAAGGAATGTACCGTCTGCCAAAAGAACATGCTCATAGCCCTGGGTTATCATTCCCGTAACGCCCTTGATCTCATATTCATGAGTCATGTAATTCGAGAAATAGCTGTTGGTTATATCGTAATTACACAGGCCTCCGAGATACTCGGGAAGATTGATCAGGCACCAGTTGCCGTCGATATATCCGCTTCCGTCAGGAGTGTAGATATGAAGCATATTATCCTGTGCATCAAGTACACAGTATGATTTTCCAAGCTGAGCCGTTCCGATACTTTCCGATTTATCGGCAGTGCTGTAGATAGTAAGGTTCTGTGTAGGCCATACCGTTGCATAAGTAATGGAAATATCCGTATGAATATTGAACTCATCGGAAACATTCTTTACTTCTCCCGCCTGAAGCACTGCAATACGGAAACAGAAATCCGCAACGGGAGACAGATGTCCGGTATCATAGGAAAGCGCCTCGGGACCAAGTTCAGCATATGTGCCCCATTCATTGTTACGCTGCTTAACCTGGATAACGTAGGAATCACCGGCAGTTTCATTCCAGGTAAATCTGTAACAGTTATCGCCGAGATCTTCGCAAATTGCATTAACAACAAGATTGGAGAAGCTGTCCTTATCTATCTCAACAATCTTCGAAACAGTTCTTCCCTTGAGAGAAGAATCGTCCATATTGTCTGCAGTCATGACAAAAGTAAGAACAGCACCATCAGCAGGAATAGAGAATTCCCCGCCTTCACCGAAATTAAGCGTGTACTGAACGCAGCCTATGCTCATCCCGTTATCTCCGGGGAAGATAAGCTTTCTGTGTTCAATCCCGCTCTCATACTGGAAGTTTCCGATCAGTGAAGTAGTACCGTCTTCGTGCTGAAGATACAGTCCGAATCTTCCGCCTATATCACCGGGATAATAGAATGTCACCTGCTTACGCCAGGGATCAACCGTATAATTCAGAAGGAACGAATAATCCGCAAGGCCTCCCTCTATCGGCTCTCCTATCTCAGACAGATCAACAGGCGGTTTGTTATTATCACGTCCGTGTAAAATAAGTACTACTATGGCAACAACACATGCGATAAACGCAAGTGCGATCATGATAAGAGGAAGTCTGTATTTTGCCTTCAGTCTGCGGCGGCGCTTCTTATGTCCCGCAGAATATGCTTTTTTTCCGTCAGTTACATAACCCATTTTTTATACCAGCTTACGCAGTCCCGGAATAAAATGAAGGACCACGACTATAACAAATGATAAAACAAGCGTTGCAAGATAAACCCCTGCAAATATCAGAACTCCCTGAGCATAGGGATTGATCTGCATATGACGCAGGAATACGCGGAGGAAGATCATGTGTATCAGATAGATACCAAAGCTGCTCCTGTCGAACAATGCGATGAATTTAGCAAGTGCACCTGAGCGCTCCACAGTTTCATTCTTAAACATAAGCGCAAAGATTGAAACCGCCATAACCACCACAACGGGTGAAGAATAATTACCTATCACCTGATCGAGTCCTGCGATGTCATACTTATTTCTGATAACCCAGACAGCTACCATGCATGCAACAGACAGCACGAGCATAAGCGCCGCTACAGGCTTCTTTATCACAAGCTGCCCGCTCTTTATCATATATCCCGCAAAAAAATAAAGCAGATAGATTGCCGAAGTCTGAAGGTGAAAGGCACTGTCTGCACCAAAGATATCCGTCAGCGGCAATATTGAAATAAAGAATGCATACGCACCCAGAAGATACAACAGTTCCTTCCTGTCACAGCCTGCGCTTACTCTGCGGTAGACCGGAAGAAGTACATAAAGTCCGATGAGCATATACAGATACCACAGGTGTGACCAGCTTGTTCCCGTGTATATCTTGTAAAGACCATTGGTTATGACGGTCAGAGAAAAAGTTTCTCCGTTCATCCACATGTCAACGAAGCGAAATACCAATCCGAACAAAAGCAGCGCTCCGATGATCCTTGCAACATACCGGGTGTATATCGCCTTTATGGTTATGTTTTTTCCGGGATCAAGAAGAAGTGCACCCGTCACCATAACAAACAGCGGAACCGCCCACATACACAGATATACGATAAGCATCGATACAGAATCTTCGGTATGTGATATGGAACTTCGATATAGTATTTCCGAAATATTCATCATATGCATCAGCACTATCGCAAGACATGCTATGCTGCGCATATGCTCATAAGAACGATTCCTTACAGACTCCTTACCAGACAAGTCCTTCATCTCCTATACAGCCCTCGTCATCATCGTTTGAGCTGCCATTACCCGTATTGCCATCAAGATCAGGACCGAAATCATCGATCACCGTTTCAACATCAGAATCTTCGCCATCAGGGTTGGTTTCGTCTCCATTACCTTCTCCATCAGGATTTGCATCGGAATTATTGTCCTCATCACCTGAAATTCCGCTCTGATCCTGATCATCAGTGCCTGAACCGGTCTCGGTACCTGAACCGCTCTCAGTTCCTGCTCCGTCACCGTCCTGAGAATCTCCATCCTGAGTATCATAGCTTAGATCACCGGAATTTCCACCCTCTTCGGTACCGGCAGTAACACTCTGCTGAGGACTTGTAACGGTATCACCGGCAGGTGCACCGCAGCATGTCAGCATGAAAAGTGCAGGTAATATTATGCATATCTGTTTTAATTTCATAACAATTTCTCCGTAAATCATTCGTGCATCAGAACAGGGAAGCTGTATCTCCATGTTCCGGGCTTTCCGTACCATATCTGATACGCATCGATACCGACCGCATAAGTGCACTCGGGATCAAATACATATGTAATACCGTCAATATCAATCTCATCCCATGAGTGAGGGCCGTATCCGCCCGCTCTGAGAGGAATCTTACCATCTATCTGTCTCGGCGAATATCCGAGCAGCTTGGCCATCTCATAAAATGTAGCTGAGAAAACAAAGCAGTTACCCTTGAGGTTGGTAAATCCGAAATCCGCAAACCACTTTGTTCCATTGCTTCCCTCTTCGGGCATATCGGGCTTGCCATGTCCGTAATACTTAAGAGTGTGAACACACCAGTTATAAGCACTGTGAAGATCCCAGCCTACTGTATCGAGAACACGTGCAGCAAGAGGATATTCCGCTCTGGTTACTGCAGGCATCACGATTCCGTTAGGTCCGTGACATCTTCTGCCTTCCTTTTTTCCGAACAGGACATAGTGATTATAAAGCATCAGAGGAGTGTTACCGAATGCAGCAACAACATCGGAATTGTATATTGCATAATATGCTGCATCGAAGTTGTCATCCATTACAGACATCGTGCTTCCGGGAGCGTAGGCAAACTGTCCTTCCTGCCATCCGAAATTACGATAGTAGTTATACATTTTCTTATTGTCATATCCACACGCTGCAGCAACACTCGGATACTGAGCGGCATAATACTCCGCATCGAATATATATCCGTCGAGCATGTTCCTCGGATAAGCTTCTACCTTCAGATCATTGTTCCAGAAAAAAAGAACCGCAAGGAAACCTACGAGCGTGAATAAGAATTTCTTCATACAGTGTACCCCTTGTGCTTTACACAAAAATCAAAATAGCGGAAACGGCCTAAGCCAATTTCCGCATTGGTTAAAAAGTGATCAAAGAAGTCTTGATACCTCGTATTCGTATTCATCGATGTTCTTGGTCATTGCAAGACCTTCTTCAATATCAACATCCATGAACTGACCGCCTCTGTAACCTACGACCCTGTTGGTCTTGCCGGCGATAAGAATATCTACCGCCCTGGCTCCCATGATCGAAGCATAATATCTGTCCTTCGCTGTAGGTGATCCGCCTCTCTGCATGTATCCGAGGATTGTGGCTCTGGTCTCTATTCCGGTAGCAGCTTCGATACGTCTTGCCATTGATGCGGAATGTCCGATTCCCTCTGCGTTGATGATGAGATGGTGGGACTTTCCTTTTTTACGGGAAAGGATAATGTTGTTGATTATCTTCTGCTCGTCAAAGTCATATTTTTCCGGAAGGAGAATGTCCTCGGCACCGTTTGCAACTCCGCACCAGAGAGCGATATATCCGGCGTTACGTCCCATAACCTCGATGATCGAGCATCTCTCATGGGATGAGGAAGTATCCTTAACCTTGTCGATAGCCTGCATTGCAGTATTGACAGCGGTGTCAAATCCTATGGTGTAATCGGTGCAGGAAATATCAAGGTCGATGGTTCCGGGAAGACCGATGGTGTTGATACCGAGTCTTGAAAGAGCCTGTGCTCCTCTGTAGGAACCGTCTCCGCCGATAACGACAATTCCGTCTATTCCGTGCTTACGGCAGATATCAGCGCCCTTCTGCTGACCTTCAGCAGTTTTGAACTCGAGACATCTTGCTGTTCCGAGTATGGTACCACCCTTCTGAATGATGTCAGAAACATCATGGGACTGCATATCAAAAATATCTTCATTAAGAAGTCCCTGATATCCTCTTCTGATTCCCTTTACTTTAAGCCCTCTTGCAAGAGCAACACGGACAACGCTTCTGATTGCCGCATTCATTCCGGGTGCGTCGCCGCCACTGGTGAGAACTCCGATAGTCTTAACTTCCTTAGCCATATATGCCTCCGGGTAACCTGATTTCCGCCCCTTAATCGTTTAAAAATCCTACAATATTTTATTATCATTTTCCGTGTAAATCAATCGGAAATTGATAATTTTTTAGCAAAATATGGTTAAAAACCTTTTCCTGTCTGATCACTTTATAAATCAGCAAAACATCCGGCTCCTCCGTCATCAAATTTTACCCAGTAGTTATCCAGATGATTATTGCCATTATTTTTGCGGATGTACAGATCAAAATCCATCTTATCCATACCAATCGCACGCAGATGTTCCCTGTAGAACATGCAGCCTTCCCTCATGGTCCGGCGCTGAAAAAACTGATTGATACTTCCATAGGACACCCCAAGCTTTGCAAGCTCCCACGGATAAAACCTGCCGCCGCTTAAATCCTCTGCTTTGATGAGTTCACGATTCTTGATCTCGAAATCAAGCAGGGGATTGTCAATGTAGTATAGGATTCCATTTAAATTATTGATCAATCTAACTTCAGCCATAAATCATGCATCCTCCTTTCATACTCCAAGGCGAACGGTGTATGCAACGTATCGGGATAGTTGATTTCAGACGGACTGTAAATATCCTTAAGATGAAAATGTCTGTTTAACTCCTCCAGAAACTCGAACGGATCCTCGCCATACGGAGCCACATAAACATTATTCATCGCTTCATCAAAAGTTTTATATTCATCTCTATAGTAATCGTGCTCAAACAGCCCCATTCCGTTATCAAAGACCGGCGGGATGGAATATTCTCCCGTATTCGAATTGAAGAACACTCCGAAATTCCGGGTATGTCTGTCAACATTCCCTATAAGGCAGTCCAGTACAGCAAGATCCAGCATGTATCCCTCAGTATTCTCATACTCTACCCCACAGATATCCGAAATCTGCCCAGCACACCATTGTAATTTATCGATACTCCCCATACGTATGAATTCATCATCCTTCGTGGACAGAAGCTTTGTACCGATCAGTGATTCGAATGACAGAAACGCATATCCATCCATTTCAAAGTTGCGGGAATATACTCCATCCCATGTGCGACCACCAAATGCAAATCTGCAATAGTGTTGCTGCACGCAGGGAATGCCAAGCTGCCTTGCAACATCCGACGCAATTATCTCCACTGCCCAATCCCGCATACGGATTCCGGAGATCACAGCCTGAGACTTAATAAAGAACCTTCGATCATCCGTTAATGCCTTCATTTGAAAACCATCAGTATCAGTCCTTGCAATTAATAAATCTTTCCTCTTGAATTCAAATGTGGGAACCTCATCTATACCATCAATAAATATATTTTTAACCTTGTCCAGCGGAAAGTTCTTCTCACCATCTGTCAAAAGCAGGGTTCCCGGCCCGTCTACACCTTGACCTTCGAGATACTTTGACTCCAAAGCCTCAGTAAAGCATCTCCAATCCGGGTTATTTTCATATCCAAAAGGCAATTTGGACATTTGGGCAGCGTAATTTATGATAACAAGATTTTTCTTCTTAAAATCCGCCTCGATTGTGGTCACAAGCTCGCCATTCACAGTCCAGTCGATCTTTACAGGCTTTGCAGCCTTTTCGTTAAGTCTTTTATGCAAAGCCTGCCTCGTAACACCATATTCTTCAGCAAGCTTAACAAGACTCTCACCGTTACTGTGACGTTCCTTGATAGTGCTTAATTGTTCATCTGTAACCACCGGCTTGCGGCCGGCATTTCTTTCATTAGACATAAAAAACAGCCTCCATAAGATTATTATGGAGGCTGGAGAAGCGAACGTCAACTTATTAATTTGTTTCCATTGAAACTGTTTTTACTTATCACACCAGCAATTTACAAGGCTTGTGAGCAATCCTGTATCCTTCAAAATTCGCCATGAAATAAAGCGTTTCCAGAGTTTCGCCCATGTACCCCAGATAACGGTCCTTCCTGTCACAGCCTTTGGGTTCGGACGTTTCCTCAACTTTCCGTAAAACAGGGAATAACCATTCACAGTAATCCCTCAGTACGTTTTTCCTGGCAAGTATCACGTTGTAATTGAACATATACCTGCCTTCGAGAAGCTTCGGGAAAAATGCCGCATGCTCAGGGTGGATTTCCTCAAGAGCGGACAAAAGTGTATTCCAGTCAGCATCCTTAAGATACCTCTTATGATGCTCTTCAATACTGGGCTCATAAGCAAGCGGATACGGAAGCACGACATCTATATTCCCCGCTTTCAGACCTGCAAGATCTGCCTGTGAAAAGAGCATCATCCTGCGATACTGGCAGAAGCCGAAATAATCATCCTCAGAAGTCTTAGCATCAGACAGGACATTCTTCCAAGTCCAGTAAAGTCCGGTAAGTTCACAGTAATTGTAGTTTCTGTCAGAAATATTATCACCTGTGTTGTCAGTGAGGTCCGCTATCCGTGAATCGGTATTGGCAGCACCAACCTGCAACGGATTAACATACTCAGGAAGTGTGAATGCCTCCTTCAGAGCACGGTCAACATGGGACTTAGCCATGTAAACATGGATACCCGGGATATCACTGCTTTCAGGGCATGCAGCAAGTGGCATGAACCTTCCAAGCTCTGCATTATAGGCTTCCATAAGTTCGGAGTAGTACTTGAAATCAAGCTTTCGTATATTATCAAAGCCATGCTCTATAAGCGTCTGCTCAATCTGAGACTGGACATTTTCAGGTGTGGCGATAATGACTTCAGTTTCCTTTTTGTCAGAAACGGACATAGCAGAAGAAACAGAGGCTATCTCCTTAACAGGGATACCGCATAATACAAACGGATTACCCTCTATGGAAGTAACCATGAAGAAGGGTATGTGTCTTTCGGGATATAAAGTTGTTATAGCTTCGTAGACAGATAAAGCATAACCCTGTGCACCGTAAATTATCGTCTGCATATTAACCTCGTTCATCCTATATTGATCTTTAATCCGACTCTTACAGTTCCGCAGTTTGTATCAGTACCGGGAGCATACAGGGTATAGATCATGATACAGTCATAGCTTCCCGGGGCAAGCTCCGTCTTGATCGGTATTCCCGTAGTAAATGAACCCACAGGAAGTCTGGGTGATTCATACAGTTTCACGCTCTCATCCGATGCAAGCACTACGGAAAATCTTGTATCATAGGGATTCTCCACAGCATTTTCTACATAAGAATCCTCTGCCGGGGTGCCTATATCGGGATAATTCCATTCCGTAGTCATGGTCACCTGATAATTACCTTCCGGTATCTTAACAGGTTCATTTTCCATGGGATTAACATCTACAGGTTCGCTGTTTTGACCTGCATCCACAGGATCAGTCGGAACAGTTGCCCTGATGATAACGGAAGAATCAAAATCAGCAAGGCTTTCGCCTTGCTGATTATTTTCATTACCCGAGCCGGTACACAATATAACAACTATTGTCACAACGAGAATGATGATAAGGGCAGAAAGAATACCGATCACTACAGGATATATTCTTTCCTTCTTAAGATCATTATTCATTGATTTCTTCATCTTCTTCAATCACCGGAGTCATTCTGTATGTGATGGTAAATGTGATCCTGCCGCCATCCTGAAGGCTGTTATACACATTAGTCCAATCGGTTTCACGGCTGCATGCTCCGTAAAGTGTAAATCCTGCAACAGACCACTGTGCATCATCCTTCGGAACATACTCCTGAATATATACATCATCCTCATCGGTGATAAGTGTCTCAAGATTGAAATTATCGGGGGATCCGGGAAGTACCATCTCCTTGTATGCATGTCCCTGACCGTCGATCATAACCATATCAGACTTAAGAACAGGAAGATCCGGAATGGAATCTCCTTCAGCCATAGTCATAATTTCCGTAGGAAGGATTGCAAAGCAGAGACTTGGATTCTCATCTGCGGAATAAACTCCGCTAAGATCGGTCAAAACCAGGTCAGAGTCCGTAGCATTGTTAACGTTAAGCTCGACCTCAAGAATGACGGGAACCGTACTCTTATTAACAGCCGTTGCAATGTCAGCAAGTACGCTGTATGTACGCTCATCATCCTGAATGAAATACAGTGAGGACTCGCCGCCTACCAGGTTATTGTTGGGATTAAGTGAAAGCAGTCCCTCAGGATCCATTACGAAATTGTAATTGATCGCGCCGAGAACAGGAACTACCATCGAGATAACATTCTGAGGTCTCTTGACGGTAGTGATCTTAAGAATTCCACTTGCATCAGCCGTTTCTTCAGATGTAACCGCATTCTCAGGATCAGGATCGATCATTATGATCCCTGCAGGATGCTCACGCTCAAGTACATCGGAGGTTTCACGGCCGTCAGTATTTTCAGAATCAGGGGCTTCCTGAGCCAAGTCTGTATCGTTTAAAGCAGAATCAGACTCTGCAACATCAGTTCCCTCTTCTGTATCGGGATTAATAACAGATGTTTCCTCACCTGCAGCCGTCTCATCAGAACCATTTTCTGCTTCAACTTCAGCATTTTCACCGGTTTCAGCATCTGTAATGCCTTCAGCATCCGCATCTGTTTCGTTATCTGTATCAGCTTCGTCATCTGCAACAGGCTCTTCATCCATTGATTCAACAGCTTCAGATTCTCCGCCAAATCCACCGGCCTCAGTTGCATTTACAGACATAGGAAAACCGGCCACCAGAACAGCTGCAGTGGCCAGAGCCAATAATTTCTTATAAAATCTTACATTCTTCGCCATATTAGGTACCTTCTTCCAGACAAATCCGTTTGTTTGCAAAGGTATTATAGGTATACTGATTATACTATTCTATCGGCAAAAGAGTCAATTTTCTTTAGGATCAGGATAAAAATACGTATTTCAGCAAAAAACGCACATTCTGCCTTCAGGAACCCCCATTTCGATCAGCTGGTTTCTGATTGCATCAAAATACGCTTCATTTGCGATAACAATGTAAGTATCTCCGGGAAGCTCCATCGCCTCTTCAGGCTTTCTTATGAGGATATCGTTCATACTCTTCGCCCACAGCGCCTGATTATTATCGAAAAAGCTCACAATTTCTTTACCGCCTGTCGTAAGCGTCCGGTATGCCTTAAAGCCAAAATCCCCGCATCCGAATATCGCGAATTTCTGCTTATCCTTTATAAACTCATCAAAAGCTTTAACCGAATACTTCTCAAAATATGCCTCTTCGGATTTCAAAAGGAGCCCCAGTCTGTCACGATGCCCCTTTATAACCAGAGACTCATCAGCCAGCCCTTTTTCAAAAGCGTAGTTTATTTCCTTCTTAAACCATTCATATATCTCGCTTCTTTCCTCTGCAGGCGACTTGCTTTCATCCATCCTGCTGTAGCCCGCCACAAAGGACTTGATCATCCTGGCATAAAGCATCCTGAGGATATTCGTGTCCACCGTTTCGGGATTTCCAAGTTTTTCCGTGATAGCTGAATATTCTGCATAGGCAAATTTCAGTCCTTTGCCCAGATTCGAGGACGCGCCTTCCCTGTCAATGCGGTAGTGATAGAAAATATCCCTGATATAAACCGCTCTCTTTGCATAAGCCCCCGTCAGGAAAAGAAAACCAATATCCTGAAAAGCAGCTCCCTTGGTCTCGGAAAAGCGAATATTATTCGACTTGAGAAATTCGACTGAATAGATGCCCTGCCAGAGATATAGATCATCCCTGCCTATAAACGGGTAGTCACAGGGACATATTACAGAATCATACATAGATAAGTCACTAAATGTTCGTCTCGGAAAGTGATAATATTCCCCATTATCCTGGGTAAAAAACGCTGCATAATCGGCTTTCACATAGTCAGCATCGTTTTCTTCAGCCAGATCATATAACTTCCCATACATTGCAGTATCAACATAATCATCAGTCTCAAGAACCGCAATGTACTTTCCACGAGCTGTATCAATACCGAGATTAACCTGATAGCCATAGCTACGCTTATCACTGTGAATCAGCTTTACACGAGAATCAGTTTTAGCAAACTTATTGATTATCTCAACAGTGCCATCATCAGACCCGGCATCAATACAAAGAATCTCAATATCACTGAGGGTTTGTGAACATGCGCTTTCAAGCGCCTCCCCTATATAATCCGCCACATTTAAAGAAGGCATAATTATAGAAAGTTTAGGCATTCCAAAACCTCTCATCCATGGATTACTTTACGAAAGGAACCAGTTTTGTAACTGCTTGGGTATACTTATCTTTGTTCTTGATTAGGAATACTCCAAAAAGATTCTCAGCAAGGAATCCCAAATAACGATCCCTTCTATCACAAATCTTGAGATAATAATCCTCAATATACATCAAAACCCCAAACAGGAACTCGCAATATTCATCAAAAATATCTCTTCTGAGAATATTCATGTTATATCCACATACAAAGTGCTGATTTTCATATTCCTCCATAGCAGAAACATACATAGGAAATAATTCTCTTATCCCTTTTTTCATCACTTCCCAGTCATTATCATTTTTTGTATGATTCACAAAACTGTATCTGATATTGTCATGATAAATAGGATCAAGATGAACGATATCAATACCATTAGCCTTTAAATGAAGTAAACTTTCATCGGATGCCTCGAATTTCCTTCGATAATGCCTCAATCCAATATAATCTGCATCATATGCATACTTATTTTTCCAAGCCCAATAAAGTGCTGTGCACTCACAATAATTATAATTCCGATCAGAAATATGAACTCCAGTATCATCTTTCAAATCATATATATCAATATCCGTAAGAGCTTTTCCTACCTGGATAGGAACATAAATATCCTCTGAATCTTTTTCAAGTGGAGCAAGATCCTTGTGGCAACAGCTTATGAGGACCTTAACCGTATTGTTTTCACAATCAGTAGGCAATCTGTCAAGTCTGATATATTTTCCATAGTGTTTCTCGTATTCATCCATAAACGGATACTCAAGATTACTATCATCTATATCCAACTTTGCTATCAATCCATTTTCTATATAAATTCGAAAATCCCGTTCATCATTGGAATTTTTGTTTTTGATAACAGGGATTACCGACTCTGACGGAAACGAATCATCTATATAATATTCTTCGCTCAGTCTTTCTTTAAAATATTTCCTGTCATACATTCCTTTTTCAGAAATGTTAAGCAGCTTGATATTATCACTATTTATTCCCATGCCAATTAATTGTTGCTGAATATCCGCAGTAGCTCTTCCAATTGCAACAACAAATAACGCAGCAGGATAATCATTAACAGCATCTGAGGGTGAAAGAATTCTGTATTGTTCCTTATTACTTCCCCACAGATTCTTA
>CAMOZY010000053.1 GCA_946631295.1 uncultured Lachnospiraceae bacterium
TCCGATTTATGATCTACTTTTTTGTTCGGTCTTACACCGTTTGTTTACGATAGAAGATCACGCTTATTGTAGTAATAAAACGCAAACAGGACACTGCATACGGTTATCGCGGTTCCAAGGATAATTGCTTTTACCGGAATATCAGCATCCGTGAATATCTCCGCTGCATTGACATATGAATAAGGTCCGACGAAGAGGTAGTCCTTAAGATCGGGAACCACTCTTCCAATGACATCATAAAAGTAGAAAAGCATGGCAAGCGCAATTCCCATACCCATACGGTTCTTCCATGAAAGTGATGATATGGCAAAGCATATTCCGGCAACTTCAAAATTCATGAGCATCTGTCTTACCATAAAGGCAGTAAGCTGCGTCCCGGGAATCTCTTCACCAAGATATGCAAATCCGGAAACATAAAGAATACCGCAGATCAGAGTAAAGAGCACAAGATATATCACAATGCATATACCCTTTGCCATAATGACCTTACTTCTTGATACGGGAAGTGAGAAAAGGAACTCTCCCGAATGCCCCTCTTCTTCTTTTGACAGCATGCCGATTGCAAGTATGGCTGCAAACATTCCGCCGCCGAGTCCGTGAACGGTTCCGACTTCTGTTGCGAAGTATCCCTTAAGTGTTGCTATGCTTAGAGTGCTCATTCCGAAAGCATCTGAAAACGCACCCATATTGGAGAAGGCATCCGCCATATCCTTCATCTCGCCCTGCATGCTCTGATAGAGAAGTATGCATGCAAGTCCTATCAGTCCCACAGACAGACTCCATATGAGAAAGCTTTTCAGATTCAGTTTTAATTCTTTGGCTAATATATGTTTCATCACTTTTCCTCCTCATCTTCGTAGAAGCTAAGGAACGTTTCATCATCTATCTTTGGCGAATCGAGCATTGTCAGTCTGCCCTCGCGCATGATCGCAGCGGTTTTGCAATACTTATTGACCTCCGAAAGAACATGTGTTGAAAGAAGGCATGTAGCTCCATTTTCCACATATTCATTTATCAGTTCAAAAAAGTGTTTTTGCACAAGAGGATCAAGTCCTGATGTCGGTTCATCGAAAATAAAAAGCCTGGGTTTATGCTGCATTGCACATACGATACTGACCTTTTTTCTGTTTCCGAGAGACAGCTCCTTGATGCGTTTTTCCGTATTTACTTTCAGCTTCTCGCAGATTCTTGCAGCTTCTTCGGAGCAGTCCAGTCCTCTGACATCCGCAGCATATCTGATCACATCCGAAACCTTCATGGTGTTATAAAACCAGGCCTCTGACGGCATATACCCGACTTCACGCAGGATCTTCTCATGATCAGTCACTGAATCCATTCTGAGTATCTTAATGCTTCCTTCGCTGAACTTAAGAAAACCGAGCATGGAACGTATTGTGGTGGATTTGCCTGCTCCGTTTGGTCCCAGAAATCCGAAGATATCTCCTTCCTTTACAGTGAGATTTACATCTATGACTCCTCTGCTTTTCCCGTAGCTTTTGGTAAGATTCTTTATCTCGATAACATTTTCCATAAGCCGCCCCTTTACTGAACTGTTAATGCATTTACTACAATATTGTTTTAACAGCAAAAAAATGCGGGAACAATGGCTGTTCCCGTAAGATGCACTTATTTGCCATCATCATGCACTTTTTTATGCTGTGTCTGGAAAAGTCTGAGTTCTTCGTTAAGCTGCTTGTCGTCGATACGTCTTTTGGATCTGTAGATAAAGAACACGCACACATAAGCAAACAGCAGATATGCCGCAAAGATTGCTGTCGCCAGAAGTCCCTTGTCGAACCAGTTTCCAAAAAATGAAACCAGGCAGTACAGTGCAGTACAGACGATCATCCCGGCAATCTCCCTGCCTCCAAGTCTGTCCGCTTCATCAAAATTTGCAAAGAGGTATACCTGGATATATCCGATGATATAGCAGGTGAAGATCATCTCGGTAAGATGCAGTATCTCAGCGCTGTAGATGCCGTTAACAACTCTGTATACGCAATAGAAGAACAGGATTGCGAAAAAGTAAAGACAAGCCTTGAATTCTATTCCGATTTCTTTAGTTAGGTATCTTTCCCACAGTGAAAGTTTATTATCATTTTTCATCCTGTTTATACCCCCTGAGAAGTTTTCTGAAATCCGAAGCGTAACGCCTTGATATCATGATGTGTTCGCCGTTTTCAAGAGTTGCATCTATCCTGTTTGACGAAAGACTCTTAAGTGCCGACACACGGTTCAGATTAATTATCATCGACTTGCTGCATCTGAAAAATGAATCATCATTCACATCACTCATAAATGAATTAAGAGAACCGTCTATCCTCAGAACCTTTTCACTGGTATAGGCAAACACTTTGTCGTCCACCGTTTCAAGGTAAAGGACCTCATCGAAAGATACAGAACAGTCTTCACCTTCAGTCTTACCCCACAGCTTACTCTCCCCGTCATTCAGTATTCCGATTATTCTGCCAAGGTCAGGAGTAAGTTCACGGTATCTGATCACTATACTCTCCTCACCTTCTGCTATCTGTCTGATGTCTATCTTCAAGAAATTATCTCCGTATTTTTTCCGTGTTACTCTGAACTTACCGGCCCTCATTAAACAGTATCATAAGTACTTCTTCAGGATCCATACTCTGAATACCATCCGGGTCGTTAAGTCCGTCATCATCTGTAACATCCCAGGTAAATCTCCCGGCGTACTCTCCGTAAAAAGAAAAATACACATCGGGATCACACAGATATACCGGGTATCTTTCATACCATTCCGGATAATACTCACTCATATAATGATCAGCGAGCAAATATGCCTCACAGTTATAAGACCCGACAGCACTTATCTGAACGCCTCCGCCCGGCTGCCCTGTCCTGCTTCTTGAAGGTGTAGAATGTACTATAACTATGCTTCCGTCATCACACGTTCCAAGTGATATCCATACATGTCCGTTGATACTCATCACATCACCGGGCTTCATCTCATATTCATTGCTGTCATCAGGCATTTTTATATTCTGTGTCCACTCACCGAAACCATAATCGGAAAGTGTTCTCGCCATAAGCGTGGAGCTGCAGACATATCCTTCAAGACCGTTCTCAGTTTCAAATGTATTGTATAATACCCATCCGACATAACCTGAGCAGTCAAGACCTGCATAGTAATACTCATTAAACCCGCCATATGGATAATAGTTGGTTACGGGATTTCCTTCAGACGAGGCACCTCCTTCAGCCCTGTATGAATAATCCGCATCGTGATCTTCGAAAAAAAACATCCAGTCAGGAGAAACACCTAATGTCCTTGCCTGTATAGATGAACCATCATCCTGCCAGTTCCATCCGCCGCCATATATATACAAGGTGGTACCGACAGGCATAAGCGCTGTTTCAAGATAGTTTGTCAGTGTCCGTTCTCCCGGCACTCCCGTAACAGGAAGCTCTGACGGAGTCACCTCCGAAGCTATCTCCACAGCTCCTGTAACGGTTCCCTCTTCCTCTGTTAAGTCATAATGATAACCTTCCTTAAGAATGTTCTGGATAGGATAATCAAGATGTCCTTCCTCATCCGATATGCCATTCGATAATCTGTATTCACATATCTCACCATCTATCTCGAACAGATAAATAAAGTCTTCAATATTATTCTTATTGATCTCATCATGACCATAATCCTTTATTCCGAGATATACCGCTTCGCATTCCGGCTCCGTAATCTGCACCGTTTCCTGTCCCGAATGCAGCGGAGAATCCATCGCATCCGTAACAAAGGAATCTGCAGAAAGTGTCGTCTCTGATTCTCTTATTCCGGCATTTTCCTGCTGCTGATCTGTACCATTCCTTTTTCCTGACAGGATGATCAGAACTGCGCAGGCACATATGATGCAAATAAGCAGCGAAAATGCTTTTGACTTTCCCTTAAACCTGTCCATTCTCTCTTTTGTCCGACTCACGTGTTTTTGAACATAAAAGGGCTGTCTCACTGATATTGTGTGACAGCCCATCATTTAAGAAAATTATTATTTTGCGGGGAAACGCTCTCTTCCCGCATATGTGGTGTGAAGAAGCTCGTGAGCCTTGTGTGAGTTAGGCTCGCCAAGGAATTTGTCATACAGTTCCTTTATCTGAGGATTGTTGTGTGACTGTCTTAATGTCTGTCTCTCATCCTCACTGTAAAGGGCCTGTGCTCTCTTTTCCTTATAGGTGTCAACGATATCATCATCCTCATTAGGAAGGAAGAATTCACGGACATAAGGCTGTCCGCCTCCGTTGATACATCCTCCGGGGCATCCCATGATCTCAATGAAATGATACTTGGACTTACCTTCCTTTATCTCATCAAGGAGAACCTTAGCCGACTTCATTCCGGATGCGATTGCAACATTGATCGTAGTTCCGTTAACATCCACAGAAGCTTCCCTGATACCTGCTTCGTGACCTCTTACAGCTTTGAATTCTATTGGATCGGACTCTTTTCCCGTAAGTTTGTAATAAACTGTTCTGAGAGCAGCTTCCATAACGCCGCCAGTTACACCGAAAATAACTGCTGCACCGCTGTAATCGCCCATGATATCCTGATCCCAGTCTTCATCCGGAAGTCTGTCAAACATGATACCGCTTCGCTTGATCATGCGTGCAAGTTCTCTTGTGGTGATAACAGCATCCACATCCCAGTTGCCGTTCACCTTCATCTGTTCTCTCTGTCTTTCGTACTTTTTGGCTGTACAAGGCATTACGGATACCACGAAGATATCTTCAGGCTTTATTCCATTCTGCTCAGCCCAGTATGACTTGATGATCGCACCCTGCATCTGATGAGGTGACTTGCATGATGAAAGATGAGGAAGGAGATCTGCGTAGTTATATTCCGCATAATTGATCCATCCCGGTGAACATGATGTGATCATCGGAAGAACTCCGTTATTCTTAATCCTTCCAAGGAGTTCTGTTCCCTCCTCCATAATAGTGAGGTCTGCGCCGAAATTGACATCATATACTCTCTTGAATCCAAGCCTTCTCATCGCTGCGATCATTTTGCCTGTAACGGGAGTTCCGATCCTGTAACCGAATTCCTCACCGAGGGCTGCTCTGACTGCGGGAGCTGCCTGAGCGATGACAACCTTGCCGGCTGCGAATGCTTCATCTATCCTGTCTATCTCGGAGTGTTCCATAAGAGCTCCGGTGGGACATACATTTACGCACTGTCCGCACTGGATGCAGGGAGATTCAGCAAACGATCTGTCCTGAGCAGGAGAAACAAATACATTAAAGCCTCTGTTCTCATATCCGAGAATTCCCAGTCCGTGAGCATTCTTACATCTCTCGATACATCTTCCGCAGAGGATGCATTTTGAAGTATCTCTTACAAGTCCGGGAGCAATCTCATCCAGATGAGTCTCACTGTGGACTCCGCCAAATACATTTTCCCTTGCTCCTGTGATATTTGCCACGTGCAAAAGTTCGCACTTTCCGTTCTTATCGCACTGCTGACAATTCTGATTGTGATTTGAAAGAAGGAGCTCTACGCTGTGTCTTCTTGCTGCAGTTGCAGTGGGGGATGAAATGGTGATTTCCATTCCTTCAGCCACGGGGTATACGCAGCTTGCAACAAGTCCTCTTGCACCGGTCGCCTCTACAAGACAGACACGACACGATCCCTGATTACACTCGCCGTGATTATATGCGCATAGTGAAGGGATATCATAGCCGCACTTTTTTGCAGCTTCAAGAATTGTCAGACCTTCCTCGACCTGATAGGGGAGACCTTCGATTTTTATATTTATCAATGCCACTTTAAGTTTCCTCCTATTCCTTGTCGATTGCCTTGAATTTACAATTACTCATGCACAGTCCGCACTTGACGCACTTTTCGGGATCAATCTTAAATGAGGCGAGCTTATGACCTTCGGGAATATAATCAGTTCTTTCGATACATCCCGCAGGACAGTTTCTTGCGCACATTCCGCATCCGATACATTTATCGGGATCAATCTTGTACAGCATAAGGTTCTTGCAGACATGGGCAGGACATTTCTTGTCTACGATGTGAGCTATATACTCTTCTCTGAAATGTTTGAGGGTCGAGTTTACGGGGTTGGCCGCTGTCTGTCCAAGAGCACAGAGTGAATTCTTCTGAATGGTGGTACTGAGTTCTTCAAGGACATCGAGGTCTTCCAGGGTGCCATTGCCTTCGGTGATCCTGGTGAGAATCTCAAGGATTCTCTTGGTACCTATGCGGCAGGGTGAGCACTTTCCGCAGGACTCGTCGCAGATGAATTCCATATAGAACTTAGCGACGTCGACCATGCAGTTGTCTTCGTCCATTACGATGGCACCGCCGGACCCCATCATCGAACCCTTCTTTACGAGATTATCGAAATCAATGGGCTCATCGAGATATTTTCCTGTAAGGCATCCTCCCGAAGGTCCTCCGGTCTGGATCGCCTTGAACTTCTTTCCGCCCGGTATGCCTCCGCCGATATCATAAACAAGTTCTCTGAGGGTCGTTCCCATAGGCACCTCAACGAGACCTACATTATTTACTTTTCCTCCGAGAGCGAATACCTTGGTTCCCTTGGAGCCTTCGGTTCCAACCTTTGCAAACTCGGCAGCTCCTTCTCTCATGATGAAAGGAACACATGCAAGAGTCTCTACATTGTTAACGATGGTGGGCTTCTGCCATAATCCCTTTACTGCAGGGAAAGGAGGTCTGGGTCTGGGCATTCCGCGCTTTCCTTCAATGGAATTAAGAAGAGCTGTCTCTTCGCCGCAGACAAACGCACCTGCTCCGAGCCTGATATGGCAGTCAAAATTGAATCCGGTTCCGAGGATATTTTCTCCGAGAAGTCCGGCCTCACGCGCCTGTTTTATGGCTATCTTAAGTCTGCTTACAGCAATTGGGTACTCGGCACGAACATAGAAATATCCGTTTGATGCACCGATCGCATATCCCGCGATCATCATGCCTTCTATTACTGCAAGAGGATTACCTTCGAGGATGGAACGGTCCATGAATGCACCGGGATCGCCCTCGTCGCCGTTACATACAACATATTTCTCGTCACTTTCGGAAGCCTGTGCAAAGGACCATTTACGTCCTGCAGGGAATCCGCCGCCGCCTCTTCCGCGGAGTCCGGATTCGAGAATCTCCTGCACAACTTCCTGAGGAGTCATTGAGAGTGCCTTCTTAAGTCCCTGGAACGCACCCATTCCAAGCGCTTCGTCTATCTCTTCGGGATTGATGACACCGCATCCGTGAAGTGCTACACGGCGCTGTTTCTTATAGAAGTTGATGTCTTCCTGACTTGAAACCTTGTCTCCTGTAACAGGTTCCACATAAAGAAGCCGTTCTACTATGGTATTGTTAATGATATCCTGCTCAACGATGTCTTCGACATCAGCTTCACTGACCATGCGATAGAGAGTGTTTTCAGGATAGATCTTGACGAATGGGCCCTGTGAACAGAAGCCGAAACATCCGACAAGATTAACGGTCACTTTATCCGAAAGGCCTTTTTCATCAAGAACGGCCTTAAATTTCTCCATGATCTCTTTTGAATTGCTCGAAAGGCATCCTGTACCGCCACAGAGAACAATGTGTCTCTTTTCATCAGCACCTGTAAGTTTGGAATCGACGCATCCTGTGCAGTCTGCTATCTTCTTTTCAAGTTCTTCAACAGTATTAATTCTGTTCACGCCGATGCCTCCTTTCTGTAGGATTCGATGATACCTTCAACCTGTCCGGTTTCAACCTTTGGATAAACTTTGCCGTTTATGCTTACAGCAGGCGCAATGCCGCAGGCTCCGATACATCTGAGTGCATCAAGAGTAAAAAGTCCGTCTTCGGTAGTTTCACCGGGACGTATACCGAGAAGCTCTGAAAATCTGTCGATGACTTTCTGGGCTCCCTTGACATAGCATGCCGTTCCGAGACAGCACCCTATAACATATTTTCCCTTGGGGGTGAGTGAAAAGAAAGAATAGAAAGTGACAACCCCGTAGATCTCTGCGACCGAGATTCCGGTCTTTGCAGATACTATTTCCTGAACCTCCAGCGGAATATATCCGTATTCATTCTGGATATCGCTCAGGATCATCATGAGCGGGGTCTTTTCGTCGCAATACCGGTCACAGATTTCTTCGATCTGTTTGACGGCTGCTTCCTGTAATCTGGCCATGAGAACCTCCTAAACACACTAATTTTTCAAACCCTTACAGAGGTCAATTTTACCACATTTTAGCCAGTATAAAAAGGAAGGACAGCCCAAATATAAGTCATAAATATACGTAATATCGAATTATTCCGTTTTTATGTATTATCTGACTTTTTGGAAAAGAAATTCCTCAGTTCTTCAATAGGAACGGGCTTTGAATACTTATAGCCCTGAAGATATGATGCGTACATATTAATGCACCTGTTTTCATCATCCTCATCCTCGATTCCTTCATAAAGGACGGAATAATCAAGATCAGCAAAAATACCTGCAAGTCTTCTGACGATCTCTTCGGATCTTTTATCGGTTTTACTGGCGATAACAAGCGATCTGTCAAATTTGATGATATCAAAAGGAAGCTTCATGATCCTTTCCATATTGGAATATCCTGTTCCGAAATCATCAAGATAGAATTTTGTTCCTACCCCTTTTAGTTCGTCGATCATGTTAAGGATCATCTTCTGATCGCTCTCACTTTGTGATTCGGTTATCTCTATGGCTATCTTGCCCTCAGGTATATCAGCGGAACTGATAATCCTTTCAATATCATTTGTAAAAGTATGCTCCTTCAGTTCGGGAATGGAAGCATTTACCGATATCCTTGTCACCTCGTATCCCTCCCTGAGCAGGTCCCCTACCGCAATACAGGTTTTGTTGAGGATTATCTTGGTCAGAACATGAATAAAATCATACTCTTCGGCAAGTGATATAAACTGATCCGGAAAAACCATACCAAGTACGGGAAGCTTTAATCTCATAAGTGCTTCGGCAGTATCATATTTTCCTGTCCTGATATTAAATACGGGCTGACAATATGCCAGTACTCTTTCATCATTCAGATCATTTTTCTTATAGATATCTTCAAGTTCCTTAATGATATCTCCTGTTCTGTTGTATGCCTTTACGTCCTCATCATCCACATAATGAACGGTATTGACGTTCATTCTCTTCTGGATGCTCTTTATGAAGCCCAGATAATCATTCTTTTTGCTTATATCATCTATGGAGTGACCAACAACAAGCTTGTAATCGTATCTGTATATCTCAAACGCTTTATAAAAAGCTTCAAGGACCGGCTTAAACTTTTCATAAAAATCGGGATTATTTTTTTTCGGAATCATAAGAAGCATATGCCCGTTGGTGATACGGAAAAGAATGGATTTCTTAAAGTGCTGTGAAGGAAACTGTCTGAGTTCCTTCTGAAGATTGGTAGGAATAGGAATACCTTCAGAGTGAAAATAGGGAAGATACATGCTTACATAAAAGAAGCCTCTTTTCTTTGCATATGAATAACTGACCGCATCAGTAAATGAATTGACATTTACCGCACCGGTCCTGATATCATACGGATTGGAGTGAAGCAGATACATTATTGCAAATATGGGGAACATGAATGTAGAGACAGTATATGAAGACTGGCCGTGTCTGGCCTGAGTAAGCAGGATAAGAAATGACACTATGATCGTTCCGGCAAGTCCGATCACGGCATTCTTATACATCCTGTTTCTGTATTCGATCATAAGGATCGCAACGACGAGAATAAAAGCAAGATATCCGAAGCTGAAAATGTTATAGCCTGCAGTTGCAGTTCCGTCACTGTTGAGTCTGAATCCGGTCCCGCATATCATGGTAACAACATCCGTGATCATCGATACAAGAAAAATAAACGATGAAACGATCATTATACGTCTGCAGCCGATACCTTTAATATCGAGAACATGAACGAAATACGCAAGATATAAAAGAAACATGAAAAACAGAAAGAAATGATACAGCACTCTCAGAAAATATATCGGAGTATAATCACCGCCTGTAATATGAATATAATAATCATGCATAATGACATTCGTAAGTGATGCCATTGCAAGATTAGATATCATTGCCAGGAACAGAAGAAATGACTTGGTCCTTGTCGCGAATGACGTAGCAATCAGTATGAACATGACAATACATATTGAGATAACAACAATATCTCCAACAGGTGAATAATTGCCAAAAAACAGCTGCTCTCCCATTCTAATCACCTCAGATAATGAAAGCTTTTATCAGATTCATTCAGAAAGAACGAATCGCCAAATCCATTTTTTTATTTTACCATATTTTCAGTTTTTACTCATTATTTTCAGAAAATAATAACCACATCAGAAAACAAAAAAAGATTAGAAATAAAGATACACTGCCTTTATCTATCAGGCAGTGTATCTGTTTTATCCGTTCTATAAGTTTCTGCGGTTTTATCCGTTTTGAATCCGGAGACTGTCAGCCAAGTCAGATATCCAGTTTCTTATCGAGTATTGTCTTTGAAATACGGTACATAATAAAAGCGGTCACTCCATATACCAGGATATTCGCAAGAGGTCTGTCTATCTCTTCAACAAATATCCAGTCCCGTTCAAAAAGGTTATATCCCCCCTGATACATCCAGTATTCCGAATACGCATTTTCTATCCATGACATCGCCGCGACAACGATCATATGGATATAATACATTACGATACCTGCGATGAAGATCACACCGTTTTTCTGGAGAATATTGTATTTTCCGCAGATGCGTCCTGCCATTGTCAGGGTGAAGATAAATGACATATAAAAATTCACAGTCACAACGATCAGAGCGATCACCAGGATAATAACTGCAATCACCGCTTTCAGATCCGGGTTGGAAAGATAATTACTCTGAAAACTCTCTCTAAGGTCACCGAAAAGATTTCCGGCTCCAAAGTCTTCTACTCTGTCTTGTGTGATCACATCTGACATCCAGAGTCCTGCTATGATTATCGTGAGAATTGAAAATATCCACATCAATCCGCACCTGAGGTTGGTATTAAGATGTGCATTATTTTCAACCGGATAGGCAAATTTAACAAGTCCGTCACCTGTAAACAGAATGTTATAAAATCTCTTGATCATAATGACACCGGCAACAACGGTTCCCAATGCACTGATCAGTAAAAGAATGATCTTGAATGTCAGTGCAGTATCTGTTGAAGCACCGTTTGATACAGCTGCGCAGATGACCGATAACAGCATATATACAATAACGACTCCTGTTATAAAAATCCTTATCTTTCTGGTTTCCGCTAATTCCAGTCTGTCAAGTTTACTCATCTGAATTCCTCCATGTATTCATCAGACAGAGACTGTCCCTTTTCATCGCGCATCTCATCGACAGGTTTATGAAGAACTATTTTTCCATCCTTGAGAAAGATCGCTTCATCCAGGATCTGCTCAATATCACCTATCAAATGAGTGGAAAGCAGCAGTGACGAATCCTCAGGCATCATACGTAAAATGGTCTTCACAATGTTTTCCCGGGCTACCGGATCTATCCCGCTGAATGGCTCATCAAGAATATACAGCTTAGCCTTTCTGGACATTGCAATGATGATCTGAAGTTTCTCGCTGTTACCTTTCGAAAGCTTACCGACAAGATCGTCAGAATGTATCTCAAGTTCTTCAAGTACTTCTTCAGCTTCCTTCCTGTCAAAATCCTCGAACATTAACGCATACGATTCAAGGATATCGGCAATTTTCCTATCGTTTCTGTAGGGCATTATGTCAGGTGAATAAGATACCACCGCCTTGCTCTTTATTCCCACAGGATTACCGCAGATACTTACGGTTCCGTTCTCATCATGTATCATTCCGGCTAATATTTTAATGAGGGTTGTCTTTCCGCTTCCATTTGGTCCAAAGAGTCCGACTATCTTTCCGGATCCTATTGTGAAGGACACATCATCAAGTGCCTTCTTTTTGCCATAGCTGTGACTTAATCCTTTGCATTCAAGTATTGTACTCATGCTTTACCTCCTAAGAGCTTAACTGCTTCTTCCCTGCTGATACCTATCTCCTTCATCCTGGAAAGAAATTCCTGAGCAGTCTTCTTAGCCAGCTCTTTTCTGGTCTTCTCGATAAGTCCGGCATCTTCCGTTACGAATCTTCCGTTTGTCCGCTGAGTATAAACGAGTCCCAGCCTTTCGAGTTCACCATATGCCTTCTGCATGGTGTTGGGGTTTACAGCAGCTTCCACTGCAAGATCCCTTACTGTCGGAAGCTTATCTCCGGGTGCATACTTGCCGGAAACAATATCTGATTCCAGCCGTTCAACAAGCTGTATAAATATGGGCTTGTCCGAATCAAAATTCCAGGGCATCTTTTACCTCCATAATATTTGACGCTATTTTCAGTACTTATTTATCCGCTTATTTATCAGATTTATTATTCGAATCTGTATCACTGTTGTGCTGTACTATTGCAATAGTACAATGATATCTGATGAATGTCAATAAAAAATCAGGATACCTGTATGGCATCCTGATTCGTACGATAATCCGCATTTCGAATATTATTTATCTATCGCATGAAACTGATCTCCCACACAATTCCGGAAAAAATCATTCATGCAGTTTGTATTCGGTATCCTCATCCATTATAGAGATCATACATGCTGCAATCTCGGGATCAAACTGTGTACCGCTGTTCTTTTCAAGTTCAGATCTTACCTTATACATCAAAAACACAAAACGAACAAGTGACTTGCTGTCTGCCTTAAGTTTCATTGACAGACTGATAAAAAAATACGAAAAAAAGGATTATGAAAAATGCATCCATTATAAGCGTTGTCGATATGCCCATTTTTGTACCCTCCAATAACATTATACATTTTTTCACCGTTCGAACATAATTTGAACACAATTAACTGTTAAATTCATTCCAATGTACCCGTCACGCATAAAGGAGGTATATAGCTTGAGGGACGATTACAGACATGAGGTAAAGCATGAGATCACGTACAGCGACATGCTGGATATAAGAAGGGAACTCCGGATCAATCATCCGGAGTTATTTTTTGTGAAACGATACCATTAACTTCTTCTTTACGTATAACAGATACACGCATCAGATTTCCCTCTTCGTCACGATATTCCCTGTCATAATGCATACCTATAGACCCGGCGGTTTTGATAGAAGGAGTATTGACAGATCTGCAGTATGAATACAGGGCCTGGAATTCGGTATTTTTAAATGCCCAATCTCTTACAGCCATAGCTGCTTCACTTGCATATCCCAGATGCTGGCAATTTGCGCGGATATGATACCCTATCTCGGGTAAAGTTTTTCCATCGATATTCTGAAGAGTAAGGCCGCAGTCACCGATCATCTCACCGGTATCCTTCAGGCATACCGCCCATAATCCGAAACCATCCATACCATATCTGTCCATATTACGGCTTATCCAGTTTCTCACCCTTTCCTCATCAAATGTATAAGAATAATACTGCATGTTGTTAGTATCGGCGAGCACACGGTACAATGCATCGAAATCGTTCATGCTCATCTCTCTGAGGAAAAGCCTCTCCGTTTCCATGATCACCTTGCCGGAATCGGATATTGCACATTCCTCTTCGGTATATGAGGTAACCTTCAGAGTATCTCCGGCTTTTTCCTCATTTTTCCAGACTATGGTTTCAGCCTCTTCCACTTTATCTTTTACCGTAGTTATATTGAGTTTCTTTGCCAGTGCTCTGGCACTTTCATTATCGGAATTTGTATAAAGGGTAAAGAGACACCATCCCCCGTATGCGAGGCACAGTACTGATACTCCCAGGAAAAAAGTAAGTGCGAACATACCGTAACCCCACATAAGAAATGCTATGACAAGGGCTGCACCGGCATATATCGCACCGTTTCTGGATTTTCTTCTGACATCATCGAGCTGATCGTTATATATCTCAAGCATTCTCTGCATATGAACACTGTCTTTTTGCGCAGCTGCTTTTCCCTTGGACATAGGCTTTTTACGAGTCTCGTCCACAGGCTTTACCTCATCCACATGAATGCTTTTAAAACTGAAAAAGACCAATATCGCAAATACAATTCCACAGATAAAGATGATAAGGATATTATGCCCCGAATCCGGAGTGCCCTTCAGCAGTCCGCACAGACACACCAGGACTATGGCAAAACCCGCAATGGCAGGGCCGGGAATATTTACCTTTTTCATATTAGTCCTCCAAAAGTTTTGCGTTCCTCAGTGTACAATATGTTAATCCACCGTCCTTATAAATGTCAAAAGTCCCTGCTACAGTAACGGTATCTTCATATTCCGGATAATCATCCGGAAAAACATAATCATCAGTAAGTTCAAACTCTATGCCCTGTGCACAACATGCGGTCGCATCCTGTATAATACAGGCACAATAGAATTCATCTGATATTTCAGGATCTGTACATACATATTTACCGGTCATTTTGATTGTCATTCCTATATATTCTTCAGGATAACACATCATGTCATAAACCTGTGAATAAACAACCGTGGATGACATTATCGTAAGATCCACATCTATATCATTTTCGTCAACATCGGTTATTATGACGGGCTCTTCAGGCTCAGGTGCTCCATCATTTACACCACTTTGTCTTTCATATCCAATTCCGCTTTGGTCAGATACAGCCTGATCGGAATCTTCCGTAATATTTGCTGCGTTTCCTGAATCTTCTGCCAAAATGCCCGCTTCAAGCACCGCACTGACAGATGAATTCTGCTCAGAAACAGTATGTCCGGATGAAGTATCTCCGCATCCGGATATAAGCATAACAGAAGAAACAAGCAGAGCCGGGATTAAATTTTTTCTCATTTAATCACACTTCCTCGAACAGTACCTGTAAGACAGCAAACACCGAACACTACAGCATCTGCAGCAACTATCGTAGATCCCACGGGAGTTCCCGCAAGTATCGATATGATCATTCCCGAAAGAGCACATGCTACCGAGAGGATTGCCGAACATATCGTAACGCTCTTAAAGCTTCTGAACAGTTTCATTGCAGAAAGGGCAGGAAATATCACAAGCGCAGATATAAGCAGTGAACCGACCAGATTCATTGCAAGAACGATAATAACAGCCGTGATAACGGCAATGATAAGATTATAAGCATCCGTTTTGGTTCCTGTTGCCTTGGCAAAATTTTCATCGAAGGTAACTGCAAAAATCCTGTTATAAAACAAAATGAAAGCCACCACAACAACGATGGAAAGAACAACGCAAAGCCATACCTCACCTGCGTTAAGAGTAAGTATTGATGTGGAACCGAAAAGAGTCGAACATACATCTCCTGACAGATTTGCAGATGTCGAGAAAATGTTCATAATCAGATAACCGAATGCAAGAGCACCAACCGAGATCATCGCAATTGCCGCATCCCCCTTGATCTTTGCATTCTGACCTGTCCTTAAAAGAAGTACTGCACTCAGTATAGTGATTGGCATGACAATTATCATATTATCGGATAATCCGATCACTCCCGCTACTGCCATGGCACCGAACGCCACATGTGAAAGACCATCTCCGATATAAGAGAATCTCTTAAGAACAAGAGTAACCCCAAGAAGAGATGAACATAATGAGATCAGCACACCTACGATCAAGGCGTATCTTACAAACGGATACTGCAGATAAAATGCTAACTTATCCATTGACATCATCCTCCTTCTTCATGGTTTTTCTTGTCTTCGGAGGTGTGAAAGTTCCTGCATCCCTTGACTGCATCATGAGGAAGAACTTGCCTGCTTTACTTCCAAGGAATTCATCTCTTGTTCCGAAGAAAACACTGTCTCCTATGTGAAGGATATGATCTGCATAATTGATTGCAGTACCGATATCATGAGATATCATTATTATCGTAACCTTTTCCTTATTGAGTTCAGAGATCAGAGTATACATCTCCGCCGTAACCTTGGGATCGAGTCCGGATACAGGCTCATCCAGAAGAAGGAGCTTACTTGTTGCACAAAGTGCCCTTGCAAGCAGAACTCTCTGCTGCTGGCCTCCGGAAAGATCTCTGTAGCACTTTCCGGCAAGATCCGTGATGCCCATCTTTTCCATATTTTCGGCAGCTCTCTTCTTATCATCGGAAGAATAAAAAGGTCTGAAACCATCCCTTCCCTGACATCCTGACAGGACGACCTCTCTTACCGAAGCGGGGAAATCCTTTTGAACAACAGTCTGTTGAGGAAGATATCCTATCTCATTTTCTTTAAGTCCCTCTCCGGTAAGTATCTCACCTTTAACAGGCTTCTGAAGACGCAGAAGTGTTTTCATGAGTGTCGATTTTCCGGACCCATTTTCACCCACGATGCAAAGATAATCTCCTGTATTCACTTCAAAACTGATATTTTCCGCAACCACCTGCGATCCGTATCCTACGGACAGCCCCTTAACGGTAAGCAAGGCCATTTTATGTTCCTCCGGTCATCAATATGAAAGAGCCGTTTTTAGTACTTCAAGATTGTTTTCCATAATTGACAGATATGTCATTCCTGCCTTGACATCATCAGCAGTAACCGACTGCATCGAATCAAGTGTAAGTATCTGCTGATCCTTATCATCTGTATTCTGCACGATAGTCTCGGCGATTCTTCGGTCACTGTTCTCTATGGTCAGAACAGCATTCAGTGAAAGCTCATCAACCTTATCCGAAAGGAATGTGACTGTTTCAAAGCTTGCTTCCGATTCAGCAGAACATCCTACAAAAGCTGCATAGTAATTTATTCTGTAATCATCCGTCAGATATCTGAAAGGGAATCTGTCTCCGAAAAGAATGGTATTTCCGGAAGTTTCAGAAACCATCGTGCTGTATCTTTTATCAAGGTCATTAAGTTTTTCAAGATAATCTGCGGCATTAGTGCTGTAAATTGATGCGTTAGCAGAATCCTTTTGCTGAAGGAGCTTTGAAATCTGCTCTGTAACGAATGCGGCATTTCTGAGTGAAAGCCAGATATGCTCATCATATTCAGGCTCATCCTCATCATGATGATGTTCATGTTCACCATCTTCATCATGGTCCTCATCGTCATCGTGATCTTCTTCGTCATGATGATGTTCTTCTTCCTGCATGCCCTCTACAATTTCCTCTTCTTTGACCATATCACCCATTATGGTCATAAGGTTCATAACCACGATATCTTCATTAACATTTTTCACAGCATCCTTAACAGCATCATCTGCCCATCCGTCAGATTCTCCTCCGACATAAATGAAAACATCTGCGGTTGAAATGGTTATGATATCATCTGCAGAAGGCTGATAACTGTGCATGTCCGTACCATTATCAAGAAGAAGTGTAACGTTTACATTCGGTGCATCACCGACCACATTCCTGACCCAGTCATATACAGGAAATATCGTAACCACGATATCAAGTTTTCCGTCATTTAAACTTCTGCTGCCGGTTCCGCAGCCTCCAAGACAGCATATTACAAGCATGACAGCAATCACGCATGAGATCATTTTTTTCATATTATTAAAACCTCCGAATTATCTGTTTTTATCATCTGTTTATAAAGTGGAAGTTTCTTCGGCAATATAAAATACTGAGACCGTCATCATCAGAACGATCAAAAAGACGGCAATGACCGATAATACTTTTCTCACAGATTTATAATTCATCTTTCTCGCAGCACTCTTCACATACTCCGTAAAATACGGTTCTCAGGGGATTTAGTTTAAATCCGTGGTCACTTAGCAGGTGATGACCTATCTCATTAAGTTCATCACACTGCAGATGGATCAGTTTACCGCATTTCTCACATTTACAGTGAAAACACGTCTTACCGCTCTTATGAGCACTCATTCCGATATATTCAAAACACGCGGGTGCTGAAGCATCCATAATGTACTTGTTCAAAAGTCCGTCATCGACCAGTTTCTCAAGCTGTCTGTAAACAGTAGCCTGTCCGATGGACTCGCCCTTTGACTTAAGATGCTCATATACATCCGCTGCGGTAATGTGCACTCCGGGCTTCTTCTCAAAATATTTAAGTATGATATCCCGCTGTTTTGTTTTATATGTTGATCCTGCAGGCATATTTTCACCTTCTGTTATGCGAAAACAAAATGAGAACGATTTTCAAATTTAATTTGAAAATCGTTCTCATTTTTATCATTTTTCTCAGTATTTGTCAAGGATCCAGGGAATCAGATAAGCTTTTATCCTCTTTATTCAAAAAAGATTAAATTTCATCTCCCCTTTATCTCTATCCTGTCTATAACTCCCTGGATTGATACTCCGGGATGTGTCAGGTACATTCTCATCACATCTTCTACAAATTCCCTGTCCGCACCGGTTTTCCTGCATATAAGATCGATGCTGTATCCCTTCTTTGTGAATTTGACTATATCCTCAACCATTTTCCGGTCATCATATGATTTCACCGGAACCTTTTTGTTTTTTTCGCGGCTTTCACCTCGTTTGCTCTTTTCAGGTTCTGTTTTCCTGTTATCAAGACTGTCGATATCCACTTTCTTTTTTCCGGAAACGTATTCGGATTCCACAAAATCCTCCTCAGAATTCTCTATCTGAAGTGTTTTGGCATGCCCGTAATAAATTGTCCGGGGATCATACTCGAATATCTTCTTCCAGCTCTCTTCGATAACCGTACCCTTATGTAATTCATATTCATACAAAGGATTCAGGTCGCCTACAAATGCATCTCCCGAATCGAGGATAAGTGTTATGCTGTCGTCGCTGTGTCCGGGGGTATGGATTATTTCTCCGTCAATCCCCATCTCAGCAAGAAAGCTCCGGCTGTCTTCAAAACTGAAAAAACGGACTTTCTTATCAACAATGGGCTTATAGTGTTTACGGCCTTCCTTTATGAATATCTGATCAGAGACATGCAGATAATCTTTCTGGACATCACAGGCTGCTATGGTGCATCCCTCGTCAGCAATCTCCTGCGCAATACCCATATGATCGGGATGATAGTGAGATATCAGAATATAATCTATCTTCCTGACTCTCTCTCTGTTTGCGTGCATAGTCTTACAGAATTCCTTAAATGTCCCTGCCCAGCCTGTATCAAAAAGAAGATTACCCTCCTCTCCCTTTATCAGATATGTGTTTGTCTTTGAATACTTAAGCTCTATTATCTTCATGATAAGCACCCCTTGTGGAAAGACAGGCTACTTTTTTCTTTTTAGAGGTATTTGTTATTTTTCCTCTTTTGAGGAATTGTGGGATTTTCCTTTTTGAGATGAACTCACAACCTCATCTTTGACTGGAAGTTCTTTATTTATTCCTGCATATATACCCCATATGGACAAGACCATTGAAACACATGCAGCCCCCATGATCAGATAGCATCCTATATACAGATCCCCATGTCTCTGAACATAATATTCCATATATCCGACAAGTCCTATACCGATCAGAAATGCACATAAAAACAGGATATGGAATAAATGAAAACCCCTTTTTCTTATGGACAGTATCAAACCTGTGATCATTGTGATCAGAAGGAATACTCCCGCTACTATCTGCATCAGACTGACAAATCCGTTAGACCTGAGGAATGAGGCATCATACCTTGCACTGTCAAGAAGTGCCATGGTTGCAAAATAACAGACATAAGTCAGAAGTGCACTCCTGTCTCTCATAAACAGTATAAATGATATAACAGTAACAATTGCCAGAATAATGAACTTCCAGAAAAAGACGGCAGTCCTGTACTCGGATGTTCCTGCGGATGTA
>CAMOZY010000054.1 GCA_946631295.1 uncultured Lachnospiraceae bacterium
CTTGAACAAAATCAACCTTCGAGTGAACCTGTGCATTCTCATTATATCCACATCCAGTAAAGAGGTTTACAGCCATCACACATAATGCTGTAAGCGTTTTACCTGTATTTTTACAAAAGAGATTTTCCAAACTCATAAGCTTCCCGCTTTTCCTCTTCTTTGCCTTCTGCTTCACCCATGTCATTTATTCCGCCACAGAACAGTGAGCCTTTAAATGAAGCTTTCTCAAAACACTCTACCCAACCATTCAGACCACTGACAGCTTCCTCAGGAACAAATGTCTCATCTTCAGCAGCAGTCGAAAGCATATAGACATTACGAAATCTATAGTCAGAAGGATAAAGCGGATTAAGTCTGTCAAGGAGAGTCTTCATCTGTCCGCTCATCTCGTAATAGTAGATAGGGGTCGCAAATACAAGCGTATCTGCATTCTTTACTTTTTTCGCAATCTCTACAGCATCATCATTTATCACGCACTTCTGCGTCTTTTGGCATGCAAGACATCCTTTGCAGAATCCAACTGTTTTGTCCTTGAGGCTGATGACTTCCACATCATGTCCCGCAGCTTTTGCTCCATCAGATACTTTATCTGCCAGAATATCAGAATTACTCTTTGCTCTAAGACTTGTCTTTATTATCAAAACCTTACTCATTGTCATCTTTCCTTATTTAAGATATTCATTAAAGAAGCTCTCAAGTTTGTCAAACGGAATATAATCCTTATCTCCTCCATCATACAGATCTGTATGAACTGCATCTGGAATGATCATCAGTTCTTTATTATCAGCATATTTGCTGTCCTTTATCATGTCGGCATAAGCGTCTTTACTGAAGTAGCAGGAGTGAGCCTTCCCGCCATGTACAAGAAGCACTGCACTTCTGATTTCATTGCTGTATTTAAGGATTGGCTGATTCACGAAGGATTCACAGCCTATCACATTCCATCCATCATTGGAATTAAGGGAACGGGCATGATATCCGCGATCAGTTTTGTAGTAATCAAAATAGTCTTTTACAAAGAAAGGTGCATCTGCAGGTAGAGGATCTACAACACCTCCCGCGCGCTTATATTCTCCATTCTTTAAATCTTCAAGACGCTGAGCGCACAAAGCCTTTTTCGCTTCATATCTCTTTTCTTCACTGTCATCGGCATCAAAGTAACCTTTTGCATTAACTCTTGTCATGTCATACATGGTCATTGCAGCTGTAGCTTTGATTCTTGTGTCAAGAGCAGCTGTATTGACAGCCATTCCGCCCCATCCGCAGATTCCTATGATTCCTATTCTTTCCGGATCTACCTTTTCATTAAGTGAAAGAAAATCAACTGCAGACATAAAATCCTCTGTATTGATATCAGGTGATGCCATATATCTTACGTTGCCGCCTGACTCTCCTGTAAAAGAGGGATCAAAGGCTATTGTAAGAAATCCTCTTTCTGCCATAGTCTGAGCGTATAATCCTGAACACTGCTCCTTAACAGCTCCGAAAGGTCCTGATACTGCAATAGCCGGAAGTTTGCCATCTGTATCCTTTGGTATATACATATCTGCCGCAAGAGTTATCCCGTAGCGATTTGCAAATGCCACCTTGCTGTGTTCTACCTTCTCACTCTTTGGAAAGGTCTTATCCCACTCTGTTACTAAATTAAGTTCTTCTGTTCTGATCATCATTTGATACCTCCGTCATCTCTGCTTCATTTCGTTTTCGATTTTTCTTAGCATGAAATCCATGCAGTCAACTTTTCTTCCACATTCGTGGTACTCGTCCATGGCTCGGCATCTTTCTTTTTTCAACAGCCTTACCATTTCATCCATTCTGCCTGACTCAAAGCTTTCCAGAATAGTGCCTGTTGCCTCTTTACAGCATCCCACATCTGAAAGGCATTGCTTTAGATATTCTTTATCCATGAGTATTCCTCATTTCCCAAATAACAATTTTGTTTACAGATTTATTGTATGCGCTTGTGATACTTCTCACTAATAGTTATAATGAATATCATATTATTCCTAAATGGCATATCATACAGCGATTGTTATATAAGTACCATGATATTCCTCATTGGAATAATATTTGTATTTGGAGGTTATTATGGAAATCAGAACTTTAAGATATTTCCTTGCTGTTGCCAGAGAAGAAAATATGAGCAGAGCTGCCGAGATACTGCATGTGACCCAGCCAACACTCTCCAAACAATTAAAATCACTAGAAGAGGAACTTGGCAAAAAGCTTTTTACCAGACACAGCTTCAGCATAAAGCTGACAGAAGAAGGAATTCTTCTCAGAAACCGCGCAGAAGATCTTGTGAGCATGGCTGACAAAATAGAGCAGGAATTTGTTTCACTTGATGACATAAGCGGAGGCGATCTTTACCTCGGACTTGCAGAATCTTATCAACTTAGATTCCTTGCAAAAGCCATTAAATCATTTAAAGAAAACTACCCAAATCTCCACTATCACATCACAAGTGGTGATACTGAACAGCTTTCTGAAAAAATTGAAAAGGGACTTCTTGATTTTGTTGTTCTGGTTGAACAGCCGGATATTCGAAAGTATGAATATATCGAGTTTCCGCAGGCTGATGTCTGGGGACTTATTATTCCTGAGAATGATCCCATGGCTAAAAAGAAATTTATCCATATCAATGATCTCATAGGTTTACCACTATTCTGTTCCGATCAGGCGTGGAACGGTGATATCAGAAACTGGGCTGGAAGCAGATTTTCTGAGCTTCAGCTTGAAGGATCTTTTCGTCTTTCCTACAATGGCTCTATTTTCACAATGGAAGGTCTTGGATATCTTCTCACCTATGATCACCTTATTGATACATCAAAAAACAACGGCCTTGTATTCAGACCGTTGTCGCCTAAGCTTGAAAACAAAATATATTTCGCATGGAACCGTTATCAGACATTTACACCTATAGCAGAAAGATTTTTATCGCACCTAAAAGTTCTAGTGTTATAATCCATCGTTTTGGACCACTGACTCCGTTCCCCAGATTCACTGCATCCTGCTCTTCGAAGATAGTATTATAAATGCTGAAGTTGCAGGAAGATTAAAGGACTCCACTGTTGTGCTGACCATGCTGCGCTGTGTGTAATCTGATAAACCAGCCATGTAAAAGCGATTGCAAGTTTTTGAACTGTATAAACAAAAAAAGACCCGGTACTTTCGTACCGAGCCTTTGAAATCTGCCATTGCAGAAATATTATCTCTTTGAGAACTGAGGTGCACGTCTTGCTTTCTTGAGACCGTACTTCTTTCTTTCCTTCATACGAGGATCTCTGGTAAGGAATCCTTCCTTCTTGAGAGCGGGTCTGTAATCAGCATCTGCCTCAAGGAGTGCTCTTGAAATTCCGTGACGAACTGCACCTGCCTGACCTGTGGTTCCGCCGCCCTTAACGGTAACTTTGATATCGAACTTTCCTTCGGTATCGGTTACTACAAGAGGCTGACGAACGATAGTCTTAAGGATCTCGGTTCCGAAATAGTCATCGATGGTTCTTCCGTTGATGGTGATCTCACCCTTTCCGGCGGTAAGATAAACTCTTGCAACAGAAGACTTTCTTCTTCCGGTTCCGTAATATTTTACATCTGCCTTCTTAGCCATTTCTTATCTCCTTCTTAAAACTCAAGTACTTCAGGCTTCTGTGCAGCCTGGTTGTGCTCTGCTCCTGCATATACGTGAAGCTTGGTGTACATCTGTCTTCCGAGAGGTCCCTTGGGAAGCATTCCCTTAACAGCACCCTCGATAACCTCACAAGGAGAATTCTCGAGTCTGTGTCTGAGAGTCTCTTCCTTCATTCCGCCTACATAATCGGAATGATCATGGTAAACCTTCTGATCAAGCTTCTTGCCGGAAACCTTAACCTTAGAAGCATTGATAACGATAACATAATCGCCACAATCAAGGTTGGGAGTGTAGATCGGCTTATTCTTTCCTCTGAGGACTGCTGCAACTTCAGATGCAAGACGTCCAAGAGTCTTATCTGTTGCGTCAACGACATACCACTTTCTCTCGATGGCAGCCGCACTGGGCATATAAGTTTTCATTTTTTTCCTCCAAATAGAACACAAAGAAAATACGTATCATGCTGCAGACTTAAGCGTTTGGGAGACGCATTCGTCATGGGGTTCCGGCCCCCTTAGGCATATAAGCGGCTAAGCTGTTATCATTTATGCGGATGTCCGGGCCGCATAAAAAACCCGCCACGAATTCACATTTTACAATACATGATGTATTAAGTCAACAAAAAAAGCTGAAATGATGAACGGAAGAAACGTCCCCTCATTCACCTGCCTCACTCGTTATATTCATAACCGATAAGTGTAAGTCCACACGCGGGAAGCGTAGGACCTGCCTGCCTTCTGTCAAGGGAATCGATGATTCCGGGGATGCTGCCTGCTTCTTTTCTGCCAAGGCCGACATCCATCAGAGTACCTGCGATTATCCTGACCATATTGTATAGAAAACCGCTTCCGGTAACGCTTATGACTGCTTCAGAGCCTTCCCTGCGCACACTGCAGTCATATATCGTCCTGGTAAAAGAGGTTGCCTGTGATCCTGCCGCACAAAATGCGGTAAAATCATGTTCTCCGATAAATCCCTTTGCCGCCCTGTCCATGCCTGCAACATCAAGATCATTATATGTGTAGTGAGCATAGAGTCTTTTTACCGGAATCCGCACAGGTGCCATATATATACGGTATTCATATGTCTTGCGGCATCCCTGTTTTCTCGGATGCCAGTCAGGTGTCACCTCATCCGAAGAAACCACGCTGATATCATCCGGAAGAAGCCTGTTGAGGACCATGTACATCTTGTCAGCAGGTATTGGGGAATCTGTATCAAATACCGCGATATTGCCAAGAGCATGAACTCCGGCATCTGTCCTGCTGGCGCCTATGATCTCATTTTCCTCACCGGTAGCTTCACGCACGGCTTCGGTCAGAACTCCCTCGATGGTAGTCTGTCCGTCCTGTATCTGCCATCCGTGATACGCAGTCCCGTCATATGATATTTTCAGTCTGACCCTTTTGCTCATAAAGGGCACCCGAAAAGATTCATATATATCGATCTGAAGAAATCGGTTATCACTGACCATCTGCCGAGCCAGATACTGACTATCACAAAGGTGAAAAGAATGATATATGCTATCGCATCCCTCTTTTTATAGACAAGGGGCTTCATCTTGGTCCTGCCATCGCCTCCGCGATAGCATCTTGCTTCCATCGCCATCGCAAGGTCACCTGCTCTTCTGAACGCCGAAACGAAAAGAGGAACAAGAACAGGAACAAGAGCTTTGGCTTTCTTAACGATATTACCGCTCTCAAAGTCTGCACCTCTTGCAAGCTGTGCCTTCATTATCCTGTCAGTCTCCTCAAGCAGGATGGGTATGAATCTGAGCGCAATGGACATCATCATGGCCACATCCCCGACAGGCACGCGGAATATTTTCATGAATCCCATACCCTTTTCGAGTCCGTCGGTCAGGTTATTGGGAGTTGTTGTAAGTGTCACTATGCTGGATCCCATGATGAGCATTGTCAGTCTTAATATCATGGAAAAAGCAACCGCAAGGCCTTCATATGTTATCGTTATCTTCCAGAAGGCTATAATGGGCGTTCCCGGCGTCAGGAACAGATTGATCAGTACAGTAAAGCACAGTATCAGAATAATGCCTTTAAGGCCCTTTGTAATGAATTTAAAGGGCACATGGGAAAGCTTTATGACCGTGCAAAGGAAAATGATCCCTATGATATATCCGACAGGATTGTTATAGGTAAAAAGAGCAATGATGAACAGAAGGGTCCCGAGAAGCTTTACTCTGGGATCCAGTCTGTGTATGACGCTCTTGGTCTGATAATATTGTCCGATCGTTATATCGCGGATCATCTGTTTTTCGTAAGTGCCTTATATATGGAATCCGCGGCCTCACTTGAAGTGAGCACACCGGGGTCCACATCAAATCCTCTTTTTAACAGTTCTCTTGTTATCTTGGCAGGTTCAGGTATGGCAAGTCCCATCTGTTCAAGTTCTTCGGAATGCGAAAAGACTTCCCTGGGAACATCATCATAGGCTACTCTTCCCTTATCCATAACGATAACGCGTTCTACATACATCGCCACATCTTCCATGGAATGTGAGACAAGTATTATCGTTATTCCCGCAGATCTGTGAAGTTCGGATACCATATCGAGAATCTCACATCTTCCGACGGGGTCCAGTCCCGCAGTGGGCTCGTCAAGGATCAGGAAATCCGGTTTCATTGCAAGCACACCGGCAATGGCTGCACGTCTCTTCTGCCCGCCCGACAGTTCGAATACAGAGGCATAATACAGATCCTCCGGAAAAGAAACCTTTCTCAGAGCTTCAAACGCAGCCAGCTCGGTTTCTTTTTTGGACATGCCCATGTTCTTAGGACCAAAGCACACATCCTCGAATACATCCGTTTCAAAAAGCTGGTGCTCCGGGTACTGGAAAACAAGTCCGACGTGCTTTCTGAGTTCCTTTTTATCGAAGTCCTTATCGGTGATATCCCGTCCGTTAAAATAGACGCTTCCTGAGGTGGGGAGTATCAGCCCGTTCATATGCTGTATAAGGGTCGATTTTCCCGAGCCGGTATGACCTATGACCCCGATAAACTGTCCCTCGGGTATCACAAGGTTCACATCATCGAGCGCCTTTACAGGTGTCTCCGTATCCGCATTATAGATTTGACATACATGATCAAGTATCAGCGGCATTTTTCAATCTCCCTGACAAGTTCCTCACATGTCAGTATTCCGTCCGGCAGAGGTATTCCCTTCTGCTTGAGTTCCCATGCTATTCTGGTGGGACCCGGCACATCAAGTCTCAGTGCCTTTAACGCCGGAACATCCGAGAAGATCTCTTTAGGTGTTCCCTGCATCACGACCTTCCCCTTATCCATTACAAATATCCTGTCCGCATGCACCACCTCATCCATATAATGAGTGATGAGTATTACGGTCATCTTCTCAACATCATTGAGTCCGCGGATTGCCCTGACAACCTCTTTTCGTCCCGAAGGATCGAGCATCGCTGTAGGCTCATCCAGTATTATGCACTTGGGATGCATGGCAAGAACTCCGGCAATTGATACTCTCTGCTTCTGTCCGCCTGAAAGTCTGCTGGGCGATTTCAGTCTGTATTCGAGCATCCCAACGGCTCTGAGGCTTTCTTCAACCCTGCTCCAGATCTCCTTTGTAGGCACTCCGAGATTCTCAGGGCCAAAGCCGACGTCCTCTTCAACGACCTGTCCTATGATCTGGTTATCCGGATTTTGGAACACCATGCCCGCACTGCTTCTTACGTCCCAGAGCTTATCATCATCCGTGGTATTCATACCGTTTACGATAACGGTACCGTCCGTCGGATAAAGGATAGCGTTCAGATGCTTGGCAAATGTGGACTTGCCGGATCCGTTATGTCCGAGAATACCGACAAATTCGCCCTGTTTTACGTCAATATTGACGTGATCGAGCGCAGTCGTGACATCAACGGGGTTTCCCTCGTCATCACGCCTGATGTATTCAAACACAAGATTGTCTGTTTTAACGATATCCATAGACATTTATTGTACCTTAACAGGATAAAGGGTGCAAGCAATAGACTATTCAAAAGACCAAAACAGTGGTATTCTTTTGCTTATGAAAGATCTTATAGCAAACGACAAGTTCAGACAGATGGTCTTTTTCATCATGGTCGGCATACTTGTTATCGGACTCATCACCGCGATAACGAAGATGAACAGCGAGACTCTTTCGGACTACGCCGAGAGGAATCCGGAAGCGGCATATGCCCAAACCGATAACAGCTGGAAGGATGCATATACGACCACTGTGACAGAGCCGGTTCAGGAGCAGGAAGCAGCATCCGACTGACCAAACTCAAACAAGGCTCGAACAAAGAGGACAGTTCCTCCGTTCACTTGATCAATAATTTAAAAGCAGGTGCCTGAGGGCACCTGCTTTAATAATCTCTCAATCTGCAGATTAAACGAGCTCGATGATAACCTGCATAGCTGCATCACCTTTCCTCTGTCCGAGCTTGATGATACGGGTATATCCGCCGTTGCGGTTAGCATACTTGGGAGCGATCTCATCGAAAAGCTTATCGGTAAGGTCAACTTCCTTAACGGATCTCTTTCTGCCCTTGTTCTCAGTGGAAACTTCGGTAACAGAGTAGAGAACCTTGCCCATCTGACGTCTTGCGTGAAGTCTGGAAGGCATATCCTTTTTTACTTCCTTCTCAACCTCATCATAAACGGTTACGGTAACACCATTATCCATCTTGATGAGCTTGCCTTCGTCATCTCTGGTCTTCTCGGAAAGAACCTTTCCGGTCTCCTTGTCAACGATCTGCTTAACTCTCTTGCCGTCCTTGTCCTTGCGGGCAACCTTAGCGGTAACCTTAACGGTCTCGAAGTTATCCTTCTCCTTAACAGCAAGTGCGATAAGTCTCTCTGCGATTCTCTGAATCTCCTCAGCCTTAGCTTCGGTAGTGGTGATTCTGCCGTTCTCGATAAGAGCGGTAACCTGATTTCTGAGAAGTGCTTTTCTCTGGGAAGATGTTCTTCCAAGCTTTCTGTAATGTACTGCCATTTTATTATCCTTTCTGTTGATACGGAGTCCGCGGATGCGCCTGTGGTCTTATCATCCCCGGCTATATGTTCCGTACACCTGACGCGAGGGCGAACACATCGGTATTACCGCCCTGACGTATATTAATTAGTTGTCTGATGCCTTGAAACCGGAACCGATCTCTATGAGCTTGAGCTGAATCTCATCAAGAGACTTCTTGCCAAGGTTTCTGACCTTCATCATATCTTCGATGGTCTTCTCGCAAAGTTCTGCTACGGTGTTGATGCCTGCACGCTTGAGGCAGTTGAAAGATCTGACTGAAAGTTCAAGATCTTCAATACTCATTCCTTCAACATGAACTCCGTCATCTGTATCAACATCGGGACCGAGAACTTCAAACGTAGATCCTTTCTCTGAAAGATTTACGAGGAGTCCGAGATGCTCTGAAAGCACCTTAGCTGCAAGGCTTACAGCCTCTTCGGGAGTCATGGTTCCGTTGGTGTATACATCAAGTGTAAGCTTGTCGTAATCGGTGCTCTGTCCTACACGAGTATCTTCAACGGTAGCATTTACTCTCTCAATGGGAGTGTAGATAGCATCTACAGCGATGGTTCCGATGTTATGATCACCGGGACGCTCTCTGTCTGCTCCTACATATCCTCTTCCTTCGGTAACATTAAGCTCCATGTAGAGCTTTGCATTCTTGCCGCAAAGAGTTGCGATCACCTGGTCGGGATTGCAGATCTCAATTTCGGAATCATGCTGGATATCGGAAGCCTTAACAACTCCTTCGCCCGAAGCTTCAATGAACATTGTCTTGGGCTCGAAAGTGCTGCCGGTATATTTGATGGCAAGGCTCTTGATATTGAGAATTATCTCAGTCATATCCTCCTTAACACCGGGGATAGTGCTGAGCTCATGCTGAACTCCGTCTACCTTGATGCTGCTTACAGCAAATCCGGGGAGTGAAGAAAGCATGATCCTGCGGAGTGAATTGCCGAGAGTGATACCATATCCTCTCTCAAGAGGCATGATAACAAAACGGCCATATCTCTTATCATCGGACTTTTCAATCTTGATTGAAGGTCTTTCAAAATCCGTCACTTAAATACCCTCCTTATTTTCCAAATACATTTTTCGGTTAACTGATTACAGATCCTAATTATTACTTGGAATAAAGCTCGACGATAAGCATCTCGTCTACGGGGACATCGATCATCTCTCTGGTGGGAAGGTTCTTAACGGTTCCCTTGAAGTTTCCAAGATCTCCGTCAAGCCACTCGGGAACGAGTCTGCCACCGGTAACTTCAGCGATCTCCTTATATCTGGTAAGAGACTTTGCCTTCTCGGTAAGCTCGATAACATCTCCTGCCTTTACAAGATATGAAGGGATGTTGATCTTCTTTCCGTTAACCATAACGTGCTTATGACCAACAACCTGTCTTGCTTCGCGGCGGGTTCTTGCAAGTCCGAGACGGAATACTACGTTGTCAAGACGGCTCTCGAGCATGACCATAAGGTTTTCACCGGTCATTCCCTTCATACGGTCAGCCTTCTCATAGTAGTTACGGAAAGGCTTCTCAAGAACACCATAGATGAACTTAGCCTTCTGCTTCTCACGAAGCTGGGTTCCGTATTCACTTACTTTCTTGCCAATGTGCTGGTTCTGACGGTTAGACTTCTTGTCATATCCGAGAACAGCGGGTTCGAGACCGAGTGCTCTGCATCTCTTAAGTACGGGTACGCGATTTACTGCCATTTTAATAATTCCTTTCTAATAGTAGTTTACAACTATCGGTGCATCCGAAAGCCTTCCTCCTACTGGTTAACAAAATACAAATAAGACAATAGTTAACGTCGTTAGTAATTGCCTTTTTCCGGTGGATAATGCTTGCATATATGGCATTATCCGCAGGCAAAAGTGCAATTTCTTACGATGTTTACTATTATACGCGACGTCTCTTGGGAGGTCTGCATCCGTTGTGAGGAACGGGAGTTACGTCGGTGATGGAAAGGACATTAAGTCCTGATGCAGCAAGTGCTCTGATAGCTGCTTCTCTTCCGGTTCCGGGTCCCTTTACGAATACATCCACATCCTTAAGTCCGTGTACAAGAGCTGCCTTTGTAGCGGTCTCAGCAGCAACCTGTGCAGCATAAGGAGTAGATTTCCTTGAACCTCTGAAGCCCAGTCCGCCTGCGCTTGCCCAGCTCAGTGCATTTCCCTGTGCATCCGTAAGAGTAACGATAGTGTTATTGAAAGATGCCTGAATGTGTGCCTGGCCATGTTCAACGTTTTTCTTGACACGCTTTTTAGCGCCTGATTTTGCATCTGCCATGATAAACTAACCTACTTTCTGTTATGCGTTAATTAATTACTTCTTCTTGTTTGCAACGGTACGCTTGGGTCCCTTACGGGTTCTAGCGTTGTTCTTGGTGTTCTGTCCACGAACGGGAAGTCCCTTTCTGTGACGTACACCACGGTAGCAGCCGATCTCCTGAAGAGTCTTGATGTTCATTGCAACTTCTCTTCTGAGATCACCTTCGACCATTACACCCAGTTTGTTGATAGATTCGGTGATCTTCTTCACCTCATCATCGGTGATGTCCCTAACTCTGGTATCGGGATTAACACCCGCGTCAGCAAGAATCTTGTTTGACGTGGTTCTTCCGATTCCGTAAATGTAGGTAAGACCGATCTCAATCCTTTTATCTCTGGGGAGATCTACACCTTCGATACGAGCCATTACTAATTCCTCCTAATTGTGATGCCTTACTTTGCAAAGCATCCGAGTCATGTATACGTACGCAGTCTGTTTTTTTCGTCCGTATACGGTTACCAATTGATTGGGGCTGATGCCCAACCGGACACATAGGGTCTCCGATCTTTCCGTTTCTTACCGGTTTCTAACTACAATTACTTATAAGAAGAAACGGTATCAAGAAGTAACAGGTGTATATCAACCCTGTACCTGCTTGTGCTTGGGATTCTCGCAGATTATCCTGATGCGTCCTTTTCTCTTGATGACTTTGCACTTTTCGCACATCGGTTTTACTGAACTTCTAACCTTCATCTCAAAGCCCTCCTTTCAAAAAAGACCATTTTCGAATATACCACAAGCGAAATGCTGTGGCAAGAACTTTTTTTATATCTTCAGTCAAATGTCATCTTTTTGACTGTCTGATATCTGTTTTGTGATGTTTTACGGGATTATTTATCTCTCCAGATGATGCGTCCCTTTGTAAGATCATAGGGGGACAGCTCCATGGTGACTTTGTCTCCGGGAAGAATTCTTATGAAATTCTGACGAAGTCTTCCGCTTATAGTAGCCAGAACCTGGTGTCCGTTCTCAAGTTCTACTTTGAACATAGTGTTGGGAAGTTTCTCAACAACAACACCGCCAATTTCGATCACATCACTTTTCGACATTCATTACTCCTCTTAAATCTCATCGGGTAACTTTAAATACCCATTTCCTTTTCTTTATCACCCAGAGAAAGAATCTCGGGATAATCATCTGTTATAAGGATCGTATTTTCATAATGTGCTGCCCAGGATCCGTCGCTCGTGACAACAGTCCAGTCATCTTCAAGCATTTCTATCTCAGGGCGTCCCATCGTGATCATGGGTTCTATCGCCAGGGTGTTTCCGCTTCTTAAGAGCGGTCCCCTGAATCTCTTCCGGTAGTTGGGAATCATCGGCTTTTCATGCATATCCCTGCCGATACCGTGTCCGGTAAGTTCTCTTACTATACCGTATCCTTTTCCCGTTTCTTCAATATATGAAGCAACGGCTCCGGAAATATCATAAAGTCTGTTTCCTGCTTTCGCTGCCTTCATTGCTGCGAAGAATGAAGCTCTGGTGTTACTTATAAGAAGTCTGCATTCAGGCGAGATATCACCGACTCCAACGGTCCTTGCAGCATCGGAGTGGTATCCGTCAATCATCATTCCGGTATCGATGCTTATGATATCGCCATCCTTCAGTACTCTTTTCCCCGAAGGAATTCCGTGCACTATTTCTTCATTCACGGAAGCACATATACATGCGGGAAAGCCCTCATAGCCTTTAAAATTCGGCTTTCCGCCAAGCTTTCCGATCAGTTTTTCAGCCTGCTCGTCAAGAAAAGCTGTGGTTATACCGGGTCTTACCATATCGGTAAGTTCATCGAGCATGATGCCCAGTCTTCTGTTACACTCCCGCATGCATTCTATGGCTTTTTCGTCTCTTATGGGAATCATCCGAGTATTGCGATGATATCGTTAAATACTTCCTTCATATCCTTTGTTCCGTCAACGGCCTTAAGGATATTTCTCTCGGTATAGAAATCGATGAGAGGCTGGGTCTGCTCGTGATAAACCTGAAGTCTCTTCTGAACGGTCTCGGGCTTATCATCATCTCTGAGAACAAGTTCGGAACCGCAGGTATCACAGATGCCTTCCTGCTTGGGGGGAATGTGCTCGATATGATAGGTAGCACCACACTTAAGGCATGCACGTCTTCCGCTCATACGGCGAACGATATTCTCATCGGGAACATCAACATTTATAGCATAATCGATCTGGTCGCCAAGCTTCTTTAATGCATCCTCGAGTACCTCTGCCTGAGGAATGGTGCGGGGAAATCCGTCAAGAACATATCCGTTTGCACAATCTTCCTGAGCCACTCTGTCGAGAAGGATCTTAACGGTGAGCTCATCGGGAACGAGCTTTCCTGCGTCCATATATTCCTTGGCCTGCTTGCCGAGTTCTGTACCGTTCTTGATATTGGCACGGAAAATGTCTCCGGTTGAAACATGGGGGATGCTGTATTTCTCAGCGATCATTTTAGCCTGAGTGCCCTTTCCGGCACCGGGTGCTCCGAGCATGATAATCTTCATATGGATCTCCCTTCTGCAAAAAAACTTATTTCCACTTAAGACCATTTAAGAGAGATCACACTTTTCCCCTGCGGGAAAAATGCGGTCTCTCCGTTTAAGTTACATATTGGGTCAGTCTTTAAGGAATCCCTTATAGTTTCTGACAAGCATCATTGACTCTACCTGCTTCAATGTCTCGAGGATAACGCTTACGATAATGATAAGGCTTGCACCCGATGTCGAAACCTTGGCTCCGAACACACCATTGAATACATAAGGCAGAACCGATACGATGATAAGTCCTACGGCACCGATGAAGATAAGGTAGTTAAGAACCTTATTCAGGTAGTCCGATGTGGGCTTGCCCGGACGGATTCCGGGGATGAAACCACCCTGTCTCTTCAGGTTATCTGCGACCATAAGCGGATTAAAGGTTATGGACGTATAGAAATACGAGAAGAATATGAGCAGTCCGATGTATACCAAAAGACCGATCGAATACTTGATCTGGCTGGGGATGCACCAGTTGCTGGAATTGAGTCCCTTAAGAACCTCGCCCCAGAATCCGGAAGGATTCTTTCCGGTAAAGGATACAATTATTACAGGGAACTCAAGCAGTGACTGAGCGAAAATGATGGGGATCATTCCGGAGGTATTAACCTTGAGTGGGATGTTGGAGGTTGCTCCTCCCACCATCTTATTGCCTGCCATCTTCTTGGCATACTGTACGGGGATCCTTCTCTCACCGCCGTTAAGGAAAACTACCATAACGATCATGCCGATGATAATGGCAATGATGATGAGTGCGGAAAGAACTGCTGTAGCAGGCGCCTTGCCTGAAACGAACTGTTCATAAAGAGAGCTGAGATCCTGAGGTATTCTGGAAATGATATTGATTATAAGTACTATTGAAATACCGTTTCCGATACCGTGCTCCGTGATCTGTTCGCCGATCCACATAAGGAATGCGGAACCGGCTGTCAGAGCCACGATACATGTGATTACGTTATACCAGGTGTAAGGAAGAAGAAGTCCCTGTCTTCCAAATCCGATAGCCATAGCTGTGGACTGGATGAGAGCCAGAACAACTGTCACATACCTGGTGATCGCGACCATCTTCTTTCGTCCCGTTTCACCGTCGCGCTGCATCTCCTCAAGCTTCGGGATAGCTATTGTGAGGAGCTGGATGATAATGGATGACGTAATGTACGGGTTAATGTTCAGGGCAAGGATCGACATGCTTAAGAACGATCCGCCTGTAACCGCGTCGAAAAAGCTGAAAGCGCCGCTGGTCTGCTGTGCAAACCAATTCGCAAAGTAATTCCTGTCAACACCGGGCACAGGAAGCTGCGAACCGATACGGATGACTATCAGCATCAGGAAGGTAAAGATCACACGCTGTCTGATTTCCTTTACCTTCATGGCATTCTTCAGTGTAGTGAGCATCCGATCACCTCGTTAAATTATTCAATAACTTCTGCAGTGCCGCCGGCGTTCTCGATCTTTTCCTTTGCTGATGCAGAAAATGCATTAACCTTGACAGTCAGCTTCTTTGTAAGCTCGCCGTTTCCAAGGATCTTGACACCATCAGCGATCTTGCTGATGACACCCTCCTGAAGAAGAACTTCGGGAGTAACCTCGGTGCCGTCCTCAAATCTGTTGAGTGCACTTACATTGATAGCGATGATCTCAAGGGAATTGCGGTTGGTGAAACCTCTCTTGGGAATACGTCTGTAGAGGGGCATCTGACCGCCTTCAAAACCGGGTCTGGGTGCTCCGGAACGAGCCTTCTGGCCCTTGTGTCCCTTGCCGGCAGTCTTGCCGTTTCCTGAACCGTGTCCGCGTCCTCTTCTGAAATTATCGCTCTTAACAGAACCTGCTGCAGGCTGTAAATTTGACATCTCCATGATTCCGGTCCTCCTTATGCTTCTTCGACTTTGACCATGTGGGAGATCAGTCTGACCTGTCCCTTGGTAGCGTCATTGTCGGGAAGTACTACGGACTGTCCGATCTTACGCAGACCCATGGACTGTGCTATTGTCTTATTCTTCGGTACCTGTCCGATAAGGGACTTTACCAGAGTTACTTTAACTTTCTTGTCTGCCATCTGTCTCTCCTCCTTATGCCAGAACGTCAGCTACTGACTTGCCGCGCTTTCTGGCAACCTCTTCAGGGCGCTTAAGCTCTGCGAGACCTTCAATTGCTGCAAGAACGACATTCTGCTTGTTGTGAGAACCGAGGCACTTGGTACGGATGTTCCTGACGCCTGCAAGCTCACATACTATACGGACAGGACCACCTGCGATGATACCGGTACCTTCGGGAGCCTTCTTAAGAAGAACGTTTGCTGAACCGTAATGTCCGATAAAATCGTGAGGCACGGAATTGTTGTCATCAAGGGGTACCTCGATGATGTGCTTTACGGCATCTTCCTTGCCCTTGCGGATTGCTTCGGGAACTTCCTTAGCCTTTCCGAGACCTACACCAACGTGACCATTCTTGTCACCTACAACTACAAGTGCAGTAAAGCGTGAATTGGATCCGCCCTTTACGACCTTGGTAACTCTCTTGATCGTAACGACCTTATCCTCGAGCTCTAACTGGCTTGCATCTATGATAGTACGCTTCATATTTGTGATCATCCTTTCTTAGAATTCCAGGCCAGCTTCTCTGGCTGCCTCTGCTAATGCTGCGACCTTGCCCTGGTAAATGAAGCCGCCTCTGTCGAATACGACTTCCTTGATACCCTTTTCAAGAGCACGCTTTGCGATCACAGTGCCGACATAGGCAGCTGCTTCTACGTTATCTGTCTGCTCAAGCTCACCCTTGATTTCCTTCTCCATGGTGGATGCGGAAACAAGAGTCTTGCCTTCTACGTCATCGATAATTTGAGCAGACATGTGGCTGTTGCTTCTGAAAACTGCAAGGCGGGGACGCTCTGCGGTTCCTTTGAAGCGGTTACGAATTCTATCGTGCTTCTTAGCACGTACATCCTGTCTTGATACTTTGCTAACCATCTTCACACTCTCCTTATCGTGATTTACTTCTTACCGGTCTTACCAACCTTGCGGCGGATAGTCTCATCAGCGTACTTGATTCCCTTGCCCTTATAAGGCTCAGGTCTTCTCTTGTCGCGGATGACAGCTGCAAGCTGGCCAACCTTCTCTTTATCAATACCCTTAACGGTTATGATGTTACCTTCAACAACAGTCTCAACGCCTTCGGGATCTTCCATCTCAACGGGATGTGAATATCCGAGGTTAAGTGTAAGCTTCTTGCCCTGCTTTGCAGCTCTGTAACCTACACCGTTGATCTCAAGCTTCTTCTCGAAACCTTCGGTAACACCGACGATCATGTTGTTGAGAAGAGTTCTTGAAAGTCCGTGAAGGGATCTGTTCTTCTTAAGATCGTTAGGTCTGGAAACGGTGATCTCACCATTCTCCTGCTCGATCTTCATGTCCGCAGGGAATACTCTCTCAAGAGTTCCCTTAGGGCCCTTAACAGTCACTTTATTATTTTCTGCTACCTCTACCGTAACTCCGGCAGGGACAGCGATTGGCATTTTACCGATTCGTGACATAATGCCCGTACCTCCTTGAAATATATGAATTAATGATTACCAGATGAAAGCAAGAACTTCGCCGCCGATTTTCTTCTCACGAGCCTGCTTGTCGGTGAGAACACCCTGATTGGTGGAGATGATAGCGGTGCCGAGTCCGCCGAGTACCTTGGGAAGCTCATCGCCGCCTGCATAAACTCTGAGGCCGGGCTTGGAGATTCTCTTGATGCCGGAGATGACTCTCTCGTTCTTGTTGTTGTTGTACTTCAGGAAGATACGGATGTCCTTGAAGGAACCGTTGTCAACCATCTCATACTTGGAGACATATCCCTCGTCAACGAGGATGTCTGCTATAGCCAGCTTCATGCGGGAGCTGGGGATATCTACTGTATCATGCTTTGCAGTGTTAGCGTTACGGATTCTTGTAAGCATATCTGCAATAGGATCACTCATTGTCATTGCGCTTTTCCTCCTTTACCAAGATGCCTTCTTGACTCCGGGAATCTCGCCCTTGTAAGCGAGCTCACGGAAGCAAACTCTGCAGATGCCGTACTTCTTGAGTACGGAGTGAGGACGGCCGCAAATCTTGCAACGGGTGTAAGCCTGGGTAGAGAACTTAGGCTTGCGCTGCTGTTTGACCTTCATAGATAATTTAGCCATTTAAACTTTCCTCCCTATTATTTAGCAAAAGGCATATTAAACAGGGTGAGAAGCTCTCTGGCCTCTTCGTCTGTCTTTGCCGTTGTTACGAAGATGATGTCCATTCCGCGAACCTTGTCGACCTTGTCGAACTCGATCTCAGGGAAAATGAACTGCTCCTTGATGCCGAGTGCATAGTTGCCTCTGCCATCGAAGCTGTTGGGATTGACTCCTCTGAAGTCACGGACACGGGGAAGAGCAAGATTTACAAGTCTGTCAAGGAACTCATACATCTTCTCGCCACGGAGGGTAACCTTACATCCGATGTTCATTCCCTCACGGATCTTGAAGTTTGCGATTGAGTTCTTAGCCTTTGTAAGAACTGCCTTCTGTCCTGTTATCTGTTCGAGATCTGCTACAGCGCTCTCAAGAGCCTTGGGATTTTCCTTAGCTTCGCCGACACCCATGTTGATAACGATCTTGTCAAGCTTGGGTACCTGCATTACGTTCTCATAACCGAACTTCTTGGTGAGAGCGGGAACGATCTCTGCGTTATACTGATCCTTAAGTCTGCTCACTTAATGTTTCCTCCTTCCCGTTATTTGGTCTTATCGAATACTACATCGATAACTTTGCCGGTAGACTTAGCAACTCTGGACTTCTTAACTACCTTGCCCTTGTCGTCAGTCTCTACCTGAAAACCAACACGGGTCTTCTTGCCGTCAACGACGAGCATGACGTTGGATATATCAATGGGAGCTTCCATCTCACTGATGCCGCCATTGGGATTTGACTGTGAAGGCTTTGCATGCTTTGTTACCATGTTAAGTCCCTCGACGATGACTCTTCCGTTCTTGACATCTACGGACTTGATCTTGCCCTGCTGGCCCTTATCCTTGCCTGCGATGATCTCTACGGTATCGCCCTTTTTAACTTTAAGCATTTATCCGGCCCTCCTTATAATACTTCGGGAGCAAGTGAAATGATCTTCATGAACTTCTTCTCACGAAGCTCTCTTGCTACCGGTCCGAAAATACGGGTTCCTGTCGGAGTCTTATCTTCCTTGATGATGACTGCTGCGTTCTCATCAAACTTGATGTAAGAACCGTCCTTGCGGCGTGCACCCTTAACGGTACGAACCACAACTGCCTTAACAACATCACCCTTTTTAACAACGCCTCCGGGTGTTGCGTCCTTAACGGAAGCAACTATGATATCGCCGATGTTGGCATATCTTCTGGTAGAGCCGCCCATTACGCGGATGCAAAGGAGTTCCTTGGCACCGGTATTGTCAGCTACCTTAAGTCT
>CAMOZY010000055.1 GCA_946631295.1 uncultured Lachnospiraceae bacterium
CGAATACCCCTACAGCACTCGCAAACGCACAGTCGTTTTCGGCGGCCACGATTCCTTCCTGAGAGCGATAAAACCGATGCTGCCGGATGTAAAATTTGTTGATGCCAACAACATGACCTACAGCCCGGAGATCATCCGGAATGCGGATATCGTCTGGATCCAAAATAACTGCATCTCGCATCCGCAGTATTGGTCCATCGTCAAGAACTGCAAACTCGCTGGGGTCCAGATGCGGTACTTCGGATACGCAAGCGCGGAGAAGTGCGCCGAGCAACTCGTGACGGAGGATATGAAGTAAAAGACGGACTCCCCTTGTGATCGTGGCACCAGGATTACCATGGGATCACCCGAGCCAGGGCCACAGGGGGAGAAGAAATAACTTGCTATGTAAACTTTTCTACGGTCTAATAGACTGAAATAGACCGTGGAGGTGATGCGGTTTTGAAGATTGCTGCTGTTGTAATTTTTATCATCGAGGTGCTGCTGAGCCACGCGCCTGGGGAGACGAGCGGAAACCAGAGCAAGTGGCTAAGCTCTATGACCGGAGTCAAGGAAGGTCTGCTGCGGAGAGCAGCGCATGTCATCCTCTTCGCCGCTTTGGCGGTCACAGCAGGGTTGGCGTGGGGATGGTACGGCATCGGAGCGGTTGCACTCTGGTCTCTCCTGGACGAGGTGACTAAAATCCCGATCCCCGGTAGGCACTTCTGCCTGTGGCCGGACGTGATTCTGAACATAATTGGTTGCCTTCTTGGTACAGCGATCTGGTTGATTACAAAGATGTGATGTGGATCGTATTTTGGCGTTTTTCATCCACAGATAGTTGATTGAATTTCGGTCATTCCGGATTTATGCTATGGCTATAAGATTTGACCTAGGATGCGTGCAAGGGACTAATGATCTACGGTGGTGAATTCGGAGAAGATTTGTGCCGCAGGATGGGGATCAGCAGGGTATGGGATCGGATGACGGTTGTTCCGATATATTATAAGGAAAAGAACATGCTGATCTTGGATCTAATGGAGGCAAAGCGCGTGAAGCCAAAGATAGATCTGAATGATTTCGCTGTTCCCACATGGCAGTTCGAACAGGACTTGCAGGAGCTTGAGGAAGAGGAGCTTGAGGAAGAAGAGCTGGAAGACGAGGAATAAGCCTCATAATAAACACAGAAAGAGAGCCGGTGGAGATAATTTACTCCCCGGCTTTGTTTTCTGCTTCTGTATCCGGCTCCGGTGATGGTACAGCACCCGCTTCCGTCGTTTGCAATGGCCCTTTCAACCACATAAAGACCACGATGGTTGTTAAGATAATCGCTGCCAATAATAGCCATAAGTATCCATTGCTTTCAGTAAGCCATCCGGTAAAAGGCCCCAGACCGTTCAAGTATAAGACCACTGTTCCGGCATATCCGTCTGAAAGTACAGTGTATCTATCATCGGCATCGTTCCCATCGCCTCGGGTGCGGAGTTTTCCGATACACCGGCGTGAGGATCTCCCGTAAGAGCAGGAAAAACAAACTCGGCAAGGTGGTGGCAACAAGCCCGGAGGAACAGTTCAGGACAGAGAATGACCATGAAGCGCTTGTCAGTGTGAAAAACTTCAAGCTGGCGCAGATGGTGGTGCGGACGAATGCAGGTACTGCGCGGAAGAGTGATGAAAGGAACGATACCGGCGGAGATGCGGTTGCTGAGGTAGCTGAGGCTACTGAGTCCGGGAATGGGTCAGAGAGGAAGCCTCTTTTATCAGGCCTGCTTCGCTGCGGAAAGTGCCACAGGATGATGGTGATAAACGGGGAAAAAACTGCCGCACACTGTGGACGGGAGAGGATGCTTGGAGACACAGCAGAGCCGGTTTCCATGAGCCTGATAGAAGCGAAGACGACGGCAATGTTAAACACAAAGGCGAAACTTGCAAAGAAGCTGCTCGGACAGGATGTGGAGATCCCCGATGTGGATGGCATCGAGGCGGAGATAGCCAGTCTGAAGAAAGATCTCATGGAACGATATGAGACCTTTGCGGACGGGAAGATCAGCAAGGAAAAGTACATCGCTTTCCGTGATAAGAACAAGGCACGGACAGCGGAAATGGAGCAGAAGCTGTCTCTCGCAAGAGGTCGGAAGGAATACCTGATCAGGCGAAAAGAAACCCTGGAGCCGCTGGCAGGGATTGTCGATGCGGAGCTGACCAGAGAAATGTTGCTGAGGACTGTGGATGCGGTTTACTGGGATGATGGGGAGGTACAGCTGAAGCTGAAAGCGGATGAGTTTTTGGATGCGTAGAGAATGCTGAACTTGATGGGAAAGCTGGGAGGAAGGAATACCGGGAGTGTGGCTGATTGTGGTCATGCTCCCGGATTTTTTGCGTTTTGGGAAGTCTCAGGCGCTCATGAATATTTATCAATATTTGTGCGAGACAGGGGCAGAATTAACTTGCAATTTCAGCGGTTTAGAGTGATATATGTACATACCGAAACCGAAGGGAGAAAAAGTCATGAGATACATAGACAGAACAGGATGCCAGAGGATTTCAGAGAGAGGCAAGGACAGCGAGATCACAAAGATGGGAAAGCTTACCCGGACAGCCACAAAGATTGCCGAGCAGAACGGATTAGGCCTTCTTAAGACACACTTCGGAACATACAGGGTGATCAGGGCGAGCGGGCTGGGAGCCTACAACGCAGACCTTAAAGACCTCACCGAAGTTGACGGGTTTTTAAGAAACCTTGGGGAACACGAGGCGGAGAGGATTTGAAGAGAGAGGAATAGAGGGGCAGAACGCAGAGGATGGCATGAAGCCGCCACGAAAGCCGACAGGGGGCGCAGGAAGCCCCGGAAAGGAGCGTAAGATGAAGAGGACGCAGAGGTTTGAAAGAAGGCTTAAGGACGCACAGGAAGGCAACGAGATCGAGATTCTCAAGACCTACAAGCAGGAAATACGGCAGCTGGAGATACGGCGGGATGCCAGCAAGAACGGCTTTATAAAGACTTGCTGCCAACAGGAGATCGACCAGCTTAAGGCGGAGAAGGATGCGATAGAGATGGAGGTTGTGGGATGAAGCAGATGCGGAACCTGACATACAGAAACCTTATGGCCGTGATCCACAAGATCGAGGCAAAGGGGTATGATTTTCAAGAGTCGGAACGGCTGGCGAGGAGTGTGTTTGTCGAGTTTGAAGCGAATCCGCTGGGCATGAGCATTGAGGAACGGGTCAGACGGATCCTCACAAAAGAGGAATGGGAACGGGAATGTCGAGAGTGTGGCTGAGTGTGGTCATGCTCCCGGATTTTTGTGTTTACAGCTTCTCCGGGGTATGCTATAGTATTCCCAGACGAGGAGGTGTTCTCGTCTATTTGTATTTGATGAAAATTTGGTGAAAACTCTTGACAGAACTGGGGTTCATCGAGTATAATTAATTAAATTGGGTGGAGTGTATCCGCTTGGTCGTATCAAACTCGGAGGGAGGCGGTTGAATGGGAGCATTCGACACAATGTCGAAAGCATATTTAAAAGATCCACATCATTTTGCTGATGCTGTTAATTTTCTTTTGTTCAATGGGGATGATATAGTACATCCAAGTGAACTGAGAGAATTGGATCCGACAGAAATTGCTCTGACATATGGGAATGATGCGAATGAGCCGGTACAAAAGATACGCGATATTGCTAAAATGTGGACTGGGATGTATGATGACAATGCGGTGTACCTTATTTTGGGAATAGAGAACCAGTCAAAGATTCATTATGCTATTGCTGTAAAAAATATGGTTTATGATGCGCTTAACTACGCAAAACAGGTCATTGAAGCAAAGAAATCGCGGAGGGGAGAAAGCGAGACAAGCGAGGAATTCCTTTCGGGATTTCATAAAGAAGACAAACTGATACCGGTAATTACGTTGGTAATCTATTTTGGCTCTGAGGAGTGGGATGGACCGAAAAGCCTATACGATATGTTTGATATCAAGAATCAGCGTATTCTGAAATATGTATCTGATTATAAAGTCAATCTGATTGAGCCGTATAGCATTTCACCGGAAGATTTTACGAAATTTAAAACTGAACTTGGAAAGGTTATGGAGTACATTAAATACTCTAAAGACAAGGTGAAAATCAATCAATTGGTACATGATGATGCGCAGTTTTGGAAGATTCACAAGGAGTCGTTTGATCTGATTAATCAGGCGACAAATTCAAGACTAAAACCTATTCTCGATGAAGGAGGTAATGTTAATATGTGCATGGCAATTGATGAGATGAAAAAAGATTCTGAAATAGTTGGTGTGGTTAAATTTCTGATGAACGAAATGCACTTGTCATTAGACGAGGCTATAGGAAAAGCGGCTCAGTCCTTTGCTAAAACAAAAGAGTATGTTGAACAATTAGTAAAAGAAGCAGCTTAGATTAGAACGGGAGAATTGCTACCCTCCAATCCCCATCCCAATGATATAAGGGTTGCGGTGCGGAGGGCCTTTCTTTGTGCCCTGGAGGCCAAGGTAATCTACGCAGAAAACAAAGAGGACATGCGATATCCGGAGTTCTCTATTCCTGAGAAGATTCCAATGCCACGCCCGGTAGATAAGTATTTTGCTGATTGGCAAGGTCCAATGAGACCGGAGTTTAGAGATGATATTGACATCAGTAAATATGATGGAAATCAGAAGTGGTTGATGTGGTGTCTAGAGCAGTTCCTGAATATGGTCGATGAGACGGAGGAAGATTTAGAGATGATTGATAAGAAATATTGCATGAGTTCTTATATGGCATTCCGTTATATTGAGAAAGACGATGTCGATTTCTACAAAAATGGGGGGTGCATAAGAACATTGTTCCTATCCCGGATGAACAGAGAATCATCGTCCATACGAGTGATGATATAGACCGTGAAATCGGAAAACAAATGGAGCAGTTCAAGGATAAGAAGAAGGGTATCCTTCTGTCCGGCGGAATGGACTCGGCCATTGTTGCTTCCTATCTCCGAGGTTCTGATGCGTACACGTTCCGTTTTCTTGGTGGAGATTATCAGAAGGAAGAGTTGGAGCGCGCAGAGTATTATGCAAAGTATTATGGATTGACTCTTCACTATGTGGATATCACTTGGGATACTGTCATTTCCCACCTTGAGCCTGTTATGAAGGCAAAGGCTGCGCCAGTTCATTCTATTGAGCCACAGATCTTGCAAGCGGCACTCCAGGCCAAAGCAGATGGTATCGAGATGATGTTCGTTGGCGAGAGCAGCGATCTGATCTTTGGCGGAATGGATATCAGGAAGACTTTTTTCGTAGTTTCCATTATTACTATAAACAAAATATCCGATGACTTGAAACGCAAAGGAATAGCCTTTTGTTATTTTGGCCAGTTTTAATGATTCCTCTTTTGTGAGTTTGAGAGTTGATTCATAAGTTTCTGCAATCCGGTAAGTGTTCAGTGCGCCGAGATATATCTTGGGAGCTCTGTATAGAAACGTAAGGTTTTCTTCATTCTGGAGACGGTTAATGTTCTCATATAGTCCGGTTATTATGAGGAAAAGTGGGAAATCATGTCTTATAAGAATTTGATATGTTCCTACAAAATATCTCATTTCAGGAGTATTGCTCATCTCATCAATGGTTATTCTTTATCATTTTGATTGGTGATAATGGAAACAAAAATCTTGGAGTGTTGATAATACGAGCCCTGGTGATTTTATTATGTCGGTGTTGCGGTTTTGACATCGAATATCATAACGTTTTCGTCGTCAATATGTTATGTTGATGCAAATTGGGTTATAATATCTATGCTACATTTAATATTTTTATAAAGGTGTCTGTTAGCTATTTTTTTAAAGATTGGAAAGATATGAATATTGTATTATTATCTGGTGGATCCGGGAAAAGGCTTTGGCCGCTTTCAAATGACATACGTTCAAAACAGTTCATCAAAATCTTTAAGAGATCTGATGGTGAGTTTGAGTCCATGGTTCAGAGAATCTATGGACAGATTAAGGCTGTTGATCCTGATGCTACTGTTACTATTGCTACAAGTAAGTCTCAGGCTTCTGCAATACATAATCAGCTAGGCACAGAAGTGGGATTATCTGTTGAACCTTGTAGAAGAGACACTTTTGCAGCGATAGCGCTTGCCACGTCTTACCTGCATGATATTCAGGATGTGCCTTCAGATGAGGCAGTTGTGGTTTGCCCGGTGGATCCTTATGTGGATGCATCATATTTTGAGTGCATTAAGAAACTGTATGAGAAGGCTAAGAGCGGTGATAAGAATCTCGTTCTTATGGGAATCCAGCCTACTTATCCTTCTGAGAAGTATGGTTATATCAAGCCTGTGAAGAAGGATAATGGGGAGGAAGGGTATTCTTTTACGGAGAAGCCCACTGAAGAGAAGGCTAAGGAATATATAGAGGCCGGAGCTCTCTGGAACGGCGGAGTTTTCGCATATCAGCTTTCATATGTTCTTGATAAGGCAAGAGATCTCTTGGGAACAGATGATTACGACAGACTGCTTGAAAGGTATGCAGATCTTAAGAAGATTTCTTTTGACTACGCAGTAGTCGAGGCTGAGGAATCTATTGAGGTTATCAGATACAGCGGAGAGTGGAAGGATCTTGGAACCTGGAATACCCTTACAGAGGTTATGGATGATCCGACGATCGGTGATGCTATCCTCAATGATAAGTGTGAAAATGTAAATGTTATCAATGAGCTGGATATTCCTATTTTGGCCATGGGCCTTAAGGATGTGGTAATCTCAGCATCTCCGGATGGAATACTGGTTTCCGACAAGGTACAGAGTTCTTATATCAAGCCCTTCGTTGATGAAATTGACAGCCGTGTTATGTATGCGGAGAAGTCATGGGGATCATACAGGGTTATTGATGTTGAGGATGAATCCATGACCGTGAAGGTTACGCTAAATCCCGGTAATAAGATGAACTACCACTCCCACGACAGGCGTGACGAGGTTTGGAACGTTATCGAGGGCTCGGGAAGAACGATTGTTGAAGGAGTTGAGAAGTTTGTTAAGCCCGGAGATGTCATCACCATGCCGGCCGGATGCAGGCATACGGTAATTGCTGGCTCCAATGGCATTCAGCTCATCGAGGTGCAGATTGGTCGTGACATAACCGTTACGGATAAGCATAAGTTTGATATGCCATGATAGTTAGTGCGGTAGAGATGCTTTGACCTGGATTGGAGGAAGGTGACGATGGGATATCGTGAATCATATGATCTGTGGAGCATGGATGATTTCTTTGATCTGTCTGCGAGGACTGAACTTATGGCTTTGACCGATGAAGCGGACATTGAGGACAGGTTTTCCGGGAATATTGAGGTTTCTTCCTGTGGTGTAAGAGGACTTATCGGAGCAGGTACCAATCGAATTAATAAATATACTGTCGGAAGGGTTGCTCTTGGCTTGAGTAGATTTCTTATTGCCGGTTTGGGCGATGATTTGAAGAAGCGCGGAGTAGTAATAGGCTTTGATACCAGAAATGGTTCTAAGCCTTTTGCGGCAGCTGCAGCAGATGTGTTGTCATCACTTGGGATTAAGGTTTATCTCCATGCCATGGTGTGTCCTGTATCACAGCTCTCATACACGATAAGATTGTGGAAGGCTGCCTGCGGTGTGATGATCACTGCGCTGGATATGCCTAAGGAATACAACGGGATGATATTCCTTGATGAGACTGGGGATTTGATGTCATCTGACGAGATGGACTCTCTTTCTGATTATGTTGAAGAGGTTAAGGATTATAAAGAGATTGATTTCAGGGGTGATCAGAAGCTGATCCTGAAGGGGGATGTGGCTGACAATTATATCAACTTTGTCAGGAAGAGATCTAAGCTGGATGATGCGGATCTGAAGAGAAAACTTAAGGTGGTATATACTCCTCTGCACGGATGCGGCAATGTGACAGTCACAACGGTGCTTATGCTGGAAGGCTTCACCAATCTTACCCATGTGAATGAGCAGGTTAAGCAGGATGGCAGTTTCCCTACGCTTAACAGTCTGAGCCTGGATGATGATAGAGCTCTCGATATGGCGATAGCTCAGGGGAAACTTGAAGGGGCAGATATTGTTCTGGCTTCCAGCCCTGTGTGTGAGAAAATAGCTGTTGCAGTAAGGCAGGGAGATGTTTTTGTCAGAGTAAGTGATGAACAGATTATGAAGTTGATGAAGGAGTATTCAGGCGGTTCTGATGACGCTTATGAGAAGGATGCGGTAGTGCAGAGCCTGCTTGTCTGTGAGATGGCAGCGGAGGGGAAGATTTACGGTGCCTGACACCATTAAGAAATCTTAATGTTACCTGACACCATTAAAAAACTATAAACAACTTGCTAGAAGGGGGAACCGGCCATGGCTGATAACGTAATCCAGGGAAATCCTATGCACAGACTTACATATGGATTGTTTGTTGTGACTGCTGTAGATGGTGAAAAGAAGAACGGCTGCATCACCAATACCGCGATACAGGTTGCATCTTCACCTGACCGGATTGCCGTTGCCGTTAACAAGGCTAACTTCACTCATAACATGATTCTCAAAACGGGCAAATTCAACATTTCCGTTATCAGTGAAGCTGCGGATTTTGCCCTCTTCAAACATTTCGGTTATCAGTCCGGTCGGGATGTTGATAAGTTTGCCGGATACACGGATTTCAAAACATCGGCAAACGGTATTCCCTATATCACCGCCGGCACAAATGCTTTCTTTTCCATAGATGTAAAGCAGAGCGTTGAACTCGGTTCACACACTCTTTTCATAGGAGAGATAAGCGAATCGGCAGTGCTGTCTGAAGCGCCAGCCGCAACGTATTCCTTTTATCAGGAAAATATCAAGCCTAAGCCCGAAGCCGTCGGAAAAACTTCAGACGGTCAGACCATATGGCGCTGCAAGATCTGCGGTTATGAATATGTAGGAGAGGAGTTTCCGGAAGATTTCATCTGTCCGATCTGCAAGCATCCTGCTTCCGACTTCGAAAAAGTCACCCCTTGACGTTGCACCCCGACGGTGCCTGACACCATTAAGAAATCTTAATGTTACCTGACACCGGTATGGCATGGAAAGAGGTCAATGATGGAAATTGAAAGCACAGATATTAATATGAAGACTGTGCAGCAGGCACAGGTAACTCGCTCTGACAGGCACACCAGACTCACCTGCTATTTTTCAATGATCATAGCGGTATGCTCAGTTATGACATTTGTTGTGATCCTGGTAGTGGTTCTGGCTGTTGTTCCTAAGGTGCTTTCACTGATGGATACGGCGCAGAGAACATTAAACAATTTGGAATCTGTGTCAGAAGAGCTGAAGTCACTTGAACTGACTGAGACTATAAAGAACATAGAAGATAATACTACAAACGCCATGCAGGATGTTTCCACATCCATGGAACAGCTCAGGGAACTTGATATGGACTCATTGAACAGGTCAATTCAGGGTCTCAGTGAGAGCGTATCCGAGTTCAGGGCTCTGTTTGGTGCCTGACACCATTAATTTCTTCACAACTATATATGGTATTTGACATTTAATTGAAACGGGAAGATAATATATATTGTATTCTTATGTGAGTCGGCATACTATATGTTCGGCGTGGGTTTTTATGAATTAGCAAAGGAGATTTGTGAAAATGTTATTAAGAAAAGCGGCTTCAGCCGTAAGAAAGATTTTCGGAGTAACTGCAATGTCCGGCGTGCTTGCTGTTTCTTCCTTTACCGGAGTTATGGCAACTGATTTAAGTGCAGTGGATGATGCTGAGATTGTTGGCGCATCAATCAAAGAGGAAACTGAGAGCAATAACGACAGAGCAACCGCCAATGCTATCGCTTTTAACGAGGCATATGTAGGAAAGATTGAAACAGCTACCGACAAGGACTGGTTTAAGGTAACCGTTCCTGCAAACACTTCAGGGGCTCTTTCTGTAACCTTTTGGCATGGAGACTGTGAGGAGAACGGAAATAACGGCAGATGGACATATACCATATACAGTACTGATGATCAGCTGTATTCCAAGAACGTTCTCGGAGGAAAGGAAGCTTCTGTTACCAGCGATATCTATAATCTTCCTGCCGGCACATATTATATCGAGGTTAAGGCATTCCGTAACCTGGGCGGACTCGGATGGTGCTCTGATGACTATACCGTTACTGCTAATTTCCAGTCTGCTGAAGGAACATATTCAGAGACCGAATTTAATGACAGCGTAGCTTCTGCTAATACCATCGAGCTTAACAAAGCATATAACGGAAGAATTTCCAATATCGGACTTGTTAAGGATCAGGACTACTTTACTTTCGCAATTGACAGCGAGAGAGAAGTTTCATTTACCTTCTGGCACGATGCATGTGATGCAACTGAGCTTGCTGCATGGGATATCACTCTTTACAATCTGAGCAACGGTTCCCTTGTTTCCAAGATCACAGAAGGCGTTAAGGGCGGAGCAGCTGCAACAGTTACATCTAACTCAGAGTTCCTTCCTGCCGGAACCTATTATGTTGAGATTACTGCAGGTAACGTCGTTTCATCACGTAACAGCCTCTACACCATTACTGTTAATTCAAAAATTCCCTGCATTTTGATGAATCGTCTTTACAATCCCAATTCCGGCGAGCATTTCTGGACCGGAAGCACTGAGGAAAGAGACAATCTTGTAAAGGTTGGCTGGGTTTATGAAGGACCCGGATGGGAAGCTCCCACCAGAACAGGTGATAACGTTTATCGTTTCTATAATGAGAAGCTCGGAGATCATCACTACACGATGAGAGCCGATGAGATAGCAGCTCTTAATGCAAGCCCCGATTGGAAGAATGAAGGCGTAGCATGGAATTCATATCCCGAAGGTCGCCCCGTTTACAGAGTATACAATCCCAATGCATATTCTCAGGGCAAGGCCGGCGCTCACCACTACACCATGAGCGAGTCAGAGAGAGATTTCCTCGTTTCCCTCGGCTGGATAGACGAAGGCATCGGCTGGTACGCAGCTAACTGATAACATAAAAAACTATAAACTACTAACAAGAAGGGGGAACCGGTCATGGCTGATAACGTTATCCAGGGAAATCCTATGCACAGACTTACATATGGATTATTTGTTGTAACTGCTGCAGATGGTGTAAAGAAGAACGGTTGCATCACCAATACCGCGATACAGGTTGCATCTTTGCCTGACCGGATTGCTGTTGCCGTTAACAAGTCGAACTTCACTCATGACATGATTCTCAAAACAAACTGCTTTAACATTTCGGTCATCAGTGAAACAGCGGACTTTGCCCTCTTCAAGCATTTCGGTTATCAGTCCGGTCGGGACGTTGATAAGTTTGCGGGATACACGGATTTCAAAACATCTGCAAACAGTATTCCCTATATCACTGCCGGTACCAATTCTTTCTTTTCCATAGATGTAAAGCAGAGCGTTGACCTCGGCTCACACACTCTTTTTATAGGAGAGATAAGTGAATCTGCACTCCTTTCCGCTACACCTTCTGCTACATATTCCTTCTATCAGGAAAATATCAAACCGAAGCCCGAAGCCATCGAGAAAACTTCAGACGGTCAGACCGTATGGCGCTGCAAAATCTGCGGTTATGAATATGTAGGTGAGGAACCACCGGAAGATTTCATCTGTCCTATTTGCAAGCACCCCGCTTCCGATTTCGAAAAAGTCACCCCCTAACGGTGCCTGACACCATTAAGATTTCTTAATGTTACCTAACTCCATAAACCTGCTTTGCAAGGTTTTTGTGTTTTTTTCTGATTATTATGTTATAATCACAAAGTATGTCTACTTAAATGATAAAAACACTTGCTTTGTAAGGAGTTTGTATTATGCAGATCAGTAACAATCGTGAAGAGGAAATGGAAATAGACCTTCGTGATCTGTTTATTTCTGTTGCAAGGAAATGGCGCAAGGCAATCATTTTCGGACTTGTGATGATGGCCCTGCTTGCCGGATTTCGCTTTTTCAAGGCTTATCAGTCATATCAGGCCCAGCTGCTTGATGAAGCGGATAAGAAAGAATCGGATTTTGAACTTTGGGAGTATGAACAGAAGAAGGCCAAGCTTGAGGAGAGAATTTCCAGAATAGAGGAAAAACTCGATCAGGTTATGGAGTATCAGGACAAGTCCATGCTTATGGGCATGGATCCCTATGATTACTACTGGGCTACCTGTACCTACTATGTAACGACCAATTATCAGATCATTCCCGAACTCGGACTTCAGGATGTGAACTACACTGATTCAGTTCTTGCCGGTTACTCCAGGATGGTTGTTGACAATGATCTCTATGATCAGATCCGTTCACTGCTTGGAATGGAGTCTGACGACCGTTATGTCAGTGAGATATTCAGATTCTACGTAGACTATTCATCCGATATGATCACTGTCGAAGCAATAGGAACTACCGAGGCCAAGGCAAGAGAACTTCTCGATGTCATCTGTGACAAGATTCTTGAAGAGACCCCGGTTATTTCCTCCAGCATCCACGAGCACGACATTAAGCCGATAACAACCAAGACCGAGCACATCAACTATGATGATTCCTCATCATCTTCCGCAATCAAGGTCAAGAGTGCTCAGGACAATAACATGGATCAGTATCTCGAGTTGAATTCCACCATCATCGACCTGCGTGAGGAACTTGACGATCTCGAAAAGGAAAGCCCTGTCATAACCCTGAACGTTACCGGAATTATTAAGTATGCGATTGTCGGCTTTGTTCTTGGTATATGCCTCATGGCATTTATCTACTGTGTAATCTATGTTCTTGGCGACAGCATCAAGACTGAAGAAGAACTCAGAAGCTGTTACGGTCTTCCTGTGGTTGGAAGATGTGCTCCTGCCGCTGCTGCCAAGGGTGCCATCGATAAGCGTATAGCACGCATGCAGAATGGAAATCTCGATAACATGTCCGCAGATCAGATGGTTGCTCTGATGGCTGCCAAGCTCTCATCCCTTGTTAAGGATAAGAATGAGACTGTAGTCTTGACAGGTACCATGGATGAAGCGGTTTCCCGCAAGCTTTTCGACCAGCTCAAGGCAAAAACAGACGTAAAGCTCGAATTTGCCGGCAATCCTCTGCTGAATGCTTCCGCTGTTGAGAAGATCACTGCAGCTGACCACGTTATCATTGCAGAGCGCATACACAGTTCAAGACGTACCGAGGTTCAGAGCCAGATGGAAATGCTCTCTACCATGGAAAAGGATGTACTTGGTATTATACTAGCATAAACTGTTAATCGACATAATGTTCAAAACGGCACCTTGGTGCCGTTTTTGATTAGAAGCCCGCTGAAAAACAAAATTATTCCCGAAAAAAACTAAAAAATCTCGAAATATGAAAAAAAGACCTTCCACCAAAACAATCATATGCCTTATGGCAATCCTTTCCCTGATTTCCGTCGTAATCGTGACAGCTTTGCTTGTCGGACGAAGCACTTCTTCCGGCTGTGACTGGTCCAAAAAGGGTATCCAGCTCAAGCTTGAATTTACCGATGATGCATTGGATCTTGGTGTTGACTGGGGCTTTGTCAATTTTTCAACTGCCTGGATGATCGATGTTCCTACTCCATATTCCATTGATTATAACGGAAAGACATATTATTTTTCGGAACCGGTTATCATGGAATATGACCGCATGCTCGATATCATGGCCGAAAATGATATTAAGGTTGTTGCAAGCTTCCTGAACCAGTGGAATGACTATTACCCCTGCATGCGCTATCCCGGCACCGAGACCAGTGAAGCGACAATGTATTATGCCTTCAATACGGAAAATGAAGAGGGCAGAGAATGCGCAAGAGCTTTTGCTGAGTTTTTTGTGAGAAGATACGGCCCCGAGGGAAACGGAAGCATCTGCGGCTGGCTCGTCGGAAATGAGGTAAATGATAACCTCCAGTACCACTATATGAATCCTTGTGGAATGCAGGAATATGTAAGCGCATATTACGATGAATTCAGGCTGTTCTACGATGTTATCAAGGCTCATGATGCCGAAGCTGATGTCTATATACCGCTCGAACACCGCTGGCAGACTGCCAATACAATGACTGACTACGGTGGGAGATGGTTCCTTGAATATTTCCATGAACTCGAACTTGAAAGAGGCGAGATGGACTGGGGGCTTGCATGGCATCCCTATCCTTATCCTCTTGGAGACCCGGACACTCTTGATGACGGTGATTATCCGACAACCGATACCGATGGCCTGCCTTCATATGGCGGAGAGGTGACACTGGATTATACAACTCCGATCATCAGCATGAAGAACCTTGACATTCTGACTGATTATTTTACGGAAAATCTCCTGAATCCGGATGGGACTGTAAGGCCGATAATCCTTTCTGAGGTCGGATATACCTCTTACAGCGTCATCTGCGGAGAAAATGAGGCCAAGCAGGCTGCAAATATCGCGTACGCCTACTATAAGGCTGAGGCAAATCCCTATATTCAGGCTATTATCATCAGGTCTCATCAGGATGAGGATGAGGGAAGCCCGTATTTTCAGTTTGGACTCAGGAGAGCCAACGATGATCAGATCAAAAAGCTTTCCTATGAGGTTTTTAAGGCTCTCGGCTCTGTGCAGGGGTGCAGCTATGACGATATGCTCCTTGCAGTTCTCGGTGCGGACAGATGGGAAGATATCATCCCCGGATATGTGAAGCCCGGAAGCGGTATCTCCGGCTGGCTCGCTTCCCGTGAAAACAACACATCCTCTGAAAACAGTTCTGGAAAGAGAGATATTTCATCCTGCACCGTAGGAACTATTGCAGATCAGATATATACAGGTCTCCCCGTCCTTCCGGAAATTGAAGTTTATGATGGTGTTAAGCTTCTGGAAGAAGCAAAAGATTACGACCTTTCCTATACCTCCAATTTAAAGCCCGGAACAGCGCAGATTGTAGTAGTAGGCCGCGGAGATTATACAGGATTTAAGGTGTTCTCATTCGAGATAACAGGTGCATTCGCTGATATCCTGAATCCTTCGTGGTATTTTGCTAACTGCCCGGAAGCTGAGGCTGCATGTGACAGTGATCCTGCAAAGGCTGAGGAGTATTTTCTTAATATCGGCCTTCCTCGTGGGGACCGTGGCTGTGAAGAATTCGATGTAAGATACTACCTGAATAATTATCCTGACCTTCAGGCAAAATACGGCACGGATCTTGTCAGTGCTGCAGGACATTACATTTCAGAAGGAAAAGCAGCCGGATTTGTCGGAAGTCATATGCTCAGCAGTACTACATATATGGGCTATGACTACGCATTTGTGTATGATCCCTCATACATAGAATGGCGTTATCCTGATATATTTACGCAGTGCGGCGGTGATCCCTTATCTCTTCTTGAATATTTCGTCACAACAGGTATGGATGAAGGCATGCAGGGAGCGGAATGGTTTAATCCCGAGGTATACAGAGACCTGAATCCCGATGTTTCGGAACATTTCGGTAATGATATAAAGTCGCTCTATCTTCATTTTTGCACAAACGGGTATAAAGAGGGCCGTACAGCCTGCTTGTATACTTTTGAAAATAATACGGATACCGTATTTTTCGGAAACGATTACAGTCAGGTCTTTAATGCCGAATACTATATGTCCGGATATGAAGATGTCAGGGCATATGTCAGTGAGAGAACGGGCGAAGGAAGCGGTATTTCCGAAGGACAGGCTGCACTTGAGCATTTTGTATTATGGGGCATGAAGGAAGGCAGAAAGGGCAGTGCACAGTTCGATCCTCTTATGTATAAGGCACTGTACAGCGATGTCCGTGAAGCATACGGTGATCTTTATGAGATGTATTATCTTCACTATATGAGAAACGGAAAAGCCGAGGGAAGATTTACGTCCGTCACCGTGCTCTGACTATATCATTTCATGGGCTTCCTCAGATTTGCTATAAAGGCGTTAGTGGAGTATAATATACGCATCATTTCTAAATAAGGAGGGATACCATGAAGAGTAAGACAGCACGAAAAATACTGACCGGTATTTTGTCGCTTGCATTATGCGCTTCGTCCATGCTTTTTGGACCGGCGGTTGAAACGCAGGCAGCTCCGGCCAGCTATGTCAGTTACGACAATGGTTCTAAAAAGGGAATCCAGATTGACTTCAACGTCATGTCTGACGTTGAGGAACTGGGAATCAGTGAGGCATTTCTCAACATCGAATTTGAGAAGCTTCTTGAAAAGTCACCTTCTACTGCAACACCCGGAAGTATGATCGAGTATTCCTATGGCGGAAATACCTATTATTTCCACAAGGAAACAGTTGAAGCATATGATATGGCAGTTGAGAGACTGACCGAAATGGGTGCTAATGTCACAGTTGCTTTTGTCAACAATGAGTACGATCCCGAGCATTTCTCATATCTTTACTATGTAGGTTCTGCCGGCAATCCTGCGGGAGTTGCATACTTTGCCTTTAATACCACTGCAGGTTCACAGGGTGAAAGAACCGTCAAGGCTGTCAGTAATTTCGTTTCTTCCAGATACAACGGCGGAAGCTACGGCAGGATCAATAATTTCGTTATAGGTAACGAGGTTAACGATAATATCACCTACAATAACGTTGGTCCCATGGAGATTGACGCATATGTAAATGTCTATTATCAGACATTCAAGACCTTCTATGATGTTATCAAGGCTAACAATGCTACCGCTCAGGTATATGTTCCCCTTGAGTATCAGTGGGCAGGAAGTATCAAGAATACCAACGAATACTACAGAGGCAAGGATTTCCTTGAGAAGTTCAATGCTCTTGCAGTTGCCGGCGGAACCGACTGGAATCTTGCTTACCACCCTTATTCCAATCCTATTCTTACCGCAAACGCTCTTCGCGATAATGAAAGCTCGGTAAACGCTCAGGGCGTTGCTACCGGAGCAGGTGATGTAACTAATGACTACAGCACCACCACCTTCATTACCATGAAGAATCTGGATGCACTTACCAATTTCATGCAGCAGCCCGCATTCCTTAACGCAGCCGGACAGGTTCGTTCCATCATCCTTTCCGAGCAGGGCTATTCATCTACCAACAATCTCGGAACTGCAAGTGAGACTTCTCAGGCAGCTAATATCGCTTATGCATATTACAAGGCTGAGATGAATCCTTACATTGACGCATTTATTCTCTATCAGCATGTTACCCAGCCCGATGCTGTTAATACCGCAGACTTTAACTTCGGTCTCTGGAATTCCGACTCTAGCGGAAAGCCTCTCACCAGAAAGCCTGCATACTATGTCTACAAGTACATCGACACCGACATTTCGGCTCAGGCTACAGAATTTGCGCTTAACTACTTTGGTATCGACAGCTGGAACACAGTTATTCCCGGATTTGATCTTTCCAAGATCACCGCTTACGGCAAGAGTGTTGCTACCTCGAATCTGTACTACACCAAAGCTTTTGAATACGGTACTCAGGGAAATGACGGAACCGGCGATGTCAATATCGACGACGGCGGCAATGAAGTCAATAATTCTCTTTCAACCGCTTCGGGCGTAACCGTGATCGAACATGCAATGAAGGATGGCAACTGGCTCCATGAATATGCTGTTGCAAAGGATGTCACCCTGGCAGATTACGGCAATGACGATGGCTCATGTGCTCAGTATCATGCTAACGGCGGTGTTGCAACAGATTCCAAGGTTTACTATCTTAACTATCAGGGGCTTAAGTATAAACTTGCATCGCCTTTGAACATGAGCTCTACTCCTTATCTCGGATTTGAGTTCATGACTATTCCCAAGGTTTCAACTGATGATTCTGTTCTTGAACTCAGAGTCAGGGTATTCTCGGGAAATCATGTGCTTGATGCGAATGCATTGATCCCTGCTGATCAGTACTACAATTATTCAAAGCATTCAGTAGC
>CAMOZY010000056.1 GCA_946631295.1 uncultured Lachnospiraceae bacterium
CTTCGCCTTCAACATCCTCAGCGATGATGAGAAGCTTCTTGCCTGACTGTACGATCTGCTCAAGAAGAGGAAGGATCTCCTGAATGTTGCTGATCTTCTTATCAGTGATAAGGATAAGAGGATTGTCAAGAACAGCTTCCATCTTGTCCATATCGGTTGCCATGTATGCGGAGATATATCCGCGGTCGAACTGCATACCGTCAACGGTATCAAGCTCAGTTGCCATGGTCTTGGACTCCTCGATGGTGATTACACCGTCGCCGGAAACCTTCTCCATTGCATCTGCAACCATCTGACCGACTTCATCGTCTCCTGCGGAAATAGCTGCAACTCTTGCGATATGCTCCTTGCCGTTTACCTTCTGGCTCATTTCCTTGATTGCTGCAACAGCAACCTCGGTAGCCTTCTTCATACCTTTTCTGAGGATGATGGGATTAGCTCCTGCAGCAAGGTTCTTCATTCCTTCATTGACCATTGCCTGTGCAAGTACGGTAGCGGTTGTGGTTCCGTCTCCTGCTACGTCATTGGTCTTGGTAGCTACTTCCTTAAGGAGCTGAGCACCCATATTCTCAAAACCGTCTTCAAGCTCGATCTCCTTGGCGATGGTAACACCGTCGTTGGTGATGAGGGGAGCGCCGTAGCTCTTATCAAGTACAACATTTCTTCCCTTGGGTCCGAGTGTTACACGGACTGTGTTTGCAAGGCTGTTAACACCGTTCTCAAGTGCCTGGCGAGCCTCAGCGCCATATTTGATCTCTTTAGCCATTTTAAATGCGCCTCCCGTTATTTAACAATTGCAAGAATATCGCTCTGCTTAACTACGATGAATTCCTCATCATTATCAAGCTTAACTTCTGTTCCGGCATATTTCTGATAGATAACCCTGTCACCCTTTTTAACTTCCATCTTAACTTCCTTGCCGTCGCTGGTGATTCCGGGACCTACTGCCACAACATCAGCCTGTGAAGGCTTCTCCTTGCCTGCGGCTCCTGCCAGGATGATACCCGACTTGGTAGTCTCTTCGGCTGCTACAGCCTTAAGGACAACTCTGTCACCTAAAGGTACTAACTTCATATCATTGCCTCCTTTTTGACGCATATGAATGCGTTTTCTGTTTCTTTTGTTAGCACTCTTTTAATCTGAGTGCTAATTGACATTACATATATTAGTATTTCCCTATTTGAATTGCAAGAAAAAAAACAAGATTTTCTATTTTTTTAACATTTAAAAGAATTGAAGACAGTATCACTCAAGGAGATATACGTAATAGAACGGATCATGTCTGATAAGAGTATACTTTTCAAGACAGTTGCTGCAGTCCACGAAATGCTGGGCAAACTCTTCCGGTGCATCCATATAGATCACCAGTTTTTCGGAATTGACGACCGTTATCTCCTCCCAGTCATCCATAAGATGAGAACCCTCAACAAAGAGAACATTCCTGAAGGGCCAGAACTGGTCTATCGTATATTCAAGTCTGTAATCCGTATCTGCAGTATATGCAACTATCAGCGGATAATCCGAATATTCCTCGGAAAAAGCTATTGCTTCCTTTTCCCCGGAAAATAAAAAGAGAACATTTCCCTGCGCATATACGATGATGTGTGGAAGGATGACCGCTGCGCATAACAGGCCTGCGGTAATGATCTCAGATCTGCGGTTCTTAAACGATGCCGGCAGTATCTGAAGGATCAGAAACGAAGCTGCGGGAATCCAGAGCAAAAGCGCGGTATAGAAATATCTGCATGAACTGTCTCCGAGAACAAGGGCAGACTTTAGGAAAAACACCGAAGAGATGCCGGTTGAGACAAAGAGTATCATGATGAACCATTTTGAAACGGCATCTTTGTTTTTTACGAGGAAGATAATGATACCCGTAACGGCAAGGATCATAAAAGGAATGAACATCCCCGCAAGAAAATCTCTGTTCAGTACAGGATAGAACATTCTGATGCGGTCGGATAAGAGCTCATCCTTAAGCCCTGAAAACGCCTGCTGCCCCCTGTATCCGCCAAAGATATGATCCATACTTGTTGGGAATGTAAGTATGGCAAGCCCTATGGCAGCCACACATAAAATGCCGTAGAGGAGCATTCTGATGATTCCTTTTTTCATGACAAGACTGTACAGCACAAAGCCAAGTGTCAGGAAGAAAGGAACGATAAGACTGAAGTAATGAGTCAGGAATGCAAGGTAACAGACAAGAGCACCAATTACTGAAAGAACAGTGAACCTCCGCTTTTTTTCAATCGGACAATGCATCAATTCCGAAAGTACAAGTGCATACAGAACGTTCCACATAACGCTCATGGAATACATCCTTATGAACATGTCACAGCTTATTACGGAAGGGGAAATCGCATACAGAAAAGCTATGACTGAAGCAGTAAACAGTCTGCGCCTTTCTGCGTTCCTGTAAAAAAGGAAAAATATCCCGATCAGAGAAACCGCCGAACACAGCCCATTGAGTGCAATCCCGTACCATTTGGTGAATGTTTCCGGGCGAAGCGACAGTATCACATTCATCGCAAGATAATAAAGCGGGGGATGAACATCTGTCATCTGATTATATATGACCGCATCGAAATTGAAACGGTTGTCCGCTCTTACCGTATATCTCAGCAAAAGAGCAAGACCGTTTGTCCATGAAACAGGTGCTGCGGGATGAATGGGGCCGTTACCCGCGGATGACCAGTAAGTAAAATACTCATCCTCATGGAATCCCTCCTTATGCGCACCGAAAAAGACCACCAGCCCCGCATGGATCAGCAAAAGGACTGCCAGTATGATAAGTATCTTCCTGATTTCATTTTTTCTGTTTGTTTCGGATTTCATTTTGAACAAAAAAGACTCCGACCTCACACTGATTGTGAGATCGGAGCCGGAATTTTCTTATCAGATCTTGATCTCAAGATAACCAACAAGTTTGGTCATATCATACTCTTCCATGATACCGAGATTAGGATCATAGAATTTTCCGTCAAAGTAAAGAAGATAATGGCTGAACCTTCCCATCTTCTCCATAAGGATCGCGCACTTGGGAAGAACAACCTGCTCTCCCTCTGCAGGATAGACAATGATATCAGTATGGTCTATGCCGTAGTAATTAAGCGCGGATATAAGTCTTCCCATGGTACCCTGCCACTCACGACAGTCCATTACGGAAATGACATCTGCGATGGTTACTCCTGCGAGCATTGCTATACAGGTCTGTCCGCAGAGTCCGTCACCGGGCTGGATTATCAGTTCGATCGAATCAATCTTCCTGATGGGATTTTCAAAACTGTAGGGTGAATTACGGTCCATCCTGATCAGTGAATCCTTGATGTGAAGAAGAAGCTTATGAGGTTTATCGCGGTCCACCTTCAGCTCCGTTCCCGCAGGAATAATGACCTTATAACGTCCCTTCTCAAGAGGAATAAGTGTGCAGTCGATGATCTGGTTATCAACAACGATATCTGCATTTATCTCCTCTCTCTGTTTGCATACTTCCCAGATATTGAAAGGGATCTGAATCTGATCCTCACCGTTTTCCTTTTCAATCCTGGATGTGAAAAAATATCTCATAGTCCCCGTTACCCCTTAATTTATTTAGTCCGGTTTAGTTACATTTAACCGGTGTTCTTTACACATTTCAAAAGTATATATATCCGTAAAACAATTGTCAATGCGCGAATGTAAGTGCTTTCATAAATTTGGTGCTGTCATATTTTTTCGGGATATTCTTAATAAGCTACCCCTATCAATAATATATGCTCTCTCCGGTCTCGCATACAGCCTTTCCGCCCGTCATATCGGTTATACGATGAATAAGAGAATCGGCCTTCTCCTCAGGCCCCAGCACTTTCAGCGAAACCTTGTCGGTATATCCGGTATCCTTTATCGAGTAATCTTCTGCTTCAAGGAGTCTTCTTATCGAACCCTCATCAGGATAATCACAGCAGATAGTGACATACTTTCCGGGTCTGATCGGAACCGGAGCGCATGAAGCAAGCGCCTGGGAAGTCGCATCTGTATATGCCCTGACGAGTCCTCCTGTTCCAAGAAGCACTCCACCGAAATATCTCGTGACAACGCATACGACATTCACTAAGGATGCGCCTTCCAGAACCGCCATCATTGGTCTTCCTGCAGTGCCCGAGGGTTCACCGTCATCCGAACACTTTTTGAAAATTCCGCTGTCATCCATGACGATATATGCAAAACAGTTGTGCCTTGCATCGTTATATTTCTTTCGGACGCCTGATATGATGCTCTCCGCTTCTTCAGCACTTGATACAGGTGCCAGATATCCAATGAACCTGGACTTGGTCACGACAATCTCGGACGAGCCCGGTTCCTTTATTATGTTATAAGTTTCGCTGATTCCCAAATTTATTCCTTTTCAAAAGACGTAAACATTATTACAGTTACGACTATTAAATTTTCCGAAAAAACCGAGCCAAGGATGGCGAACGCCAAAATTTATGATATATTATGAATATGGGCAACAGTTTGCACCCGTAAAACACAGTGGCTATAAGGGAGGCGTTTGCAATATGGACGTTTTCGAAAAATTCGGTGAATCTGTATATATGGCAGGCATGCAGGTAAAGAACAAGGCCAAGGAGGTAGCTGATATCGCAAGCCTCAAGACCCAGGTTTCTACCTGTGATGAAGTCATCCGCAAGAATTATATCGCAATCGGCAAGGCTTATTACGAAAAGTATAAGGACTCCGAGGATGCGGAATTTGCCAAGCAGTGTACTGCTATAAGGAATGCGGAATCCGGCAAGGAAAGACTTCTTAAGGAGATCGATGACAGAAAGAACGGTCTTGATCCCGAAGCTGAAACAGATTCCGATCCGGAAGATGAATGATCCGGAGCACACATAAGATATTTTAAACGGCGGAAGATCTCTTCCGCCGTTTTATTGTATTCTTAACCCGGAATCATCAGATTCATCCGGTGTCACTTAAGTTCAGCCGTCCTGTGAAGCAACATCACCGTTCATTGCCGCAGCGGCTGCAGCTTCATTGGCCTGTCTTACCGCTTCAAGCTCTGCATTCTGAACCGAAAGCACGGTTTCATATCCGGGTGATGACAGCATCTCATCGGTATGCTGACAGTAGTGATCCATATCAGGGATCGTAATGAGCTGGGTTCCGTCACCGTTATCGATGATGACCGTATTACCGCTCATAAGGGAAGGATCACCTATCATAAGCTCCGGATTATATCCGTCAACCTTCGGAAGAAGTGTTGCACCTTCAACCGCGAAAGGACAGTTGGGACATGCAATCTTGTTGTCATATGCACATATACGTCCGGCGTAATGAAGATCGCATTCATACTGAGGCTCTGTGCCTTCTGCAAACCATTCGGTAATTATGCAGCCATCGCAAAGTCCTTCTTTGGGAAGAAGTCCCGACTCGGCACACACAGCGACCTGTACAAGTCCCTCGGGCATAGCGAACTCTTTGTAGTCAAGTCCGGAATGCACCCTGCTCATTATCGCATGCCAGAGCATCTCGGAAGTATGCATCTCATCCCAGGTCTGCTCGGTATTATCGTCATATCCGGTCCATACACCTGCGGTATAGTAAGGAGTCATTCCAACAAACCAATGGTCCCATCCTGCGGATGTGGTTCCTGTCTTACCCGCCATATCCATATTGGGGAAGCGCACCCTGGTACCTGTACCATAGTTGACGCAGTCTCTCATGGCACTTATAAGAAGCCATGCGGTGGTCTCCTTAAATACCTGTCTTGTTCTCGGAGAAGTATTATCAAGAATGACATTGCCATAGGAATCTGTAACCTTGGTATACAGATGAGGCTTGATGAATGTTCCGCAGTTTGCGATACATGCATAAGCACCGGTGACATCCTCATTGGTAACACCATACGTAAGTCCGCCGAGAGCAAGTGACTGGGTGATATCGGAATAGATAACTCCGTTTATCTCCTTGCCCGCTGTCAGTGTCGAGAAACCAAGATCCTGAAGATACGCAAAACCTGTCTCTGGTCCGATATATGTCAGGTTCTTGACTGCAACAATGTTCATCGAATATGCGATACAGTATCTGAGTGACAGATTCTTGTAACTGCAGGTTCTTGATGTGTTCTGAACGGGAGCGCCGCTGTTATAATTGAACGGTGCATCCATATACGTAGTTGCAAGAGTGACCATTCCGGTATCGATTCCGGGGCCTACAGATGCAAGTACCTTGAATACCGATCCGGGAGAACGTGAAGATCCTGTAGCACGGTTAAGGGTTCTTCTTCCCTCCTTGTCACCTCGTCCTCCGGCGATAGCCACAACCTCGCCCGTTGCCTGGTTCTCAATGACCATAGACATCTGGGGCTCTACGGTAAATCTGATATTCTCAACAAAATTATCTTCCGACTCTACAAGTCCGAGTTCCTCAAAGCATCCGGCTCTGTATTCGTCAACGGCTGCCTGTGCATTTTCCTGTGAACTGTAAAGAAGCTTATACTTGCTGTAACCGTATTTATTCTTGAACCAGGTGGCCATGTTCTCCTTGGAGAAATTATGCGTATCACCGCTCTCGTCATAAATGGTGAGTGCATAATCAAGTGACCATCTGTCATTGAATTTAAAATTATCGGGATTTGCGAATTCCTCATCCACGATTGCCTGGATATAAGGATCCATTGTGGAATAAATCCTGAGTCCGCCGCTGGTGAGCATATGTTCTGCCTGGGATTTATCATATCCCGCAATATGGATCAGATCATAGAGAACATCATCATACAGGGAGTCTGAAAAATAATTACCCTCAAGAGAATTGCTCTCTGCGATCGAAGTATTATGATACTGGATCCTGTCATAAACATCAGCGGTATCAGCTATTGCATCGTCATACTCTTCCTGGGAAATAAATCCGAGTTCAAGCATCTTGTTCAGACATGTCCTGCGTCTCTTGACATTATTTTCCGGATGGGAAATGGGATTATACCATGAAGGATTCTGAGTGATCGCAGCAAGAACAGCACACTCTGAAAGGTTCAGCTCGATAGCCGATTTTCCGAAATATCTCTGGGATGCGGACTCGACACCGAGGGTGTTCTGGCCCATGTTGATGGCGTTGAGATATCTTAAGAGAACCTCTTCCTTGGTTGTGGACTTGGTAACCTCGATTGCAAGATACTGCTCCTGGATCTTACGCTTGATCTTCTTGATCATGTTATCGCCTTCTTCGGTCCAGGTAGTGAAGACGGTGTTTTTAAGAAGCTGCTGTGTAATGGTAGACGCACCCTGTGTCTCCTCACCGTGGGAACGCAGGAACTCATATCCCGCACGCACCATGCCCTTATAGTCGACACCGTTGTGCTCGAAGAATCTCTCATCCTCGCAGGCAACAAAAGCAAGTCCGAGCTGTTTGGGAATTCCGTCCCAGGTAACCTCGATACGGTTTGCATCACGTCCGACATAATGGTCGAACTCGTTGCCCATGGCATCGTAGACTATGGTAGCCTGACCATTTGCGATGATATCGGATATGTGAATGACCGGTGTTCCTTCAAGAACAGACTTAAACAGGCCTATACCTCCTGCTGCGAGGCATACACCGGCTCCGATAAATGCGGCAATGGCAACCTTAACGAACAGAAGTATGAACTTCCTTACGATCTTGCCACCGTATGAATTTAACTGGCGTCTTCTGGCTATGACGCCGCTTCTGCTGTAGTTCATTTTTCCTTTCCTTACAGATAATCCACGGGATTCTTCTGCGAGATCATACGTATCTCGGGATCATCTTCTCCGAAAATATCATAAACTATCTCTTCTGCTTCTCTTAAACTGTTCTCGTTAACGCAGAAGATACAATTGAATTTGTGTCGGTCGAAAAGCTTTCTTCTGGGAAAGCTTATATAATATGAGATCCTTGCTTTAAGCAGTGCCTGCTCAAGAAGCTCCTTGGCTTCAAGCGAGTAAACATTGCATAGTTCATATTCATTATTGACCTTAAGCGATGAATAAATTGTCTCCATATGGTCTCCTGTCATCGGATAAAGGTTTAGCCAGCATATCATTTTCAAATATGCCAAATAGTTATTATACACCCAAATGCATTATTTTGAAAGAAGACACACTCTGTCACCGTGCACACCGTCTTCCATGAGCACCGTCAGTGATGAGAATCCGTACATACTTCCGAGTGTTGCCATGACGTTTTCCCTGCTGACATCCGTGCCTTCTATCACTATCAGTTTATCAAGCGATGCTATCTTCTCATCGTATGCTCCAAGCTCATCTTCCTTAAGGAGCAGACAATTTCTGTAATTCATCAGTTCAGGTACGTTTCTGTAAAAACCGGTGCCATCATATACCACCAGCGCATCATATGAAGAATACCTCTCAGACAGAGCCTCCTGATCCGAGTAACCGCTGAAAAGATAATCCGGAACACATATGCTTCCAAACACGATACACATCACACTGCATATGATCCATGAGATTCTGAAAACCGAACCCCTAAGCTTGACAGTCTTAAGGAATGCCTCGCCAAGAAGCGTGATGGCAAATGCAACTCCAAGGGTCAGGCAGATGCTTACTATGGGGAAAACAGGCATCAGATATCTGTCCACTGTATAGGGTGCGATCTTTGAAACGGTAAGAAGATATCCGAGTACGGCAAAGCACATTATAGGCGCATATACCTTCATCCTGTGTTTAAGCAAAGCAGCGATACCGCAGAAGATCAAAAGACAGCTGATAACAATTGCGGCAGGCACGGACCATGCGCACTCTTCAGCCATTATCACGGCGAATGCATTCAGTTTTTCCGCAAGTCCCGAAAAACCGGAAAGATTCTCAATAACGGAATCTCCTATCCTCGTTCCGAAAAGATCATGGAAAACAAAAGGATACAAAACCAGTCCCCATACAGCAGAAATGATCATCACCCTGACCAGTCTGTAAAAGTTCTTTTTCTTTCCTGAGCAAATAAAATATATTCCCAGTGTAAGCACCAGGAAGAAATAATAAATACAGACAAAATACTGTGTAAGAAATCCCAATACCGTAACAGCGATCAGTGCTTTGTTCTTCTTTCTGAAATCACTTCCGTCATACAGTTTCTTAAAAACGATATATGTAAAAAGAACGCACCAGAACGCGGTCATTGAATACATTCTGATGAGAAGTACCGTATTGATCCCCGCGGGTGAAAGCCCGTAGCAAAGTGCAGCCACAGGACCTATATATTTCTTTTTTACGACGTCCCGGAAAAAAAGACATATGACGACAAGAGAACCTGCCATGAAGAACATGTTGAGAATGCATCCCGGCCATACTGACAGATCACCCGGAGAGATGAACGAATAAGCTATCGAAACCAGATTGAGCAGCATGAAATAAAGAGGCGGGTGATTATCCGTGGTGGAATTATAATATGCAGACAGCGCCGGAACGGAATCTGTTCCGCTGAAGGTAACATACGAAGTCATATCACCTGCACTCATCCACTGGGGAACATCATAAACGTCAGCCGTATATCCGGCTGCAGTAGAGGCAGATCTTCTTTTCAGGATATCCGAAACCTGATCAAAGAGATTGGAAACAAGAACTGTAAAAGAACTGCTGTAGATCTCGTTACGATAGTATTTTTCAAGTCTTCCCTCGGGCTGGGTGGGAGTTATCCATGGAGTGAACTCGGAATTGGAAAGTTCATAGCTGAGTATCTCATCCATGTGATAGCCTTCTTTTTTCGACACGAAAAAGACATCGAAGACGAGCACGATGATAACCGATAAAACTACCAGTATATTGTATTTAAGATCTTTTTCATTCATGATAAGGCATCCGCATTATCTGCAGACGTATATGTCATATCCGGATACAGTTGCTTTATAGACAGCGCTGTTTATCTTCGAAGCATTCATGCCTTCCGGCAAAACAATAAAATCTCCGGCAGCGATACTTTCACCGTAAAAGCGCGCAGGTGTTGACCAGAGGAAGAACGAATCAAGTTCTCCCATAAGAGCACCGACCTCAAGCTCACCGTCAGTAATTTCAACAAGGATATTGGAATCATCATAAAGTGTATATCCGTGCATAAGACCGTTATCAAGAAGATACTGAGCAACCTCTGCACGGGATGCATTCTTATCATTCGTTGCAAGTGAATATGATATCTTGAGCACGCTGAGAACAAGGCAGAGTGAAAGTGCGATCAGATATACCTGCCTGAGTGCAGCCTCATTTTCTCTGACCATCCAGATCACAAGGACAGGAAGAGCCATATAAATGCATGAAGAAAAATATCTCGGGGTCAGTGTCGTATCGGTAAATGCAAGGAAGAATGTCATTACCGCAAATCCGCTGACAAAATAATGAATGAAGAAAAGATCGGACTTATCGGATAGGGAATAAGACATCGCACCGCCAAGCGTATCGGTTCCCTGTGTCACATCCATAGCAGTACGCCTGACCATATAGAACATCAGGAAGATCATGACAAAGGCAGCTACTGTAACAACACCTCTTAACGAAAGGACGCTTCCGCCGGGAATATAACCGAAGATCTCAAGAAGGCATCCGATAACCGAAGCTACTCTCTCATACCAGATACCGTTATTGACAGGAACGAATGATACGGACTCATATGTCGTAAAGATATAATTCGAACGTATGAAGACCGTGTTATAAACATATCCGACGAGCGCTGCGGCAGAGGATGCTGCTGCTATCCAGAACAGTTTCATATTGGAACGCCATTTAACAAGGGCACCTTCAGAAATGCCGCATACTCTGTACATCCTCCATATGCCAGTAAGGACAAGAGGTGCATATATCATCAGGAAATACCTGACTCCCGAGGCTCCGCAGACAAGGCTTAATAAACCGAGGATAATTCCAAGAACAAGCTTTCTGTTCCTTGAAAATTCACCGGCATCAATACGTCTTACAAGTCCCACGCAGAGAAACATCAGGATCATATGGGACATATATGTATTACCAAACTGCATATGCTGTGCGATGGTCTCGGATATCGGAAGAAGAAGCACGGACGAAGTCAGGGCAACAAACTTCCTTTCATATCCATACATCATGAAGAAATATGAAAGCACAAGGAATACATAGAAAAACAGATTGGTGATCACACGGACTGCGGCCCAGCTTCCGCATATCCTTAAAAGCGGTACAAACAGAAGCTGAGTATAGGCTATACGGAATTCCGTGGAATAATACCAGTCAGGGCTTGCAATATAATGACCGGTGTCACCTAGCAGATCGGAAAAAACCATCTCTGCGGACATATCGGAATCAATCCAGTTCTGTCCCCAGACAATGTTGAGCACTAGCAAAAGGAAAAATGAAAGCGCAAGCGGAATATAGAATTTTATATCAGATCTTTCATCGGCAGATAGTCTGCCTTTAGATTTTTTAGGGATCATATTCACAATAAGATTTTGGCCTCTGCGGCTGCCTTCTGCATGTCGGATTCCATCATCATCTTAACGAGTTCTTCAAATGAAGTCTCAGAAGGATCCCATCCCAGCTCAGCTCTTGCCTTGGAAGGATCACCGAGAAGATTGACGACATCCGTGGGTCTGAAGAAATCGGGACTGACTTCCACCATCACTCTGCCGGTAGCCTTATCAACACCCTTCTCTTCAAGTCCCTCACCGCTGAATTCAAGCTCTATGCCCGCATAATGGAACGCAAGCTGACAGAACTCCCTTACCGAATGCTGTACACCGGTTGCAATAACATAATCCTCAGGGGTATCGTTCTGAAGCATCAGATACATGCACTTAACATAGTCGCCCGCAAATCCCCAGTCACGAAGTGATGAGAGATTGCCCAGATATAACTTGTCCTGTAATCCCGCTGCTATCCTCGCAGCAGCCAGGGTGATCTTACGTGTTACGAAAATCTCACCGCGTCTTGGCGATTCATGATTAAAGAGAATTCCGGAACAGGCAAACATTCCGTAGGCCTCACGGTATTCCTTAACGATCCAGAATCCGTACTGCTTGGCAACAGCATAAGGAGAATACGGGTGAAAAGGAGTCTTTTCGTTCTGGGGAACCTCTTCAACCTTGCCATACAGTTCAGATGTTGAAGCCTGATAAATACGACAAGTCTTCTCAAGTCCAAGTGACCTTACGGCTTCAAGCACTCTGAGCACACCGGTCGCATCAACATCGGCGGTAAACTCCGGAACATCGAATGAAACCTGAACATGGCTCTGTGCCGCAAGATTGTATATCTCATCAGGCCTTACCTGAGAGATTATCCCGACAAGGCTGAGTGAATCAGTCAGATCACCGTAATGAAGGAAAAAATCCTGTCTTCCCTCAAGATGCGCTATACGCTCCCTGTATTCGGTTGATGATCTCCTGATGATACCGTGAACTTCGTATCCCTTATCAAGAAGGAACTCGGACAGATAGCTTCCGTCCTGTCCGGTAATTCCGGTAATAAGTGCTTTTTTCATAAATCCTACGCTCTTTCGCAACTGATCCTCTTTTACGGAAGATCATTATTTTTTATAAAACTCTGCCAGCTTCTTAACTGCATGAACAGTATCTTCAACATCCATTTCAGTCATCTTCGGATAAAGAGGAATACTCATTATTCCCTCATAAATCTTCTCGGCATTCGGGCACAGGCCCTTCTCATATCCGAGATGTCTGTAATAAGGGAACCAGTATACCGGCACATAGTGGATCTGGCACTGGACATTCTCCGCACTCATCGCATCGAAGAATTCCCTCCTGGTACAGCGGAGCTTCGAAAGATCAAGACGTATTATATACAGATGCCTTGATGTATCGGACTCGGGGATATTCTTCTGGACAATGATACCGGGAACATCCGCAAATGCCTCATCGTATCTTGCGACTATCTCCTTGCGTCTTTCGACGAATCTGTCGATCTTTTTCATCTGGCTGATAAGAAGTGCAGCCTGGATATCGGTCATTCTGTAATTATATCCAAGCGAGATCTGCTCATAATACCAGGGGCCTTCATGAGGATCATCCTCCATCAGCTCCTCGTCATGGGTTATGCCATGGGTATGGGCAAGAACCAGTTTCTCATAATACTCATCACTGTTTGTAAGTATCGCACCGCCCTCACCTGAGGTGACGGTCTTGACGGGATGGAACGAAAAGCAGGTCATATCGGCAAGATTACCGACCTTTACGCCTTCATATGCAGAGCCTATCGAATGAGCAGCATCCTCGATGAATACAAGGCCGAATTCATCACAGATTGCCCTTATCTCCTTCACCTTAACAACCTGGCCGGTAAAGTCTACCGCTATCACTGCCTTTGTCCTGGGTGTGATATGGGCTCTTATGCTTTCGGGATCGATATTATAAGTTTCAGGATCAACATCTGCAAAAACCGGTCTGGCTCCGCAATAAAGAGCGCAGTTTGCCGATGCTGCGAATGTCAGAGGCGTGGTTATGACCTCATCACCTTCTCCAATACCAGCTGCAATACATGCACAGTGAAGTGCGCTCGTTCCGCTGTTTACCAGTACGGCATGCTTTGCACCTGTATATTCTTCAAGTACCTTCTCTGCTTCCGAAACCGTAGGTCCGCAGGTAATATACGTTCCTTCGAGAACCTCCCTTACAGCCTCTATATCTTCTTCAGTGACCCACTGTCTGCCATAAAAAATCTTATCCTTCCTTACAGGGGTTCCTCCGAGCAATGCGGGTAATTCCATTTTCTATCCTCCCGGATTTTGCGATTTGATCAAGGGCTTATCGCTCTTTACTGCATTTCGCTCTTGCGCTTTGCCGCATTCTTAAGACGTACATACTTGGCAAAGTTCTTCTTTTCCTGCAGACGGGAAATGAAGTAATTGGTAGTCTTTAATTCCTTGGCTTCCTCAAAGCTTATGACATGATAGAGATTGGTTCTGAGGAAATCAAAGATCGTTTCTCTTCCGTCAAGATTCTCGTTATTTGTATAGATGCACATAGTCAGCACACCACTTCTCTGACTCTTCCAGAAAGGTGTAGCGGGAATACACTTGACCCCCTCGAGCATATACGGATTCTTGCTCATTCCGTCGGAGATGTAATTAAGTCCAAGTTTCTTACATGCCCTGAGAGTATTCCTGTCAAAAGAATGATTGGGTGCAGCGAAGATATCCGTGTCGCATCCGTTCTGAGCAAGAACATGCTTGCCTTCCCTGAGCTTCTTGAGCTGACCGTCATAGGACATTCCCGCATACTCCGTGGGAACATCTCCCGATATGATACCGAGGCTCTTTCCGGTTGCAAGATGGTATGTGCCATGCATTGCTATGCCCCAGCCATCAGCCTTAAGTTCTCTTATAAGATCCCAGAAATCCCTGTCAACGTTGCTCTTAACGAGCTTGGGATCCCTGTTTTCGGGAATGACACAAAGCAAGGGCTTAATGCCCATCTCATCAAAGAACCTTCTGAAAATATCGAATTTTTCCCTGTCAATGGTGGGACAGATATCCTCAAGACGAACTATTATGGGATAATTATATTTTCTGCTCATAATATGTCCTTTCCCTCCTGCGAGGTCCTGTGATTCACGGCTTAATGAAAACAATAAATATGCTGCGTGGTAACTGATAGATAAAATTACCCACAATTATATGTATTATATGATTTTTTGCCGATTTAAGCAACTGACTGCAGCCTGCTTTTACAGTAAAAATCCCGAAACTCCTGGGAGGAAGGAGTTTCGGGATTTTTACATGGAAAACTGTTGTCTCACTTTTTCTTTTTCGATCTCTTATTGAGAACCACACTTTGCAGCAGAATGAAGAAACAAAGCATTCCGCCTGTTGTGATGCTCTGCCACCAGGGATCGTTGAGTCCGCTGGCAACAACGATCTTTTTGATGGTTGTAAGGGTCAGAGTTCCGAAGAATGTACCCACCACATCTCCGACACCGCCGGTAAGGAGCGTGCCGCCGATGATTGAGGATGCAATGGCATTCATTTCCATACCTGCAGCATTGGTAGCATTTCCGGCGCCCGTATGCATCATGAAGACAAATCCGGAGATTCCGCTGAGCAGACCGCAGATAAGGTAGGACATGAATCTGGTCTTCTTAACATCTATGCCAAGCATCAAAGCACTTGCCTGGTTTCCGCCTATCGCATAGAATGCACGTCCGAGCTTTACAAACTTGAGAAGAATAAATACAAGCACAAAGCAAAGAAGTGCAATGAACACACCAAGTTCAATTGTGCCGGGAATCACATTACCGTTATTTGCGGTATAACCGAGCCAGGATATCTTAAGCTCAGCTTTTCTGAGGACATCGAATCCTTCGTGTGCAACCTTCTGAGGTTCGACAGAAAGGATCGTGGTAAAGCCTCTTGCAAAGAACATTCCGGCAAGAGTTACTATGAAGGGCTGAATATCGAGATAGCTGATAAGGAAACCCTGAATAACACCGAATGCAAGTCCTATGCCGAGCGCCATAAGTACGGATCCTATAACGCTTCCGCCTTTATTCAGGTAAATAACACAGCTCATGACAACAAGTGATGTTACGGCACCTACGCTTATGTCGATTCCGCCGCCTATCATAACGATGGTAAGTCCCAGGGATACGATGATCAGACTGGCATTATCGTTGAGCATGTCAAATATCTGCTGCGGACGAAGAAATCCTCCGCCCAAGAAGATCATGGAAAGCAGATACATGGTAAAGAAAATGCATATGGTAATGGTCATCAGAAGCTGCGTATTCGTAAGGGGCTCTCTGAATTTTTTTGTTTTCATGCCTTAGCCTCTCCTTTCGAATCTGCATCCTTTAAGGATTTCATATTTCTGATCACCTTATCGAATTTCTTCTTCACAACGGGAGAACCTATAACAACAAGAAGGACTATGACTATGGCCTTGTAAGCCTTGACATCGGTGGATGAAACCTTCATTGCATAGAGCGTTGTGGTGAGCATCTGAATAACATATGCACCGATGATTGATCCGCTGATCTTGAATTTTCCGCCACCGAGATTATTACCGCCGATCGCAACCGCAAGAATGGTATCCATCTCAACATCGATGAGAAGTGTCTCATGGTTGATAAGACCGAGTCTGCACACTCCGATCATTCCTGCCACGCATACGCAGACACCAAGAATGATGAATGAAAGGAGCTTGATGAATGTTGCATTAATACCGTTCAGCTTGGCAGCACTCTCATTGATACCAACAGACTGGGTGAGAAGTTCAAGTGATGTAAAACGGAACAGCAGTTTAAAGATAACCGCCATGACTGCCACTATAAGAACCGGTGTAGGAATAGGAATGCCGGGAATGAAGCTTCCTATGCCGCTGAGGATCGGGCTCTTGACATTGGGGGTTGCACCGCCGTTGATCCAATATGCTATCGAACGTCCGCATGTATATAGGATCAGCGTTGCTATCATCGGCTGTATCCTGAACACCGCAACAAGCACACCGTTAAAGCATCCGAACAGCATAGCCACGATGCACGAACATACAAATGCCAGTATAACTGTTCCCGCATTGATGGATGAGGATGCCATAAGCACTTTGACAAATACACTTCCTGCAATTGCTGCAGCTGCACCTACAGAAATATCCTGTCCTCTGCAGGCTGCGGTGACAAGAGTCATACCCATGGCAAGAATGGCAAGCTCACTGGCTCCGTTGATTATACTGATAAGGTTGCCCGACAAAACCGTATTGCCGTCATTATTATGAGATAAAGTAATACTGAAGAATGACGGATCTCTGATCAGGTTGAATATTACAAGAAGGGCTATCGCTATCAGAGGGATTGTCAGCTGACCGAAGCCACCGGCGAAGAATTTTTTCTCTTTACTCTTCATCTTTAGACTCTCCTCCCGCTATAGTCTGCATTACCTTGGTCTGGTTCAGGTCGCTTCCCTTAAGTTCTCCGACTATATGTCTGTCACGCATGACAACAAGTCTGCTGCATGTTCTGAGCATCTCTTCTATCTCCGAAGAAATGAATGTGACACTGACACCATCTGCCGCAAGTTTAAGTACCAGCTTCTGGATCTCAAGTTTGGTTCCTACATCTATTCCTCTGGTTGGTTCATCAAGGATCAGATACTCAGGATGAGTAAGGAGCCATCTTGCAAGAATAACCTTCTGCTGATTTCCGCCGCTGAGTGAACCGACAGGTGTTTCGCGGCTTGCGGTCTTGATGTTCAGCATCTTGATATACTCATCGGCATAACTTTCCGCTTCGCTTCTGCTGATGGGTCTTAAGATTCCGTTCATGACCTGAAGAGCAAGAATGATATTTTCCCTTACGCTGAGATCTGCAATGATACCGTCGCGCTTTCTGTCCTCCGCAAGATATCCAATGCCGTTTTTCATCGCTTCTATGGGCTTGGTTATCTTAACGCTCTTACCGTTTATCTTCACATTTCCGCCGTTAACCTTATCGGCACCAAAGATTGCTCTTACGCTCTCGCTTCTTCCGGAACCGAGGAGGCCTGTAAATCCGTTGACCTCTCCCTTTCTGATCTTGAAATCAAAAGGAAGCGCATCACTGCTGGATAGTCCTTCAGCCTCATAGAAAACTTCCTTCTTCTCAACATCTGAATCCTTAGGTTCAGTCATCGATGAAAGCTCACCAAGTTCCTTACCGATCATCTTGGAAACAAGTTCAACTTGAGGAAGTTCCTCAAC
>CAMOZY010000057.1 GCA_946631295.1 uncultured Lachnospiraceae bacterium
GACGGAAGCGGGAATTTCATCGGTATTGACCTTGATCCGGATCTGAACGGAACAGCAGGCCAGGTGATCAATTTCGGAAAAGATGAGTTTAACAAAACCGTCCTTGCCGGAGATCTTAATGCTTTTTTTGAGAGGCTTATGCGTTTTGTGAACAGTAATGATTTCTACATTGATGATTATGACGGTGAAGAGGTTATTATGTTCCGTAAGAACGGCGGCGAGGAATGTGCACACCTTACGGATTATCTGAGTGACGCATTTTCGGTACAGTGAGCAAAGCTGAAAAACGGATATTAATTGGATCATTGAATGAAACGGCATCCGAAAGGGTGCCGTTTCTCTGTGCAAAAACGAATTTAATTGTTTTTGAGGTGGAGCGGATAAGAGGAATAAGATAAAATATATATGTTGTGGTATTTTCTGTAAGGGGAGAACATTTATGGATAAAAAAGAAGTGTTGGAGAGCCTTATCCGTGATGCATATGAAAAAGATGTGTTCAACGGAACATGGCTCTATGCCGAAAAAGGAAAAATAATAAGCAAGGGTGCGATAGGATACCGTGATCCTTATGATAAACTGCCGGTGAGAGAGGACAGTGTTTTTGAACTTGCATCGATAACCAAACAGTTTACCGCTGCTGCGGTGATGCTTCTTGTAAGAGAAGGGCTTCTTGATCTTGATGATGAGGTTACAGAATTTTTCCCTCAGATACCTTTCCCCGGAGTTACGATAAGACATCTTCTTACTCATACGGGCGGTATTCCTGAAACCTATGACGACAATATGATCATGGAAATATATCAGGAGGAAAGTCGCATTCCTGAAAATGATATCGTCATCAGGTTTCTTGCAGAGAGTGGTGTAGGTCCATGCTTTGCACCGGGTGAAAGATTTGAATATACAAACGGTGGATATAATCTTCTCGCAGAGATAGTGGAGAAAGTATCAGGAATTTCCTTTGAAGAATTCTTAAGGACAAGGATATTTGAACCTGCAGGGATGTACAGGACCGGAGTTTATCATATCGGAAACGAAGGCATACCTCACGATAATTTTGTCTGCAATATGGTACTTAAGGATGACAGATATATCACTGTAGATGAATCGGATGACAGCGATGTCATGGCCTTTAACGGACTGAACGGTGATGACTATGTATATACCGATATCTTCGATATGTTCATCTGGGACAGGGCTCTTCGTGAGGAAAAAGTTATCACTCTTGAAGAGCAGAAGATCATGTATACCCCCGGCAGGCTTAATGGCGGAAGCATTTCGACTTCTGATGAAAATACCGACGGATATGGATTTGGATGGGGTATTAAGAATGATCCTGAACTGGGACTGATAGTAAGTCACAGCGGCGGAATGCCGGGACTTAATACCTGGTACTGGAGATTTACGGATGCTGACAGAGTACTGATTTTATTTGACTGCCGCGAGCAGAAGGATGCAAGGGCTTCATTTGGACTCTGGAAGGGTGTACAGGAAATCGCTAAGGACAGAGAACCTGAACCTGTTAAGTCAATAGAAGATATAATGATTCAGGATCCTGACAGATCAAAGTGGGAATCATTCTGCGGTAAATACGAGTATCCCGAAGATGGCGAAATGATCATAGATGAGATCTTCATGAAGGACGAAGTTCTTTATGCAAGGACTATTGATGGAGACGAAGAAGGACCTGAGGTCAGACTTTATCCGATAGGTGAGAATGAGTTTGGAATAAAGAATGGATGGGTTAATTTTACATTTTCTGACACAGGCGTCACTTATGATGGAAGAACCTGTAGAAAAAAGTGAACTAAGATAAATGATCGGACTGATAAAACAGTGTGAATGATTTTGACGCAGGAGTAACAGGAGAGATATATGACAGGATATATGTCTGAAATGCGTAAGCTGATCGGTCACAAAACTATAATCCAATGCGCCGCAAGTATTATGTGTGTTGATGATCAGGGACGTATTCTGATGGGAAAGCGTTCTGATAATCATCTGTGGGGATATTCAGGTGGATCGGTTGAGATAGATGAATATGTTGAGGACTGCGCAAGGAGGGAACTGGAAGAGGAGATGGGACTCATCGCGGATGAACTCGAACTGTTCTTTGTTAACTCCGGTCCGAAAACTCATTACATATATCCAAATGGCGATGAAGTCTGCAATGTGGAAGTGGTCTACATATGTCGTAAATGGCATGGAGAGCTGACTGCGCGGGATGGAGAAATGGAGGATCTGAGATTCTTTTCCGTGGATGAAATAGATCTTGAACTTATCTCACCTCCAATACGTCCGGTGTTTGAGAAATATCTTGAGGAGAAGAGATGAGTAAGAAAACGGTAGTTTTTCCGGGAATCGGGTACCATAAGGATAAGCCTCTTCTTTATTACAGCATCCGTATAGCAAAGGAGTACGGATACAGTATAGAGTGTGTGGATTTTTCATCCATATCATGGGATAAGAGTGACCTGAATGATCCGACAAGGATGAAAGAGATTTTTGATCAGGCAATGGAACTGGCCGAATCCCAGGTTGGTAATACCAATGATGATGAAATACTGTTCATCTCCAAAAGCATCGGAACTGTTGTTGCCGCCTGTTTAGCCCGGGAAAAGGGAATCGGAGCAAAACAGATATACTTCTCACCTCTTGTTCACTTTGGAATGTATGCACCTAATGAAGGAATTGCTTTCTACGGAGATACCGATCCTCTGGCAGATGCAGATGAAATTGAGAGGGTATGTGCTGACAAGAAGATCGCGGCATTCAGGATATCGGGCGGGAATCACTCTCTTGAAACAGGTGATACGGACATAGACCTTAAGAACCTCACCATGATAATGGACAGGGTGAAAGAATATATTTCACAAGGATAAAATAATCAGATGAATCAATATTCTGAAGGAGGAACGAAAGATGAGTGATAAGAAGGTTGTATATTTTCTCAGGGACAGTTTCTGCATGGGTGACGATGTGACTGCTCCAAATCTTGAAAAATTTACCTGGAATGATTCTGACTGGCAGCCGGAGGCAGCTTTTTTTAATATGATTGACAGCTATATCGGTACACATCTTCCGGGTTATTACTGGCGCGGATATGCAGGATGTGAGCGTATAGTAGACATTAACCTTCATCGTGATGATCTGTCGTACAGCAAGGAATGTACTATCGCAGAGAACTGGCAGGAGCTTCTGAGAAAATATCGCTGCGTATATTTTATGCATGAAAAGTATGAGGACCGTGAAATGCTTCCCGAGACTCTTGCTGAAGAAGAGTACAGTTTCGAAGAAGCAGAAGAAATATATAACGAACGTTAAATATATCTTTGTATGATGACTTCAAAGTAACTTAATGAGGGATTATCTGGTAAAAGAATAAAGATGGAACCTAAGATCGTCAGTGTAGAACAGATGAGAAAAAGTGATGAATACACCATCCGGAATTTTGTTTCCGGAAGGGAACTGATGTACAGAGCTGCGGAAGGTGTGTTTAAAGCTTATGATAACTGGGGTGGGAAAAATATTGCAATAGTTGTTGGTAGTGGAAATAACGGCGGTGACGGATATGCACTCGCAGGGATACTTAATAAGAATGGTTACGGATCAACCATTATTAAAGTATCTGAGAAGATGAGTGATGACGGAAGGCACTATCACGACATTGCAAAAGATCTGGGCGTTTCGATAGAACTTTTTTCAGAAGATACAGATCTTACCGCATACGATGTTATAGTGGACTGTATTCTCGGAACCGGCTTTTCAGGGGAAGTAAGAGGAAATGCAGGTGTTGCAATAAAGGCGATCAATAACAGCGGTGCATATGTTATCAGTGTGGATATCAATTCTGGAATGAATGGAGATACAGGTGAAGCAGTTCTTGCTGTCCGGTCTGATCTGACGGTATCAATAGGATTTATAAAGGCCGGATTAGTGTCGGAAAACGCCGCAAAATATATAAAGAAACTGGTCAATGCAGATATAGGTATAATACTTACGGAATAAGGTAAAAGGGGTATCTGAAGTGGGTGTGCTTTCTATCGCAGGAAATATCAAATACGGAAAAGATATTCTTAAGAGTTGTGAATACTCTGTCGGAGGAGGCATGCTCGGAGGAAGTGAGCGGCTTGAACTTCGCAGGGATGGGGACGGAGCAGTACTTATCCACCGTAAAAGAGAAACCCATGCCGACCGTGAGGTCATATGTAAATATAAACTGAGTGCTGAACCATTGGATAGGGCTGCACAGATTGCCTTGAAATATGACCTTTACGAAGCAAGCAAAAGACCAAGGAGCAGAGTCCAGATACTGGATGGTGATACATCTCATATTGAATTCACATTTTCAAAAGGTGATTTCAGTATCTCGGATCAGCTCATTCTTTCTGTACGCATGAGAAAAGGCTTTAATGAATTCAGAGACTATCTGTATTCGCTTGCTTCGGGAGAATGTGAAGAAAGCCTGGAACCGCAAAATGCAAGACTCCATCTTAAAAGCGGATATAATCTCATGTTCGAGATAGATCCTTTATTCGACGGAAAGTTTGATGATATTCTGTGTGAAGAGTATGAAGTTAAGTCTTATGAAGATTGCGGAATAATCCTGCATGACAGTGTAAAGATCACAGACATCACTAAGCCTGCAGAGGATGATGGTGTCTATACATGTAAGGCACCACGCGGTAAGATCATATACCATCCGGAAAAGGAATACTTGATACTGATGTATGAAGATCATGTTTTTGATCATCCCATATATATCGCAGCATCACTGAATCATGACCCTTCAAGTGCATGCCCTTTGATAAAAGAAATGACGGGGCCATATAGCATGAATATTAACTGACATAAATGTCATAAAATCACTTTACATTTCTTCAGTCGTATAACGAAATAATCTAAAGCTAAATAGGGGACGATTCCTCTGTTCACTTATCCGGTGAATGGAGGAGCCGTCCCTTCTTATTATTCTTAATCAGTTCTTAAAGAAGATATAAACAATCCTGCGCACAATTCAGGAAAGCTCTTGTTTATAATATTAATGCGCATGACATTACTTGTTAATGCCATCAGAAGTTTGCGATTATATCGGAGGAATAAATATGGAATTGAGGGTGGACAGACTTACAAGAAAATATGACAGTAAGACAGCTGTAAACAATATGAGTTTCAGACTTAAGAGAGGTGTCACGGGACTTCTTGGTGCAAACGGTGCGGGAAAAACAACTCTTATCCGTATGATGTGCGGAATCCTTACACCGACCAGCGGAGAGATAATCTATGATGATGTACCTGTTAAGAGCAATGAATACAGGAACGTACTTGGATATCTTCCTCAGGATTTCGGTTATTACCCCGAGTTTACGGGGAAGGATTTTCTGATGTATTTTGCAGCGCTTAAGGGCCTGGATAAGAAAACAGCGAAAGCAAGGACCGAAGAGCTGCTGCAGCTTGTGAATCTTGAGGATAAGGCAGATGTTAAAGTGAAAAAATATTCCGGAGGAATGAAGCAAAGGCTCGGTATAGCTCAGGCTCTTATCAACCGTCCGGAGATACTTGTTCTCGATGAACCTACAGCCGGACTTGATCCCAGGGAAAGGGTAAGGTTCAGGAATCTTATAGAGGAATTGGGAAAAGAATCGATAGTTCTCTTATCAACCCACATAGTATCGGATATAGAGCATATTGCTGATCACATTATCATGATGCAGAGCGGTCGGATAATATGGCAGGGAACGTGGAAAGAAGAAGACGGAAGCCTTGAGGAATTCTATCTTAAACAATATGAATGAAGATGATAAGGGGAATAAAAATGCGTAAGACAGGAATATTCGGAACTTTATATAAATATGAGTTAATGAAGATCTTTAAAAACAGAGTCGCAATAGTTACATTTCTGATCCTGTTCTTCTATGCCTTTATACAGGGTGAATTTGAGGTCAGGGGAAATGTGACAACTGAGGAATTGGAGCAGTATCGGACCTTGAGCGGAAGAGAACTGGATGAAGAATTTATTTCCGAAATACTGGCTGTAACAGATGATGTGGGAAGGATAGTTGATGACAGTGATATCGCATATGAAGAACCGGCATATTGGATCATGGATGTTGTTGGATACGGATCTTCATTTAAGGATCTGAATGAAGAGAAGATTTATCATGAAAGAGAGATGACCATACAGGAAGCACATGATCTTGCCTGCCTGACCGAAGAGGAAGAAACTTATTGGGATGATCAGGAAAACAGACTCCGTAAGCCGATAGTCTTTCATGATACTGTTATCCCCTCGGGCGTTCTCGAGGGAACAACCAACTACATGATAATGATGGTAATCATAATCGCGACAGGGTTGTCATCTGTTTTTGCAATGGAAACACAGAGAAAGACCGATCCCATGATAAGAGCGTCTCTTCATGGAAACAGGGAACTGTATTTTGCCAAGATGCTTGCCGGAATGACGTATGTATTGAGTGCGATAGTTGTTCTTCTTTCTGTGTTCTATGCTTATATTGGTATTAGATGGGGATTTGCAGGAATGAACTATGCGATTCAGCTATACCTTCCTTTTTCACAGATGGATCTTACTAACTGGCAGCTTGCAGGGATCCTGGTGATGCTGACAATCCTTGGAACTCTTCTTATCTCGGCTTTTTCGCTTCTGGTATCAAATATCACAAGAAATGCCCTGGCAGCAATGTCCATAGTGATCGGTGGACACCTGGCACTCTTTGCCGCATCAACCATGGTTCCGTACAGCATAAGGGGCTTGTCACAGTTTTTATCATTACTGCCTTCGACGCTTGTATCATCCAGACTTGTATATGAGTACAGACTTGTAAAGCTTGGTGGATACTTGCGTTGTTATCAGGCAGCACCTGTGCTGTATATACTTCTTATTCTGGCGTTTGTTGTAGTTGGTTATGTGTTTTATGACAGATATGAGATAAAAAGTAACTGATACTTTATAGAAAACGATTGGAAGGTTCCTCTGTTCATTAATTGAACAATGGAACCTTCCTCAACATTAACCTAAAAAATTTTAATGGTATATGATCTGCTGAATAACTCTCCCGGATTGAGAGAATTACCATATTCTCTGTTCTCAAGCTGTCCGGAAAAATCTGTTCGATCACATCTTCCATACCATGGCTCGATGCATACAAATGGTGCATGCTTTCCAACCGGTGACCAGATACCGAAAAGCTTTGTATCAAACATCAAATTAAGTACAGGCATATCATTGTCATCACACAGAGTAACTTCATCTGCCTGCTCATTTTCAAAGATAAGAGCATCTTCCGAAAAGAGTTTATCACTCATTGCAAGCAATCCTGTTTCAGGATCCGGAGTGATCTCTTTTTGCCTTCCGGAAAGGCATCCGCTTCCATCATTTTCTATGATCTCGCTGATAAGAGATGATTTTACCACGTTTCCTTTTTTCGAAAACTGAAGTTTGTATGTATCAAGACTGCAATTAAATGCAGGATGAGCACCTATGGAAAAATACATGATCCGGTCGTCTGTATTTATCACATTCCATACTACATTTACCGTATCATTTTCTAAGACATATCCGATCTTCAGGTTAAATGCAAAAGGATATCTTTCGTGGGTTTTATCTGTGTCTTTAAGTGAGAACCACAGTTCCGAATCTGTCTGTTTTTCAAGATCAAATTCCATATCCCGCGCAAATCCATGCTGGCCCATCGTGTATTCTTTTCCGTCATAGACGGAAATCTTATTCCTGTACTGACCCACAACGGGAAACAGTACAGGAGAGGTTCTTGCCCAGAATGCCGGATCAGCCTGCCACAGAAGTTCCTTTCCGTCGGACTTTCTTATAAGAGATCTTTTCTCCGCACCTGCAGAAGAAACAGTCAGTTTTAATTTTTCATTTTCTATAATATACTCAGCCATAACAATAACCTCACAATTATAGTGAACGAGGGGACGGTTCCTCCGTTCACACGTTTTTTCACAGCAGGTGAAATAATATCATATATTGGTTATAATATTGTAGTAATAGTACAGAAGCAAGTCAGGAGGAGCATTTTATGAAGAATTTTGACAGTATATATGAGAAATTCGAAGCAGCCTGTGATCGGATAGATGAGGGGGTTCAGAGCGAGAGCGAGCTTAAGGACATATCTGATGTACTCGAGGCGCTCGGGAAGCCCAAGCCCGGCAATAGCAGCAAGGAAGCAGCTCTGTATGCCTATGCCTGCGCACATATGGCTAACGGATACAATTTTTTGGCTGAATATGAAGAAGAAAATGCCGATGCCGGCAAGAAAGAGGCAATTGCTCAGCATTCACTCGAAAAGTATTTTGAATCGGTTGATAATACTGACAAGAAACAGGCTTATTCTCATTATAAGAAAGCCCTGGAATTCTTCATCAGATCGTATGAACTTTTTGATAGTATGAGCGTGTCCGATGACAGGGATTACCTCTTTGCCGACTGCTGCCAGATGTTTGCAGAATTCATCTGGAACATAAAACTTGATGCAGATATGAAGGGATTTAAAGATGAAGATATAGAGCCCTATGAAGCCTATAAGCTGTACGGGGACAGTGTAGACTTCTATGAGCGTCTTCTTGCAGCAGGCGAGTACGACACCAGGGATGAGCTGATCGATGTCTGCTTCAATGCCGGAGGATATCACTACGAGATGGGAAATATCGAACAGTCGAAGTTGTTTTTTGCAAGATCCAAGTCTCTTGCCGAGGAACTCGAAGCCGAAGAACCCGGGGTATACGATGAACTCCTCGAGCTGCTGGAGGAGTATCTGCATGACTAAATTAAAATCAGAAGGCTGCCTTCACTGAGCAGGTGATATAGTGAACGAGGTGACGTGTTTAAATGAAAGAAAAGATCAGATTATTCGGGATAGAACTGCTTTATATGCTTTCGGTTCTGGTGGTTTCCACTATAGCAAATCCCGTACAGTTCCTTGGAAAAAAAGTGATCCAGACAGGCGCGGGAGTGGTCGGATACGGAATAGATTACCGTTATAACCCGATAGCTTATATTGCAGGAGTGGTGATCTTTGCAGGGTTTGTGTGGTTTTCCTATTCCAAATGGTACAAACAATTTGCGGACCTGACTCTGAAAAAGGGAATCGGATTTATAATCGCATATGTGCTGACAGCACTGTTCATGGTTTTTGTGATGTTCCTTTTTCTGATATTCGAAGCACTTTTTCTGCTTACGTTCGACAATAATATTCTTCCGGAGCTCCTGCAGTTCATTACATGCTTCTGCTGGCCGGTACTGTTCTTTATCTTCATGATAGCGATAATGTTCCCCGGAGTGATAAAAAAAGGCCATATCTGCAAGGATTCAAGAGGGCGTGGGAACCACAGTTAAGATAAATTTTTTAAAAAGTCTGATGGTAGTATAGAGTTATGGATGAAAGAGGCTATCTGGACAATTATAAATACGTATTTGATCCGAACGGGCTTTATGGCTGCAATCAGGAAGCGCCTTATGCGAATCCGATCTGGTTTAAGGGCATCGTCAGGAAATACTATAATGAGTATACCGACAGTGATATCGTAAATCGGATCTACAGGCTTAAGACTGAAGGGTGCGGGTATTCTGCACTTACCAATACAATCTTTCTCAGGTTTTATCGCGAACAAGACCGGTTCGAAAAAATATTCGGATATCCGATGTTCAGATCTGATGGAAAACTCAATTTTGATGAACTTCTGGTTGATTTTTATTTTGCAATGGATAACCACAACGGATTTCTGTGGTTTGACCGTTTCAATCCCAAAGAGGACGACAAATATGCAAACGGGAGAGGAACCTCCAGATTCAACAGAGGCTGGCGCTTTGAGACATATATGAAAAAGCATGGAGTGTCTGTCGAAGTTAAGACTGTAAAAGCTTCACCGGAACTGCTTCCCAAAATCCTTGAAAACGGGCCGGTTATCGTAGGCATATACCCTACTGTCTTATATGATAAAAACGGAGAAAAAACGTTTGAGGCCAAAAGCGGACATGGCATGAGTGTGACAGGTGTGAGTGAAAATAATCTTATCAGGGTATCCTCCTGGGGACAGGAATACTATATAAAGCACGGGTCCTATTCAGGATTTGAGGCTTACCAGCAGATAATCTATAACACCTGAACGAGGGTGAACGGAGGAACCGTCCCCTCGTTCACTTTTTTACTATGACATCCATGATCTTAGATCCGCAGTAACGACAGATATAATCCTTGTCCGCTGCTCCGACTATGGCACCGCCGCAGTTCGGACAGCGGTCTTTTACTATCTGCTTTCCGAGTGCCACATATTTAACTATGTTGTAGATGCCGATAATAAGGCAGATCAGCATTACAAAAAGAGTAAGTCACATCAGTAAAGGAAAGAGGATACGTTTGTCTGTCAGATGTTTTCCTGAGTAGTATTCGAAATTCTGAGGTTTTCCCTTGACTTCATTGGTAATGGAATAGTACTTTCCGTCAGTGATTACCCTGGCTCTCAGATCGGAACTGTTGCAGTAGGGACACTCTCCGGTAAAGAAGATCTTCTTTTCAATGATACATCTGGAATGCGGTTCCTGCTATCAGGTTGGCTATGGCGATGATCGCAAGCAGAATATTATTAATCTTCAGGAAATTGATCACATTTTTTTTGAGATACATATCAGGCCTCTTTTCCTTCTAAAAGTACATTCCCGAACATTTTATCATTTATGGTAGAATAATAAAGTATGATATGGCCTATGGACTGTTTTGGGCCGGACTGAAAATATTGATCAGTGGAGTCTCAGGAGGAGGGACAAATGCTTCTTACAAGTTATACCGAGACGTTTGTGGACGAGAACGGTGTCACCTATACATACACCTATACTGATTATTCAAACGGTGGCCATCCGCCCATGGACAAAACTTCCCTGATGCTTATCGTCCTGTCTGTTCTGGTAGTTTTCAGCCTTGCGGCATACCATTTCTACAGGGCATACAGGGCAAATCAGATAAAGAAAGTATGTATAGAACAGATCCCTGCAATGGTTGTGAGAATAGATGCATCCAGAGGAGATGACAATCATTACAGATACAGATACAGAAGATATAATGCCACATACAGGTATGATTACAACGGCAGGACGTATTCCTGCAGGAATAAAATGTGGGGAAGCAAACAGTACCTGGGTGACCTGAAACAGGGCGTTACTACGGTGATAAATATCTGTCCCGGTCAGCCGGAAGTCTTATTTGACAGGCTTGGAGAATGCGAAAGAAGGTATTTTCTGACTAACGGTATCTTACAGACTATCGTGGGAGTAGCTATATTTATGCTGATCATATTCAGGGATAAAATATAAGAATTGCGAAAAGACGGTTAATATTTGCGAAAAGAAAACAGTTTCTACTCAAGCGCTCACTTAAGTGATAAAATGGTCATGTCAGGGCTGATCCGGCAAAAAAATGATATGCGTACACGGATCAGAGTATATCAGGGAATTTCAAAACACTTTATTACGGAGGTATTATCATGCAGTTTATTTCAGTTCACAGTGACGAATTTAAGAGATACGGACATGTCCTTACTGGATATGATGTTGCACCTCTTCTTGATGCAATGGAGAAGATTGAGCTCCCCGCTGAGGGAGTAGCTTATGAGCCCGGCATCGACAGTCTCGAGGCATGCACGGATCTTTACAAGGATTTCACTGACAGAGCATATGGTGGAATGCCAATACAGATCGGAATGTGCTGGGGAAGCAATACCAAGCTTAACTGCCTTGAGTATCACCGCGGATGCGAGCTTAACATCGGAACATCCAAGTTTGTACTTCTTCTTGCGAAGATGGATGATATCGTAGACGGCAAGCTTGATACTTCCAAGGTTAAGGCTTTTGTTGCCGATAAGGGCGATGTTGTGGTTGTATATGAAGATACTCTTCACTATGCACCCTGCAACGCTGAGGGAGAGTCCAATTTCCGCGTATGCGTAGTTCTTCCCAAGAATACTAATACCGAGAAGCCCGCTCTTAAGGAGGGCAATGATGAGGATAAGCTCCTCTGGGCACGTAACAAGTGGCTCATCGCTCATGCAGATGCAAGCGAAGCTGCAGCAGGTGCTTATGTAGGTCTTGTCGGCAAGAACATTGATATTGCAGTAGACTGATAAAGAGTTCATCATTCAGGATCTGTTTGTTTTTCAGCCCGGGTTTTACCCGGGCTGTTTTGAAATAGAAGTGTTTAAGGAGGTGCAGGATATGCCGATCTTAGCCGGGTATATGGTGCCTCATCCTCCGATCGCTGTTAAGGAGATCGGGCGCGGTGAGGAACTGAAGATACAGCCGACACTGGATTCATTCGATGAAGTGGCACGGGATATCGCGGAAATAAAGCCCGATACAATTATCCTCACCTCGCCTCATTCCATAATGTACGGGGATTATTTTCACATATCTCCCGGAAGAAGGGCTGTGGGTGATTTCGGAAGATTCGGTGCGGGCAGAGTCGGATTTGATGTAACCTATGATGACGAACTGGTGAGGAATATAGAAGATCTGTGCAAAGATTCGGGTATTCCTGCCGGAACTCTCGGGGAAAGAGATCCTCTTCTTGACCACGGAACCACTGTTCCGATGTATTTTATCAATAAGAGATATTCAGATTATAAGCTTGTGAGGATCGGACTTTCCGGACTTAACCTGAATACTCACTATGAATTCGGAAGGGCTATCCGGAAAGCGGTCGATAGATCCGGTAAAAGATGTGTATTTGTTGCAAGCGGTGATCTGAGTCACTGTCAGAAAGAAGACGGACCCTATGGTTTTTCCCCGGAGGGACCTGTTTATGATGAGAAGATCATGTCTGTTATGGGAGCGGGGGACTTTGGTGCACTGACTTCCTTTGATGAGGATCTGCTTGAAAAGTCAATGGAGTGCGGACACAGATCATTTACCATCATGGGCGGCGCTTTTGACGGAGTGAATATTGAAACTAAAGAACTGTCTCACGAAGCCACATTCGGGGTGGGATACGGATTCTGCATTTATCATCCACTGCCATATAGTGAAGTGTGATCAATGGGACGGTTCCTGCGTTCACAGGGGGTATGAATTATGGACAAGTATGTACAGCTCGCTAAGAATACCATTGAAAAATATATTAAAGAGAGTGAAATATATTCGCCTTCCGAAGATGAACTGACAGATGAGATGTCATCAAAAAGAGCGGGAGCTTTTGTGTCCATTCACAAAAAGGGTGATCTCAGGGGGTGTATCGGAACCATTGCTCCGACCAAAGACTGTCTGGCAAAAGAGATCGTGTCAAATGCGATTGCAGCATCCACAAGGGACCCAAGATTCTCTGCCATCACTGAGGATGAACTTGAGGATCTGGAGATAAATGTTGATGTGCTCGGAGAACCTGAAGCCATAGATTCACCGGATATGCTTGATGTTAAGAGATACGGTGTGATAGTGGAGAAGGGATACAGAAGAGGACTCCTGCTTCCTGACCTTGAAGGTGTGGATACGGTGGAATATCAGATTGCGATAGCAATGCAGAAGGCTGGTATCGGATTTGATGAGAAGGGGATAAAACTTTACCGTTTTGAGGTAGTACGTCATGAGTGATAAAACGGTCTGCCATGTCTGCCCTCATCATTGCACGCTCAGTGAAGGCAATGTCGGAAGATGCCATGCAAGGACATGCAGAGATGGAAAAAGTGTCAGTACAAATTACGGAAAGCTTACTTCGGTTGCACTCGATCCGATAGAAAAGAAACCGCTGTCTTTTTTCAGACAGGGAAGTTTTATTCTTTCGGTTGGCAGTTTTGGCTGTAATATGTCATGTCCTTTTTGCCAGAACTATGAGATAGCATCCGTAGGGGAGTTTTTTTTTCAAAAACTATACAGCCTTACTCCCGAAGAAGTGGTCAGGCTTGCGAAGGAACAGATATCCGAAGGAAATATCGGTGTTGCCTATACATATAATGAGGCAATGGTCGGGTATGAATATGTCAGGGACTGTTCGAAGCTTGTTCATGAAGCGGGGATGGTGAATGTTCTTGTTACGAACGGAATGACAGAACTTCCGGTTCTTGAAGAGGTCCTTCCTTATATTGATGCGATGAACATTGACCTGAAATGTTTTACGAATGAGGCATATGAAAAACTCGGAGGGGATCTTGAAACGGTAAAAAGATTTATCGCACGTTCTTCTCAGGAAAGTCATGTTGAGATCACTACCCTGATCGTTCCGGGAATAAGTGATGATATGGAAGACATGGATAGAGAGGCGGAGTGGCTTGCATCGATAAGTCCCGAGATTCCGCTTCATATCACCAGATATTTTCCGAGATATAAAATGATGGAAAAGCCTACGGATATCGGATTGATGGAGCAGCTTAAGAAGACTGCGGAAAAACATCTTACAAGAGTTGTCCTCGGAAATGTCTGAAACCTGCAGTGTAATGCATATGGAGAATAGATAAATGCCTTACAGTGATGAACAAAAACGCAATTCGAAAATAAACAGAGCAGAACTTGATGCATACATAATTGCCAACTTTATTGAGATCATTCCGGACAAGCTGACACACATGTCAGCTCCGTGTGTGGCAGAAGCTGTTAAAGAACCCTCAAATAACATGTTCATGGGAGCAGCAGCTTCCTCGATTCCTGCTGCTGCATTTGCTGAAGCACCTGTGGAAAAGTCCTCACGGAAAAGCATAGGCTTTGGAACTGTATTTACCGGGAAAAAATCCGGATCTTCCGAAAAGAACTCAAAGCCTGTGAGAAAACAGGGCGGTTTAAAGAAATCCACGGAAGAAGCAGGATCTGCGCATGATCTGTTACCAGGGTCCGGATATTTTGAAGAAAGCTCATGCGAGATTTTTGATTCGGATGAGTGTTCTTCTTATGATTCCGATGATGAAGAGCTTTATAAGAATCTGAATGAGAGAGTAAAGCATGTCGAGGATTCTTTTTCGGATTATCTGATGTATCTGATAGAATCCAAAGGCATGAACAATGCCGAGGTTTATAAGAGAGCACTTGTGGACAAGAAGGTTTTTTCCAAGATAAAGAACAATCCGGATTATCATCCTCAGAAGCTTACTGCAATGTGCCTTTGTATAGGGGCAATGCTCAATCTGGATGAATCGAGAGACCTTCTTGCAAGGGCGGGATATGCTCTGTCACCGAGTGACAAAACGGATATCATTTTTAAGTATTTCATCGAAAAAGGAATTTATGACATGATAGAGCTTGATATTCAGCTTGAAGAGCATGGTCTGGACTGCATTATAGCATGAAGAAGATATATCCTTTTTTAACCGAATATCTGCTGCTTTTTGCTCTGGCTTCCTTTTTCGGATGGCTTTACGAGATCATCTGCTGCTTTGTCATATACCACAGGTATTACGACAGAGGAGTTCTGCATATTCCGATATGTCCGATCTACGGATTCGGGATACTGATACTTATTTTTCTTTTTTGGAAAGTGAAGAATCCATTTCTTCTTTTTACCGGAAGTGTACTTGTTACAACGGGTGTTGAGCTGATCTCGTCGTATGTTCTGGAATATAAATTCGGGCTGATATTATGGTCTTATGAAGGCTGGCCTCTTACCTTTCAGAACAGGATCTCTGCCGTAAGCAGTCTTTTGTTCGGACTGATGGCAGTTACGTTTATCAAACTCGTAAAATCACCTGCGGATAAACTGTTTGCCTCTAAATATCGTTATGTGGCAGCAACTGCCGTGGTCATTGCCGCCGTGATGTGTGTTATATATGAGTACAGGTGCAGGTAAGTGAACGAAAGGAACTGTCGCTTTGTTCTGAGCGTTTTATTTTTGAAATGAAACCGGTTTTCGGATAAAATAATAACCGGTGCAATAATTTTGAAGAATTACAGGTGATACATGGGATTATTAGGAGATAAAAAACACGACTATTCATACATTTTGTTTGATCTTGACGGAACGCTTACGGATTCCGGTCCAGGAATAATGAACGGATACGAGTATGCACTCGGAAAAATGGATGTTGAGATACCTGACAGGGCATTTCTCAAAAGATTTGTAGGACCTCCGCTCGGAGTTTCTTGGAGAGAGACATTAGGGTTTTCCGAGGAAGATACACAAAGAGGTATTGCGTATTATAAGGAATATTATGCCGATAAAGGCGTTTATGAAAATGAAGTATATCCGGGTATAAAGGAGCTGCTCTCAGATCTAAAAAACAGCGGAAAGAAGCTTTATATTGCAACGACCAAGGCAGAGCCAATGGCAAAGGTTGTAGTGGAGCATTTCGGACTTGCTGAGTATTTTGAGCTTGTTGCCGCATCCAATACAACCGACAGGATCAACAAGATCGATGTGCTGAAATATGTTCTTGAAACTGCCGGCATTCAGGATAAGAAACAGGCTGTAATGGTCGGAGACAGACATTACGATATTACCGGAGCGCGGCATTTTGGCCTGGATTCAATCGGAGTTCTGTACGGATACGGAAACAGGGAAGAGCTTGAAAATGCAGGCTCAACATTCATTGCCGAAACAGTAGAGGATATCGCGAAGATCATCCTGTAAACGGGGAACATCATGGGAAAAAATGAACGCAGGGAAATACAGGAAGCTATAGCAGCTGCTGATGATGCTCTCCTCCATCTCGGTGAAGCAAAGAAAGCTCTCGGAAAAGCAAGGAACTGGGGGATATTCGATATCCTCGGGGGCGGTAGTGTGGTAGGACTTGCAAAACACTTGAGGATGGGAAAAGCGGAGCGTGAGATAAGTGAGGCAAAGTATGCACTGCAAAGGTTCAGTAAAGAGCTTCAGGATGTCAGCGGATACAGTTCAATACATATAAATGGATTGCTGACATTTGCAGACTTTTTCATGGATGGCCTTATTGCTGACATATGGGTTCAGTCCAAGATAAGTGATGCCAGAAGACAGTGCGATGATGCAATTCAAAAGGTTACGATGATACGCGGAGAACTTATAAACAGATTGAACGGATAAAACCATGGACAGAGCCACGATTGTTTCAGAACTGTATACATTCGCTGTAAGCGCGCTTTTCATTGTTCAGGCATATGCCATAATCCGATGGATCGGAGTTATGTTTGCTGACAGGAGCAATGTCAAAAGACGTAAAAAATATGCCTATATGGTGCTTGCATGTGTTGTTATCCTTATGTGTTTTGGAGTAATAAGTGTTGCAATAGCGCTTGCGAGAAACACATAACATTTTGCACAGATTTAACTGATATCCGAATATACCGGGTATCCTGTGAGGGTGGAAAAATGACTTACAAAGAGATTTTTGCGGAAATCTACAGAAATAATAAGAAATATTTACTGTTCTGCATA
>CAMOZY010000058.1 GCA_946631295.1 uncultured Lachnospiraceae bacterium
CAATATCCGCACCATCGACATCGTCCTTGCCAATTTCGTCATGGGCGGAATAAGCAATAAGAAAAGCTTTAAGATGTCTGCGAAGAGGATCTCGGACCGCTATAAATACTGCTACCGGATAAACGGCTACAGCAGACTGTATTATTTTGAGTGTCTGTTTATGGAAATGGCCAAGTTCATTGCAGGATGACCACCCGCAGACCGCTCCTCCCACCGGGGCTGATCAATATAACCGGAGATAGTATGAAGATTTCAATCTGCATGTGTACATATAACGGAGCAAGATTCATTGAAGCCCAGCTCCGTTCCATATATGAACAGACGCTGGCCCCCGACGAGGTAATTATCTGTGATGACGGCTCCTCGGATGCTACCCTATCTGCAGTGGAAGCCTTTATCGCGTCACATACCCTTGAGGATAAATGGCACCTGTATCAGAATCCTCAGAACCTCGGCTACCTTGCCAACTTTTATGCAGCAGCCGCCATGTGCACGGGAGACATAGTTTTTTTCTCCGACCAGGATGATATATGGTATCCGGGGAAAATAGAGAAAATGACCGAAGTGTTCGAAAGTAAACCTGAAGCGAAGGTTGTCAGCTGCAAGTTCGGGCTCCTCGATGGTGACGGACATGACATATCCGGGATGATGTCCCCCACACATTCTAATGAAAGTGCAGAGATCAAGCCTCTTACCATCGAAGCTGTCTTCAGAAAATGCGAATGGCCCGCGATGGTCCTTGCATTCAGAAGAAAGTGGTACGACGAATGGAAAGGTATGACTGAAGGGTCAAAGATCCCACACGATTACCTCTTCTGTTCCAAGGCTGCCGAAGAGCATGGATTCTTCCAGCTTGACCTTGAACTTGCCGCTCACAGGCTTCACGGTGACAATGCCGCGAGAGAGGAACACCGTCTGTCCGTGCTCCTTAAAAAGGACCGTAAGCTCTCGGAGATAGATGATTACCTGACACTTCTGTCATCTTTTGAAGAAGAAGGAGTTCTTCAGACCCCTGAGGGAAAGGAAGCCCTTTCCTCCAAAAAGCAGGAAATGCTCGACCGCAAAAAAGCACTCGAATCAGGCAAAATTACCGAGGTCATTGCAAACGGCCGTAAGTACGGCCGCAAAATAAGACTTAAAACCCTTATCTGTGACATCTTCATAGTCAGGCAGAAAGGGTAAGAAAAGGAGATTGTTTTAATGAGAGGAATATCCGTAATAATTCCAGTATATAAGGATTGGGATACTCTTAAGATATGTATTGAATCACTGAAGGAATGCGTCACACCCGGCAACAAGGTTATTCTCGTCAATGATAAAAGCCCCATTTGGGAAGAGATGGAGAAGAACATCCTCGCTGCAATCAAGGGTGATGACAGATTCGAATATTACCTTAACGATGAGAACATGGGCTTTGTTAAAACCTGTAACAGAGCTGCACTTGAGCTTGATAAGAGCGGAAGAGACGTCCTTCTTCTTAATTCCGACACCAAGGTCACTCCCGGATTTCTTGAGGAGATGCGTGAAGTTCTCTACCTTTCGGAAAAGCATGGCGTCGTCTGTCCCAGGAGCAGTAATGCCACCATCCTTACCATGCCTGTTAAGAATAATACAGGAGATCTCCTTGATCCCGAAGTCTCATACAATACCTTCCTCCAGATGAAGGAAGTTCTTCCCAGATATACCGTTCTTCCCACCGGAGTTGGTTTTGCGTTCCTTACAAGAAGAGAACTCGTAGACAGATACGGACTTTTTGATGAGGTCTACAGCCCCGGCTACAACGAGGAAAACGATTACTGTGCCCGCATCAATCAGTACGGCTTCAATGTCGTAATGGCTAACAGAGCTTATGTATTTCATTACGAATCCAAATCCTTCGGCAATGCCAAGAAGGCTGAACTCGAGGAAGCCCACAGACAGATCTTCACCGGAAGATACGACTATTATGACAAGCTTATAGACAGATATTTCTATCAGCGTATAAGCCCCCTTGAGAACTTTGCCGATCTCATCGCTGACGGAGTTTACGAAAAGCCCAGAGTTCTCATAAGCCTCTATGAAGTGCCCAGCGCATTTAACGGAACTGCCCAGTACGGACTTTCCGTGACCGAGGCTTTCTATGAGAAATTCAAGGATAAATACGATATCCACATCCTGATCAATAAGGAAGCTGACGATTTCCATAAGGTGACAGGCAGATACCCTCATGTCTGGTATCCGCATACGATACAGGGCACCTTCCACATCGCCTTCGCGCCTTCACAGATCATCCACCTCGAGCACCTCTTCGTGCTCAACAGAGTGGCTCTTAAGTATGCCTTTGCAATGCAGGACATCATCAGCATCAGAAGCCACTACATCCTCATGCAGGATTACGAAAGACTTGAGATATTCAGAAGATCGATCGATTACTGCGACGGTATCATGGGCATCAGCAAGTTCACCCTTGACGATACCAAGGCCTACTATACCGAGGAATTTGCAAGAAGAGAGATTCCGGAAACCATCATCTACCACGGAATGAAGGAAGAAAAGCCGGGCGGCGAGCCGGAAAAGACTCTTCCCTATTCGGAATATTTTATGGTCTTCGGCAATTTCTACAAGCATAAATATCTCGCAGAGATTCTTCCATATCTTGAAAAATGCGATGCCCAATTCGTTGTGCTTGGCGCAAAAAAAGAAGGAAACCTTGCAGAAAATGTCTACGGCTATCCGAGCGGCGGACTTTCGGATGCCTTTATCAGAAGCATGGTAGAAAACTCCATGGGCATTGTGTTCCCCAGTGTTTATGAGGGATTCGGCCTTCCCTTCCTGGATGGTATCAAGTACGACAAGAAACTCATAGTTACGGATAATGAACTAAACAGAGAACTCAGGAACTTCTTTGAAAACTACAGTTCCAACGTCTCCCTTTACAAGGATCCTGATGAACTTCCTCAGATGGTAGAAGATATCAAAAAGGATCCGAAAGTGGTATACGCAGGCGGTGTCAAGAAGATCCGCACATGGACTGATTCTGCAACAGAGCTTGAGGCATTTATCGCAAGGCTCCTTAAAACTCCCGTTGACAAGGAAGTACTGGCTCGCAGATGGAATGACTGCAGATACCTCGAAAATGTCCACAGAATGTATGCGACGTTCTCCAAGCCCGATAATGTCGGCGCATGGCTCGGCTTCAAGATCTGGCTCAGAGACAATACCCCCGGGCTTTTCAGATTCCTGCACAATGTTAAACGTATCGGTAGAAAATAATACTTATGGCTTCTGATAATAAAAAAGAAAATGAAATAAAACCCAGGACCGAAGCTGAATATAAACAGGTTATTGAGGACAGGGATAAGACGATTCAGACTGATCAGCTCCGGATAGCTTCCTATGTCACGCTGACAGACGGCAAGGATATCGAACTTATAAAAAGGGGCAGGCAGCTCGAAAGCGCCAATAAGGAAATTGCCGAGCTTCGCGAAAAAGTAGCCCGTCTTGAAGCTCATGAGGCTGAACTTACCGGACAGATCGCATACCTGAGCGGAAGAGCGGCACCTGTCATCAGATTCGAAAAGACACTCCTTGGCAGGGGTATGAGGAAAATCTACCGCCTTCTCAGAAGAAAAAAGAATGCATCGGAGGAAAACCCTGACTGATGAACTTAGCGGACAGAGATAAATTATATAAGCTTATAGATGACGCTCGTGTCGTTTCTTTTGATGTATTCGATACACTTCTCTACAGGAAGGTCAATACACCGGAGACAATCTTCGAACTCATAGGAAAGCACTTTAATATAAGCGGATTTAAGAAGCTCCGCATCGATTCCCAGAATGAAGCAAGCAGAAGACTTGCTCCCAAGGGCTACCCTCATCCCGACATGGATGAGATATATGAAGTTCTCGCAGAGCACACCGAGATTCCGGTCGACTGGGCTGACGTCAAGGACTTCGAGTATCAGATTGAAACTGACGCGCTTGTCGCAAATCCTGCGATGAGGATCATCTATGACTATGCCGTCAAGTCCGGCAGTCGGATCATCGCAACCACCGATATGTACCTCCGTGCTGACTTTATCGGCAAGATGCTTGCTGAGAACGGCTTCGACCATTTCGATGCCATCTACTGTTCCGCCGATGAAAGAAAGGCCAAGTTCAACAAGGAGCTTTTCGAGGAGGTTATCAAAAGAGAAGGCGTAGCACCTCAGGAGATCCTTCACATCGGAGACAGCCCCGTTGCAGATGTCGAATATCCCGAAAGCTTTGGCATGAAGGCCTTCCTTTTTAAGCCAGATGCCGACATGGACAAGGTTAAAAAAGCAGCCGGTTCCGACATGGACAAGGCCCTCTACAAGATCCTCTGTAATTCCGATAAGGGCTTCTGGTACAACCTCGGTGCGGAGATTGGCGGCCCCATGTATTTCGGTCTTCTCAAGTGGATCGAATCCATTGCATCATCAACTGACAAGACCATCTATTTCCTTGCACGTGACGGATACAACCTCTACAAACTCCTCGAAGAAAGAGGCTGCAGGAACGTAAGATACCTCTATGCCTCCAGACGCTCACTTGTGCTTGCAGGCATTACCGATACTGATGAAGAGTCACTTTCGCTCCTTCCTCCCTATACCACAGACCAGAGGATCAGCGATATCCTCGAATACCTCGGAATAGATGAAAAGGACTTCCTTTATCTTGAAAAGGAAGGTTTTTCCTCATACGAAGATATCCTCGATTCCGGGGAAAAGAGAGATGCATTCAGAAGACTCTACGTTCGCAACAGAGAAGCATTTCTTAAGCTCTGCGAGAGGGAAAGAGAGGCAGCTCGTACCTACTTTGCAAAGGAAGGCCTCCTTTCAGACGATTCCATCCTTTTCGACTGTGGTTGGAACGGTACCTCCCAGTACATGCTCGACAGGCTGAAGAAAGCACTCGGATGCGCTCATAACGATAAATTCTACTATTTCGGCATCTTGAGTACTGACAAGAGCAGGAAGCAGCTCAGAGGAATGCACTACGAAACATACCTCTTCGACCACTGTACCAATCTTGCACTCCAGCAGCACGTCTATGAGGCGGTTGCCCTCTACGAGCTCTTTTTCTCTGCACCTCACCAGTCTGTTTATAAGTACGATGAAAGCGGTGTGGTTCTTGAGCCGGGAGATGAAGATACAAGGAAAGCTGACATACTTAAGGGAATAAGCGACTTCATTAAGGCAGACGGCGGCTTTGCCGCAAAATACGCCGTAGATATCGCACCTCAGATGTCCGTCGGCCCCTTCAGAAGACTTCTCGAGCATCCTACTCAGGAAGAGGCAGTAACAATAGGTGATGTTGAGAGTGTCGACAGCTTCGCAAGAAGAAAGGGTCAGACCTTAAAGATCGCATCTGTAACATACGAGCAGCTTGAAAAAAATCCGAAGTATGAGATCTACTGGATAGACGGTCTTCTTGCAAGAGAGGACATTCCTTATGAGACAAGGGAACTTGCTGCGAAGATCCACCATAAGGAATTCCCAGTCGTGGAAAAGGATGTTCACCTCGAAGATACTGCGGTGATAAGAAATTACGCAAGATGGCTCAGACACAGGGATATGCTCAGAAGTAAGGAGCGTCCTGCAGAACTTAAGTACAGACCATCCTTTTCCGTTGTCGTTCCTGTTTATAACGTTGTCTCTGAACAGCTCTGTGAATGCATAGATTCCGTTCTTAACCAGACTTACGATAATTATGAACTCATCCTCGTGGATGACTGTTCCACATGGCCCAATGTCCGTGAAACTCTTAAGACCTATGAGGGCAGACCTAAGGTTAAGATAATCTACAGGGAAAAGAACGGCCATATTTCAGAATCCACCAATACCGGAATAAATGAAGCAACCGGAGATTTCATCGTTTTCTCCGACTGCGATGACATGCTCGATGAATGGGCTCTTTACTCCTTTGCTAAGAAGCTCAATGAAGATCCTGAGCTTGATTTCATTTACAGCGATGAGGACAAGATCACTGAGGATGGCACCGTTAAGCACATGCCATTCTTCAAGCCCGACTGGTCTCCGAACCTGTATATGAGCATGAACTATACGAACCATCTCTCTGTTTACAGGACCTCTCTTGTAAAGAAGACAGGCGGCCTTCGCAGTGAGTTCAACGGAAGCCAGGATTACGATTTCACATTAAGATTCCTTGAGCTTTCGGATAATAAGAAGGTCGGGCACATCCCCGATATCCTCTATCATTGGCGTGAAAGAAAGGAGTCCGTTGCATATGCCATCGGCTCCAAGAATTATGCTGCAGAGGCAGCGGGAAGAGCCAAGGAAGCCGCACTTAAGAGACGCGGTATCAGCGGATATATGGAACTCGAGACAGAGTCCTCCCAGTACCGCACCGTATACGAACCTGTCGGAAATCCTCTGGTAAGCATCGTTATCCCTTCCAAGGACCATCCCGGTCTCGTTAAACAGTGCACCGACTCAATCAGAGATTATACGGATTACAAAAATTACGAGATCATAGTCGTTGATAACGGAAGTTCTGCTGAAAACAGGCTTCTTTACGAAAAGTGCCTTGCATCTGTGAACGGTACTTACATCTATGATCCCGATGACTTTAATTTCTCCAAGATGTGCAATACCGGAGCACGCGCTGCAAATGGAGACTACATCCTGTTTTTGAACGACGATATAGAAGCATTCAGGCCTCAGTGGCTTTCAAGGATGCTTGGTCAGGCAATGCGCCCTGATACAGGAGCTGTCGGAGCTAAGCTTTATTATCCATATACCACGATGCTCCAGCATGAAGGCGTTATCAATACCGAAAAGGGCCCAATGCATATGGTCGCAGGCGACCGCGATGATGCCACTCACTATTTCGGAATGAACAGGATCGATTACGACTGCATCGCCGTAACCGGTGCCTGCCTCCTTCTGGAAAAGAAGAAATTCGACAGTGTAGGCGGCTTTGACGAGTCGTTCCCCATTGCCTTCAATGACGTTGATCTGTGCTTTAAGCTCTATGAGGCCGGATACTACAACGTCCTTAGAAATGATGTCATACTCTATCACCACGAGTCACTCAGCCGCGGTACTGATCAGGTTGAAGGCGAGAAACTCCTCAGACTCGGAAGAGAACTTGACGCTCTGTTTACCAAGCACCCGGACCTTAAGGGAAGAGATCCTTTCCTCAATCCGAATATCACCGAGTACGGCGTGCAGCTTCAGCTTAAGGAGTATTTCGATGATATTGAGGAAGTATCCTTTGAAAGAGCCGAAGCCGGCAGTATGGCATTCTTCGATCAGGTGATCATGGGCGATGTGATCTTTGCCTACGGCTGGTGCTATATAGACGGCGTAAATGATTACAGAAGCCTTACAAGATACGTCCTTCTTGAAGATCCCTTTGGCAGTGTAAAGGGAATCAACGCTCTCTGCAGGGAAAGAGGAGATATAGAGGAAGCTCATCCTGAATGGAGCGATGCACGTTATACAGGCTTTGAGATCAGGATCAGAAAGCAGGATACAAGAGCAGATATCATGCCATACAGACTCGGTGTTATGACACTTATGCCTGACGGACGCAGACTCGTATGCTGGTGCGGCGAGCAGATTCCGGTGGAAAGATACATGGAAGAAAAGCTCCAGTATACCGACTGTAAGGCACTTCCCGAAAAATACACCTCGGCAGCCATAGTGACTGAAGACAGGAATCATGAAGTCATATGGTACATGGATGATTTTGAGGAATACGAAGGCGGATATCTGATCAAGGGCTTTGCCTTTGCTGACCGTGAGGATCATTATAGATTCGACCTTAATGTACTGCTTGTATCTGATGACGGAGATGTCATTTCCTGCAAGAGGCAGATACTGGAAAGAGTGGATGTTGCATCCTACTATCCGCTAAAACATTTCCTCTACAACACCGGCTTCAGATGCCTTATTCTTGAGAATAAGATCGATAAGGATAAAACCTACCGACTGATCATAAGACTTCAGAATAGGGAGAATCCTGCGGAATCTATCGATGTCGAAACAGGTTGTAAGATAATTAATGGCAAGGCTGAAAAGCCTGAAAATACGGATCAGAACTGATAAAGAACAGAGCTGATTTAAAGAAGAAACAGATCTGATAAAGGAGGGTATTTAAATGCATATCGGGAAAATATCAGGTAAATTATCGGGAAAAATTTGCGGAGCACTTTCGATTATCATGGCGACTGCCCTGATTTTTGGAAGCAGTGTAAGTGCTGCTACGGTTTCGTCAGATCCTACCTCAGTAGCTGTTAAGATAACCGCAAAGGGCCTCTATCATAACTGGGATGGGGTTACCAACGTCGCCCAGTTTAACGGCCCAGATGGAAATCTCTATTTTGCAGTCGATTCAGACTCAGGGGTTACCATATATAAGACCAACGGAAGCACAGTCACGGGAACGGTGACACTTGCCAAGCAGCATCCTATATTCGGAACCGTGATCTGTGACAGTAATGGTAATTACTACCTGGTTACAGGACAGGAAAACACAACGGATGATACAAGCGTAGAAACTATCTTTATATCCAAGTATGACGCAAACGGTAATCTCCTCGGAACTGTCGGAGATAATGGAAGCTCCAGCGTTTGGGCTATGGAAAGTTATTATACCAAGATTCCTTTTAACGCCGGATGTTGTGATGCTGCTATTTCAGGGAATCTTCTTACCGTTAATTATGCCAGAAAAATGTATAGCGGCCATCAGAGCAATTCAGTACTGACGATAAATATCAATGATCTGACAAAAGTGAATTCGGGAAGAATATATGAATCTCATTCCTTTGCGCAGAGAGTTGTTCCGGTCGGTGAAGGTTTTGTCTATGTAAGCGAGGGTGACTGTTATGACAGAGCTTATGCGATATATAGCGTAAAATTTTCGGAAAATCAGTTTAAGTCGCTAAGGAACTGCAATATTTTTGATTTCTGGGTGGAAGACGGTGCACTTGATGCATACAACATGACCATAGTAAATGAGAACTTTTCCCACATGGGAGGACTTGTAGCTCTTTCTAACGGAAATGTTGCTTTTGCAGCCCAGTCAGTAAGATCTCTGAGTTCGGCAGCAACATCGGAACCGGAGGATATCTTCATACAGATCTTTAATCCCTTTACTGATATGAGCTCTCCCGATGCCTATGTTACCTCCGGTGAAAGAAGCGGACTTGCAGGCCCTAACGGAAGAACTGAAGTGACCAACTATGGCGTCAAGTGGCTTACCGCAATGGGAGACGATGGTGCTGTATCCAATGTTCAGATTGCTGCAATAGGTAATGACAAGATTGCTGTTCTCTATGAACTTAAGGCAGCAGCCAGTACCAGGTATTTCAATAGCAATATCGCATGCAGGGGAGTTTACTACATAATCCTTGATCAAAACGGCAATGTGCTCCAGGATTCTACCCTGTTTGATGAGAATGCAAGACTTAATCCTTGCGAGATGCCAATTTCCAATAACGGAGTTGTTTACTGGGTCGGCAACAGGACAGGAGACTCTTCTAATACGATTTATCTGTATTCACTGAGTCTTGGTGAAACAACAACCGACGATAACAACACAACCGACGATAACAACACGACAGACGACAACAATACTACGACAGACAATAATAATACCAACAACAACGAAACCAACAATAATTCCGACAACAATGACAGTAATAACAATACCGACAATAATAACAACTCAGACAACAACTCCAACAATACAACCGTAAGAGAAACCTTCCTTCTTTATCGTCTCTATAACCCCAACAGCGGTGAGCACTTCTGGACAGGCAGCACGACTGAAAGAGATGACCTTGTTAATGCCGGCTGGGTATTTGAAGGAAATGGCTGGATAGCGCCTAAGAATTCCGGTGCCAATGTATACCGTCTCTACAATCCCAATGCCGGAGACCACCACTATACACTTGATGCCGGGGAAAGAGACCTTCTTATAAGCCTTGGCTGGAAATACGAAGGCGTTGCATGGAATTCCTCCGATTCACCTAATGCCAAGCCGCTCTACAGACTCTTTAACCCCAACGCTGAGCGCGAAGGCAAGGCCGGATCACACTTCTGGACCATGAGTGAGACAGAGAGAGACAACCTTGTGGCTCTTGGCTGGAAATACGAAGGAATCGGATGGTACGCGGAGTAAACCCTGATGAAGATCCTCCATTATCTTAGCGGACTCCCTCCCGTTCGAACGGGAGGCATGATCAGGTACGCACTTGACCTGATGATAAAACAGAGTATGATAGATGAGGTTTGCCTTCTGATACCCGGAAGGCTCTCATCTCAGTCCGCCAAAAGAGACAGGATTTCGATAGAAGCAGACGGAAAACTGGAAAGGATCACTCTATATCATGTCATAAATCCCCTGCCGGTTCCGATGGCAAACGGGATAAAGGATATCGACTGGTTTACCATGCCGGGAGACAAAAGAGTTTACAGGGAATTTCTTGAAAAGCTCCGTCCTGATGTGATCCATGTACATACATTTATGGGCATGCATTCGGCGTTTTTGTCCGCGGCGAAGGAACTTGGGATTCCACGTGTATTTACCACACATGATTATTTCGGGATTTGTCCCAAGACAGACCTTGTGGATCATGGGCGGATATGCGAACGCCCCGGTAAACACTGTGTAGACTGCTGTAAATACGCCTTCCCGGAAAAGAGGATGGTCCTTGAGCAGAGTGCGCTGTACAGACTATACAGGCAGCAGGCGTTTCTGACCAGACTTGCTCAGGCTCGCTCACTTAAGAAAAGCCTTAACTCAATAAGGAGCTACAATCCCGAGCAGGCCGCTGCATTACAGAATGAACAACAACTGGTATCTCTGGCAGATAATAACAACCTGAGAACAGATGACCAAGCAGAGAGCCGTACAACCGGTGATTCAGATTATGCCAGGCTCCTGAACTACTACCGCACCTGTTTTGGCATGATCGATGCCTTTCATTTCAACAGCAGCCTCTCAAGGAAGGTTTATGAAAGCTTCCTTGGTCCTTTAAACGGACAGATAATTCTTAATTCCAACGCGTCCGTAAGCGACAGAAGAAGGGAAAGAACCGTTAATTTCGACTGCATCCGCATCGGATATCTCGGTGGTGACAGTCCATATAAGGGTCTTCACCTTCTCCGGCAGAGCGTTTCTAAGCTGTGGGATGAAGGGATAAGGAATATCAGACTTATAGTCTATGGTAATTCCGAGAGAAGCCCTTATGAATTCTGTGAGTACAGAGATGCATACCGCCCGGATGAACTTGAGCGGGTCTTTTCTGATATGGATATCCTGGCGGTGCCCAGTACCTGGCAGGAAACCTTCGGACTTGTGGCACTTGAAGCATTGAGCTTTGGAGTTCCCGTGATCATGACTGAAAATGTAGGAGCTAAGGACCTGCTTCTTAATGCAAAGAGTGTTAATGATATTGGTTACGTAACCACCCCAAGTGCAGACTCCATTGAGGGAGTCCTGAGAGATATCTCTCAAAAGCCCGGGCTGATCACGGAGATGAACCGTAATATTTTAAATATGAACTTTGATTTTGATTTTTCATCGCATGTTAATGCGATACATAAGCTCTACGAGGAGATTCTTGGATAATGAAGTTATTTGGTGAACTTTGGCAATACAGGGAAATGATCTTAAGCCTTGTTAAGAGGGATTTAAAGAGCCGCTATAAGGGGTCCGTACTGGGCTTTTTCTGGATGTTCCTTAATCCCCTTCTTCAGTTATGCGTCTACACAGTGGTGTTTTCTACGATCATGAGGATGGGCATCGATAAATTCTACCTCTTCCTTTTTGTTGCACTCGTTCCGTGGATGTTCTTCAGCACCTGTCTGAGCTCGGGAACTACGGTTGTAATGGGCCAGCAGGATATGGTCAAGAAGATCTACTTCCCCCGTGAGGTTCTTCCTCTGGCCTTTACTATAAGCCAGTTCGTCAATATGCTCCTCAGTTTTGTGATCATCTTCGTGGTTGTATTTGTAAGCGGGATTAAGCTCGACCCATTATCACTTTTATACCTTCCGCTGATAATGATCATAGAATTCGTCCTTTCACTGGGGATTGTTCTTCTTGCATCCTCACTTACAGTATATTTCCGTGATCTTGAGCACATTCTATCCATAATATCGATGGCTTGGATGTACCTGACTCCGATCATCTATCCCGTGGAGATGGTTCCGGAGAACCTGCTGAAGTTCTTCTATCTTAATCCCATGACTCCGATAACGATCGCATACCGCGATATTCTGTATTACGGAAAAGCTCCGCACGTTAAGACACTGATAAGCGCTGCCCTGTTGGGAATCCTGGTGCTGGTGGTCGGCGAGATACTCTTCTCACGCCTTCAGCGCAAATTTGCGGAGGAGCTGTAATGAGAAATCCTGAAAATGCGATTGAAGTCAATAATATAACCAAGACCTTTAAGATATACCATGATAAGGGCCACAGCCTTAAGGAAAAGGCCCTTCATGTCAGCAGACGAAAGTACGAGAAGCATCAGGTCCTTAAGGGCGTCAGCTTCGAGGTAAAAAAAGGCGAAGCAGTCGGCCTCATGGGTCAGAACGGCTGTGGTAAGAGCACGACTCTTAAGATGCTCACCAAGATCATGTATCCCGATACCGGAACTATCGAGATGAATGGCAGGATTTCCAGCCTTCTTGAACTCGGTGCCGGCTTCCATCCCGATCTGAGCGGAAGAGAGAATATCTATATCAATGCTTCTACCTTCGGACTTACCAAGAAGGAGATAGACAAGCGTATCCAGGACATAATCGATTTCTCCGAGCTGTGGGACTTTATCGATAACCCCGTCAGGACATATTCCTCGGGAATGTATATGAGACTTGCTTTTTCCGTAGCAATCAACGTTGATGCGGATATCCTTCTTATAGATGAGATCCTTGCTGTAGGTGACCTTAATTTCCAGACTAAGTGTATCAATAAGCTTATGGAAATCAAGGCATCAGGAACTACCATTGTTCTTGTATCACACTCCACTGACCAGATTGAGAGCATCTGTGACAGGAGCATCTGGATACATGAAGGTGTAGTAAGAGCTCAGGGAGAGACTCAGGTTGTAAACAGGGAGTATGTTAACTACATGCGTTCCCTTCGCAATCAGGCCCTCGAGGAAGAGCAGGCAAGGAAAAACGAAGAATCTGCAGGCACTGTCGGTGAAGGAACTGAAGCCTCATCCGAGAGTGTATCCGAAAATGAATCTGTAAATGCTCCCGGTGAAGAAACCGGAGAAGAACAGCAGCCTGAACCTGAAGTTCAGGATAAGATCATAGTTAAGAGTGCTGTGATCACCAACGCGTCGGGAGAGTCACAGAGCCTGTTTACCCTTGGCGAATCAGTCACTCTTGAAATCGAACTCTATGCAGAAGAACTGGTTAAGGATTATCTGATCGAACTGAATCTTGTAAGAGCTGATGTTCTTTTCTGCTACGGTGTTTCGACTTCATGCGACCGCATTGCATGTGAGGAATGGCAGGGTGACAGGAAGCTTAAGATCACCTTCCCTCAGATGAACCTTCTGAAGGGCCTGTACCATTTTGATCTTCACATAGCTAACTCAGATGGCAGTACCATCGTATTCAAGGGAGGCATTGCCCAGTTTGAGATAGAGATGGATACTCCTGAAAGAGGACTTGTATTCCTGCCTCATGAGTGGAAATAGAGGACCTGCGCAAGATGAGCGGTGCTGAATTCAGATACGATGAAGAATATTATAGGAATTATAAGTCCGACAGCGGGAAGGAATACGCAAGAGGTAACGGCTGGGAGGAATTCTTCTGTGGGATTGCCGCTCGCGTGACTAAGGAGCTGGCCCCACACTCTGTTCTTGATGCGGGCTGCGCCATCGGCTTTCTTGTAGAAAGCTTTCGTGACGAAGGAGTGGAAGCAGAGGGGATAGATATCTCCGAATATGCCATTTCTCAGGTCAGAACTGATATAAAGCCTTATTGCAGGGTTCAGTCTCTACTTGATCCCGTAACCGGAAAATATGACCTTGTTACCTGTATAGAGGTTTTGGAGCATCTGGCTCCTGAAGATGTACCTAAGGCCATATCCAATATCTGTTCCTGCACGGACATGGTGCTGTTTTCTTCTACTCCTTTTGAGTATGATGAGGAAAGCCACTTTTCCGTTCATGAACCTGCATACTGGGTGGAACAGTTTGCATATAACGGCTTTTACCATGATATCAGCTATGACTGCTCATACGTTTCGATACAGGCCATGCTGTTCAGACGAGGCGATAAGAATAAGACGGACCTTATAAGAGACTATGAAAATGTCCTGTTTGCCCGTCACCGTGAAAATGTTGCGATGAGAAATGACCTCATCGTCAGTAACGAAAATGTCAGGATTTACAGGGATGCTTATCAGAAGCATGTTGACATGATAAATGAAGACCTGAATCCGAAGATCCTTGCTCTTTCCCAGGAGGTTGAACAGCTTAAGATGGAAAGCAGGGAGAAGGACAGATGCTTTTCATCCGAGCTTGATAAATTCCGCAGTGATTATAGCGCTGCCATCTCAGCCCTCGGGGAAAAGGAAAAAGAATACAGACGCATCATAAGTGCCCAGAGTGATCGAATAACGGAACTTCTTAAGCAACAGACAGAGCATAACACAGAGACTCCTGATAAGGAGGAAAAGCTCTTTGTTAAGAATTACGAAGCTGAAGTAAGAAAGACCAGAGAACTTGAGGAAAGATGCAGGCGCTTAAATGCTGAAATTGCTGATCAAAGCACTGAACTTGAAAAATACCGTAATGAAAATGAAAAACTGCAGGATTTACTGAATGCTGCAGAATCAAACAGATCAGGCCTGTCCGATCCTCATCTGATGCTTGCTCAGAATACTGCAAAATCTCTCGTAGGTATGAAACGCATCTGGGATAAGGAGACGAAAAGGCTCCTTGCACTGGATAAGGATTACTGGAAACCGGTATTTGATGCATCGTTTTATGCTGACAGAAATCCCGATGTCGCGCAGAGCCTTGGCATGGATGAAGGAAAGCTCCTGGAGCATTTCATAACCATGGGAATGACTGAAGGCAGGGTGGCTTCTGAGAATTTCAACGTAAAAGTTTATATTGCCCTTAATCCGGATGTGGCGGATAAGCTTGAAGATAACCTCAGGGCATATTACCTGCACTACATTACCGACGGGATAAAAGAGGGAAGAAGATCTGTCTGAAAGGAATACTGATGACAAGTGATATAGAAAAGCTGAAGGCAGAGGTCGAGCTTCAGAAGGGCACTATTGCAGAACTTGAGAGGAAGCTAGAACGTATCCGTAAGATAAGAGAAGATTATAAAAGCCTTTTGCATGCCAAGAAGCAGTATATAGCAGACCAGCGTAAGGATGATTGAAAGAAACTCGAAAAAAAGACTCGGTATATTTGTCTTCTACGACCGTGACGGGATCGTGGACAGATATGTTGCGTTTCTTTTGGAGAAAATGAATGAGTTTCTTGATGATCTCGTGATAGTCTGTAACGGAAAGCTGAAGGACAGATCTAAACTGGAAGCGTATTCCGGCAGGGTTTATACAAGGCCCAATATCGGATTTGACGCCGCTGCATGGCAGTGGGCAATATGTGATCTTATAACTGAAGAAGAATTATCAGGGTATGATGAACTCATACTCTTCAACGATACATATTACGGACCGATCTTCCCTCTGGAAGAGATGTTTGGCAAAATGGATGCCTCGGATTGTGATTTCTGGGGGATATCAACTCATTCCAAGTCCGTAGATGCCATGGGAACCTGTGAACTTGGCTACTGGCCTGCACATATCCAGACTTATTTCCTTGATATCAGGAAGGCAATGTTTACTGATCCTGCGTTCAGGAAATACTGGGAAGACCTTCCTCTCTGCACTTCATTCGAAGAAGCAGTCGGTAAGAACGAAGTAAGGTTTACGAACCATTTCGCAGATCTTGGCTATAAATGGAAAGTTTTTGTCGATATGAGCGATATCGATGCAAGAGAAGCAGTGACACAGACCCACTACATGTTTGACTGCTACGATATGCTCGTTAAGTACAGATGTCCTTTCTTCAAAAGGAAGAACTTCTCCTTCGACAGAAGACTCAGCCTGGAGTTCAATAACGGGACATTTGTTCCTAAGGCACTTGAGTATATTAAGAACGAAACGGATTACGATGAGACTCTCATCTTTGACAATCTGCTCAGATTCGCCGATATTTCCGAGGTTATAGAATGCCTTGGACTCTATACTCTGATTGATTCGGGACTTAAGTCAGAGTTAAAACCTGAGTTTGCACCAGGTAAAATCTCAGGGGCTGACTCAGTAACAGAAGCAGAAATAACGGACTCGGGCAGTAGTGCCGCTGTATTTGCCTACCTTCATGATCCTTACTATTATGAGACATACATTAAGTATCTGAGGGATGTTCCGGAATATATAACTATTTACATTGGAACCGATTCTCATGCAAAGGCCGAATTGATCGGGGAGCAGCTTAAGGAAATCCCTAACAGATTCGAAATCAGAGTTCTCAATTCATCGGGAAATGGTCTCGGTGCGCTGCTGATAGGCTTCAAAGCAGAAGTCCTGAATACAAAGTATTTCTGCTTCGTGCATGACAATATACGTCGTACGCAGGAATACTTTACCAATAACCTGACCGCTTCTTACGATATGTGGGATATGGTCTTAAGGGACAGCGGATGCATCGAAACCATTATCCGTAAGTTTGAAGAAGACAGGTATCTTGGATGTCTTGTTCCGATGCTTCCCTTGAACGGTCAGTTCTTCCATCTGTTTACGATGCCATGGGGAACGGGGCTTGAAAGGGTTCTGAGCC
>CAMOZY010000059.1 GCA_946631295.1 uncultured Lachnospiraceae bacterium
TATATCCCTGCTTAAATACCCTCTGTCCCTTGAAGCCTTTGAATCCGGGGTCAGATACGATTGTAAAGGTAGCAATCTCCGCTGCAATGATCTTCGCACCTCTGTCATCGGTATCATCATATCTTCCGCGGATGAAGAGTTTTTCATCATTACGGATATCTGATCTGAACTGTTCAAACGTCTTGGGGAAAACAACGACACTGATGTCACCCGAGAGATCTTCAAGAGTCATTGTTGCCATCATGTCACCGTTTCTTGTGGTCTTAAGGTTTACATCCTTTGCAATTCCGCAGACTGTTATGAATGTGCCGTTCTTCAGGTTCCTCTCACCTGTTCCTGCATCAGCAGCCGCTTCAGCATTTTCGCCCTCTTCATCATCTGAAGATTTTGCAAAGGCTGTCGAATCAGCGGTGATGTATTTCTTTATCAGAGGAACATATTCATCGAGAGGATGTCCGCTGACATATATTCCAAGTACTTCTTTTTCCAGAAGGAGCTTGGTCTCGTTATCGTAATCAGGCATATCGGGAAGATCACCCATGAGAGAATTCTTTCCAGATGAAGGATTCGATGATGAATGATCTGACGATGAAGCATTGGTTGATAGAGAGTTTGCAGCGGATTCTCCAGCCTGTGACATCATATCAAAAAGAGACATCTGTCCTTCAATCTGTCCTCTCTTGGAATTAGCAACAGAATCCATGATGCTCTCATATGTCTCGAGGCACTGCTTTCTGTTAGGGGCTATGGACGAGAGTGCTCCTGATTTGATGAGGCCTTCAACCGTGCGCTTTCCAACTGCACTTCCCGATACGCGTCTTAGGAAATCATTGTAATCAGTAAAATCGCCCTCAAGTTCGCGCATTTCCTCAATGGCAGAAACGACGGGGTATCCGATGCCCTTAATCGCTGTCAATGGAAATCTTATTGCATCGCCTTCCGGCTCAAAAAACAGTCCGCTCTTGTTGACATCGGGCGGAAGTATCTTAATACCAAGCTGTCTTGCTGCAATCATGTATCCTGATAGCTTACCTGTGTTTCCAATTTCGGAAGACATAAGGGCGGACATAAATTCCAGAGGATAGTAGGTCTTCAGATATGCAGTTTCATAAGCAAGATATGCATAGCAGACAGCGTGGGCCTTGTTGAAACCGTAGTCAGCAAATTCCATGAGTCTGTTATATATCTCTTCTGCAATATTTTTCGGAATACCGTTTGCGATACATCCCGGAACAGATGCAGGAAGCTTGTCCTCAGGGGTTCCCTTTTTGCGTGCTTCCTCTATCTCCTTCGCATTTCCGTTTATGAAGATATCGCGTTCATACTCCATGAGTGAAGCCTTCTTCTTACTCATGGCTGCACGCACTACATCACTTCTTCCCATAGAATAACCGGCGAGGGACCTCACGATCTGCATTACCTGTTCCTGGTAAACTATACATCCGTTTGTAGGAGCAAGTATGGGCTCAAGCTCCGGGCAAAGGAAATGAATCGTGGACTTGTCTTCTTTTCCGCGAATGTAATCATCTATGGACTTCATCGGTCCGGGCCTGAAAAGAGCGATTCCGGCTATGACATCGTCTAACGACTCCGGCTTCAGAGCTCTCATGAAGAGTCTCATTCCTCTTGATTCAAGCTGGAAGATTCCGTCCGTGTTACCATCCCAGAGAGATTTAAGGACTTTGATATCATCAAAAGGTATCTTATGAAAATCTATCTTCCTGCCGGTTCTTTCTTCAACAGCTCTGATCGTATCATCTATAACAGTAAGGTTCCTGAGGCCGAGGAAATCCATCTTGAGAAGTCCAAGCTTTTCAAGAGGCTCCTTTGTATACTGGGACTGGATATTATCCTCAGTTCCAAGAGAAAGAGGGACATAGTTATCCGCTTCATCATGGCAGATTACAACCGCTGCGGCATGTGTTGAAGAATGTCTTGGAAGCCCCTCGAGCTTCTTGGACATGTCGATGACTTTTCTGACATCTTCGTCAGTTTCATATTTTGCCTTCAGCTCGGGAACACTCTCAAGCGCATCATCAAGCGTTATGTGTAGTTCCCTGGGTATCAGATTGGACAGTTCCGAGCCAAAAGAATACGGAAGGTCCATAACTCTTGCAACATCTCTTACAACGCCTCTTGCCGCAAGGGTTCCAAAAGTAACTATCTGAACAACGTTCTTCTCTCCATACTTGTGGGAGACATATTCAAACATCTCCTGACGTTTCTCAGGAGCAAAGTCAACATCGATATCGGGCATTGATACACGTTCAGGATTCAGGAATCTTTCGAAGATAAGATCATACTTAACGGGATCTATCTCAGTGATACCAAGGCAATATGACACAAGGCTTCCTGCCGCGCTTCCTCTTCCCGGTCCGACACTTATGTCATGTTCTCTTGCATAATTAATGAAATCCCAAACTATAAGGAAATAATCGATATAACCCATGTCGCGGATCACACCGAGTTCATAGTCGAGTTTTTCCTGAAGGGTACGGCCCGAAGAATCCCTGATCACATTTAAATCCTGAGATTGATCATCTGAAGAATCCGATGAAGCATTCACTCCCTCACCATATCTCCACTTAAGTCCTTCTTCGCACAGGAATCTGAGATAGGATTCATTGTCATAGCCTTCCGGAACTTTGTAATCGGGAAGTCTGGTTACTCCGAATTCAATGGTGACGTTACATCTGTCAGCAATCCTCTGGGTGTTTTCCAGTGCCTCGGGAGCATATCTGAACAGAGCACGCATCTCTTCTTCGGAGCGCACATAAAATTCACCGGGCTTATAGCGCATACGGTCTTCGTCATTCAGTCTGCTTCCGGTCTGAAGGCAAAGGAGGACGTCATGTGCCTCGGTATCCGATGCATATGTATAGTGACAGTCATTGGTACAGATGAGCGGGATCTTATATGCTCTCGAAATGGAAAGAAGTTCTGTGTTTACAAGTCTTTGTTCGGGAATGCCATGGTCCTGAAGTTCCAGGAAGAAATTGCCGTCACCGAATATCTCTTTATACTCAAGTGCAGCCTGATGAGCCCTGTCCTTCATTCCGGACACAATAAGAGAAGCAACCTCTCCGTTGAGGCATGCGCTTGATGCGATAAGACCTTCATGAAACTGTCTGAGAAGTTCCTTATCAACTCTTGGTTTGTAATAGAAGCCTTCAGTAAAACCACGGCTGACGAGCCTTAAGAGATTCTGATATCCGGTATTATTTTCCGCAAGGAGGATCAGATGATAATATCTGTCATCCTTGGTCTGTTTATCGAATCTGGAACCGGGGGATACGTAGACTTCGCATCCGATAATGGGCTTGATGCCCTGCCTGATACATTCATCATAAAAATCGATCACGCCGTACATTACGCCGTGATCTGTTATTGCAGCAGCATTCATCCCGAGTTCCTTAACACGCGCAACGTAATCCCTGATGCGGTTCGAGCCGTCAAGGAGCGAATACTGGGTATGCGTGTGTAGATGAACGAAGCTCATATTCGGTTATTTCTATAGGGTGTTTTAATATCTTGCATAAACACAGAATCTGTCATCGCGTCCGATACATCTGTATCCTGCTTCAATGCAGAGGTTTTCGATATCGCCTCCGGAAGGTGCCGAGATATATCTGCACTGAATGGAATCAAAGTTATCATCAGTGTATTCCCAGCAGCAGCTTATTCCCGTACCGGAAGGAAGTGCGTAGAGCATCTGCCAGTCGGTCACGATGCTCTCACCATTAACATCATCTGCAAATTCCCAGATGATGGCATTTTTGTAAGAAGGAACATCACTGTAATCAAGTTCTATACCATCTGCAAACGCCTGCTGCCAGTAACTGTATCTTGCCTCGGATTCTTCAGTCTGTTTCGGGATTCCAAAATCATAAGCATTGCCGATTGCATGGAACAATCCGAAATATATAAGCGCTACGCACATACATGCGCTGAACACAATTCCCCGTATCCCGGCTTTACGTTTCTCACTGATCTGATGAACCTTACCCTCAGATTCTTCCATGATCATAAGCAGAACACCTGCACAGATGAATGTCAGAAGGTGCTTGCTTCCCTCAGTGAGCTTATACATGAGAAGTATCGCCATCAGGAATGCAAAATCCGCAAAAAGCATATAGAGTCTGCACCAGAAGCCACCTGACAGAAGTCTTATTACACTTGATTTATTTTCAGTTTCTTTACCTGTTTCAATTCCCTTAACTGCTTCAGCACTTTTTGCGCTTTCTTTATCAGAAACATTCGCATTTCCATCAGTTTTATTTGTTGAACCCTTCTTAGCCTCCCTGATCTCCAGCACGCACTGCACTGTCTGTATGATCATCATCAGAACATAGATGTCAAAGAATATGCCCGCAGCCCTGTCAACATAGAAGGCATCCTTCATGAACTGGATGAAATCTTTTCCCTTGTAATAGAGGGTTCCGAAGAGATAGTGTACTCCTGCGCCAAAACCGTCGGTAAAAAAGGTGGTGATGAAATCAGTGTAGAAGAACGGCATCAGGTATTCAGCTGAAAGATAATGATTCAGCAGATAGTAGACAAATGCGGTAAATCCCATGATAACAAAAGAAACAGCCATGACGATCAGTTTCTTTTTTGCACCCTTTGCGCTAAAGAAAAGAACCATAAGAGGGAATACAAGGAACAGGATCAGATACGGACGCATGAAGGTCATCACGACTCCAAGGACAATAGCAGTAACAATATATCCGTTTCCGTTTCTGCATCCGTTCTTGCGGTCTGATCTCACTGATTTTTTGAAATACGCGAGCATGCATCCCCAGAAAACGATCAGATGAGCAAAGCATATAACCTCAGGCATGCATGAATAGATATAGCGGAGATTGAGGAAAAAGGCGAAGAACCATACGGAAATGGCAATGGTCTGCTTAACCGAAGGCTTTGCCATAACTCCAAAGAGAAACAGCGCTATCATATAGATGATCGCGTTATATACATAGACTGATTTTAGTGTCCATCCGAATATCTTGCCAAGAAGAACCCATGGCCACACAAGCACGGGGCTCCATGCGGCAAAGCTTAGAGAAAGTGCGTGGCTTTCATTGAATCCGTAATAGCCTCTTGGATATCCGAAATCGATTATGGATTCAACCTGCTTAAAGTAAAACAGTTCGTCATTCCACTCACATGTAAGAAGTGACACCGGTGTCTTATCGAAAATGATCTTGACGATCACATATACAAGAGGAAGCAGCCCCAGCACCGCAGCGCATATAAGGGACTTATCCTTCTTCATTTCTGAAAGCTTCTCTGATCTCATTTATCGATATTCCATCTGTCACGAATCACGTACTGGGGAGAATTGTTCATGCTGATATACATCCTTCCGATGTACTCTCCTATCAGCCCGAGGGTAAGGAGGACCATTCCTCCGAAAAATACGATTGCGCTCATGAGTGCGGCAAATCCCATCACTCCTGCATCGGGATAGAGAAGTCTTCTGATTATGACAAAGAGTCCGTACAAAAGACCTGCAACAGCAGAAACGCCGCCGATGAATGTTGCAATCCTGAGAGGCTTTACTGAAAATGCCGTGAAGCCGTTGAACCAGAGATTGAGGAGTTTTTTGAGGGTATATCCGCTCGTTCCCTCCATTCTTTCCCTGTGGTCGATATCCACGTTAGCGATCTTTCCCGCAGAGCGGAGAACAAGTCCGATAACATAAGGGTATGAATTTTCATACCTGATCATGTCATTTACGACAAAGCGCCTTACGGCAAAATAACTCGAGATAAAAAGTTCCTTTGGCTTAGAAAGCATTATACGGAGCATAAGATCATTAACTCTGCTTCCGAAATTTCTGAAACCGGAATGCTTCTTATGATCGTATTTTGCGTAGACTACATCTACTCCTTCTTCAAGCTTATCAAGAAGTCTGTCCACCTGATCTGCAGGAGTCTGTCCGTCATCATCAAGTGCGACACAGATGTCACCATCCGAAAATCTGAAGCCTGCCATAAGAGCCGCATGCTGGCCGAAGTTCCTGGCAAAAGAGATTCCTCTGATGCGGTCGTTCTTTTCACACAGTTCCTTAATCACTCCGGCAGTACCGTCGGGGGATGCATCATTTACGAGGAAGATATCGTAATCATATCTGTCCTCAAGACTCTTCATCTTCGCTGTGATCTCATCAATGACCAAAGGGAGAGTCTTTTCCGAGCGATAGCAGGGGATTATGTAACTTATCTTTTCCATGGAATAACCTTCTAACTACTTTTTATACTAAACAGACAAAACTGTAATGGTTTCTCTGTTTTTGAAAATCATCTGAACAGCGAACTATCCCCAATGCTTACTTTCTGCAGATACTCATATATCTGTCATGAATGCGCATGAGTCTGTATTCGAAATCCTTGCGGTCCTTGGAATCCACGACCTTCAGGATAAGTCCCGTAAACATCGAAAGGAGCCCTGCCATGAATACGAATCCGCATGTGATCAGAGTCGGGAATCTGGGAACCAGACCGGTCTGTGCGTAATCTCCGATGATGGGCACCATGAATACCAGGCTGAGGAACATAAGAATGGCAGCAATCATTCCGAAGAACTTCATGGGCTTGTAGTTCATGTACAGCGAGAACATCTTGCGTATAACCTTAAGACCGTCCGGAAGGGTGTTGAGCTTGCTTTCGCTCCCTTTTGGCCTGTCACGGTATTCGACCACGACATTATCAACCTGCAGGTTATAATTCACCGCATGGATTGTCATCTCGGTCTCTATCTCGAATCCCTTGGAGAAAACAGGAAATGTCTTGACGAAATCATAACTCATCGCACGGTATCCGGTCATGATATCGCGGATATCTGCCTTAAAAAGCGAATTGATGCCCCATCTCATCATGGAGTTGCCGAAATTGTGGAAGGGACGCTTATTTTCCGTGAAATATGTGGATGAAAGCCTGTCACCGACTACCATGTCGGAATTCTTTTCCAGGACCATTTTCACCATCTCCGGAGCACTCTCAAGAGGATAGGTATCGTCGCCATCTATCATGAGATAGCACTGGGCCTCAATCTCCCTGAACATACGCCTGATGACGTTTCCCTTGCCCTGCTTGTATTCATTTCTGACAACAACACCGCATTCCGTCGCGATCTTCTCGGTATCGTCGGTGGAATTGTTGTTGTAGACATAGATAACCGCATCAGGAAGGTATTTCCTGACGTCTCCTATGACCTTTGCAATTGTCTGTGCCTCGTTATAACATGGGATGAGAACAGCAATCTTGTCCATTTCCGCTCCAAAAAGAAAAATATGGTATATTATATCATATCAGAGCATGAAAAATAACACCGAAGGCAAAAGAAAAGAGGCTTTAGAGGGCAAAAAATCCCCCGAAAATAAAAGCAGGGGGCAAAAGCTCAAAAAAGTGCTTAAGATCACGGGAATCGTGGTCTTTTTCGTGTTTATCGCTGCTGTGCTTTCTTTTTTTATCTGGACGAAATTCATCAGGGACCACAAAGTCGTTCTTTCAGGTCCGGTTTCCAAAAATGCTGGTATAGATCATCCTGCAAAGGGTGACATTTTCCCGGAAGTTTCTCCTTTTTCGGGACAGGATTATATCGCGTTCGGGTTTGATTCATGCATCACGGACAACGTATTTACCATGTTTTTCGGTTACGACCCTGTAAATGTACCGGAGCCCATCCATTCGATCCGCATGATGGAAAAATATGTCTCACTCACCCTCGGAGAATGCGAAGACCCGACTTTTCCTTCCTATGTGGTGCTCGGAATCGACCCATATGCCGCATTCCTGCAGTCATGTTCAAACAGAAATCTTTTCCAGGACAACCTGTCCTTCGTCACTGAGCTTGCAAACGCCCATCCTGACAGCAGGTTCGGCATAATCCTTCCGGAAGACAGTGCATTTAAGTGGAACAGCCTGTCGTACGAAGCAAGGACCGATGCAAGGCTTTCCTATATCCTGCTGGTCAGGCAGTTTGCCGAAAGTTCCAATATCAGGGTGTTCTACTATCCTATAGAAGAATGGGTGCTTTATTCCGACTGCATCAGGACAGGCGGCCCGGATTCTCCGATAAAAGAAGGCATCTATGATCACCTTCTTGCCGAGAACCTCGCTTCAGAATCTGCAGGCTTTCTTCTGACAAAAGAAAACGTTAACGATGTGATGGATTCCGTTATCGAAAGAGCCGCCGAAATAGACTCGGTATACTCCTCTTATGCAGACCTTACCGGAAAAAAAGTCATGTTCCTCGGAGACTCGATATTCGGAAATTTCAGGGATGAATCCTCGGTTTCTTCATTTTTCCGGGACATGACGGGAGCTGTGACCTATAATCTCGGACAGGGCGGAATGTGTGCGGTCAATATCGCCAATCCTAACGAGCCGCTTGGAATGGCATTCATACATCTGACCGGCTATCTTGACAGAACCGCATTTGACAGTGCTTTCTCCTCTTACTACAGTTACGGGGATTTTGGTCTTGCGACCGCAGCTCTTGCAGATTCGCAGGGTGAAGATTCGATATTTGTGGTAGAATACGGTCTGAACGATTATTTCAGCGGAATACCCGTTGAAGATTACCGTAATGCCATGAACCGCATCGTAAGTGAACTGAAAAGCGCCTATCCTGCTTCAAGGATACTGGTACTGTCACCCGGTTATATTGCCATGTATGACAACGGAGATATGCCTCTTAACGAAGAGAGCGGACAGCTCAGTGAATACCGTGTGGCAGCATACGAAGTTGCAATGGAAAACGGAGCAGAATTCCTTTCGCAGACTGATGACTTCGGATTTGTCCAGGAGGAAACAGGTATTTACCTGCTCCCCGACCTGGTTCACTATAATGAGATCGGAAGGTACCGCGTAGCACAGACTATCGCGAGATATCTGAAATAGAGATATCTGAAACAAATGAAAGAAAACGCACCTGAAGAACAACAGAGCTTTCGCAAAACACTGCTGGCGCCCGTGGCAGCAGTGTTATTTATTGCTGCCGTAATCCTGACGCTCTTTAATCTTCTTTACGTAAATCAGTCAAGAAGCGCATATGCATTTGAACTTGGAGAGCATATCGATACCGATCCATCATACTATCTTGACGGCGGCGCACTTGCGATGATGCTTTCCAGGGCAGATTTCAGTGAAGTAAATATGTCTCATACAGGAATCTATCCGATGAGCATCAGATATTTCTGGTTAAGATTTGACTATGAGCTTGCGATCGTAGATACATTAGCACCTGAAATTACTCCGCAGGATGAACCCTTGTATTTCGTTCAGGGAACAGAGATTGCTCCCGCAGATTTCGTAAAGAGCATCACCGATGCTGATCAGAGCATATCCGTTTCTTTCAATACTGACCTGATGGAAAAAAGCTCGCTTAACTGTTCTTTTCCCGGAACATACTGTGCATGGGTCATAGCAAGGGATACATCGGGAAACTCTTCGGGATGCATGGTCTATTACATAGTTGACCTTCCTCCCGAAATCGAAGGCCCTGATGATTATTATGTGGCCTACGGTGAAAACATCCTGGACCATGTCAGGGTGACAGACTTAATGGATGGAGACCTTTCCGATAAGGTAACCATCTCTGAGGATCTGAGTGAAATAAATGAAAGAACCGACACAACCGTCACATTGAGCGTTACCGATTCATGCGGATTCGAAACAAGCAGGGATATCAGGGTACACATGGCCGAGCCCGAAACCATCCAGGAACTGATCGGAAGCGGAAGAATATCAAGAAGTACAGATGTCATCATCGGTGCTATCAATGTCTATGACACAGGTCTTCTTAATAACCGGTGCATAGAACAGACCATGATAAACCTTATCCCGACTGTCACGGACATCAGGATCAATGAAAAAAACGGAAGCATCACAACAGGCTCGGGATACATCATCGAGATTTCAGACAGCAACATTTATGTAGTGACCAATAAGCACGTCGTAAAAGCAAACACTGAGTGTGATGTTACCTTCTATACCGGCGACTGTGTAACAGGCAAGGTGATCGGAGTCGATGACGATTATGACATTGCCGTCGTAAAAGTATCACTGAAGGATCTTCCGGATTCATTTGAGGATATCATCTCAACGGTCCATATAGATATGACATACTGGGAAACACTCGATGACGAGAAGATAGAACTCGGTATTGAGAAGATGGAATCTGACGGAACCATATCGCATTACACGTATGGAACTCTGATCAAAAGAGAACAGTATTTTCCTTTCTTTGCACCGCATACCGAGACTGAGATGTCCGTCACCCTTAAGTCAGGCGACTCCGGATCAGCGGTCTTCGACAAGCAGGGAAGACTCATAGGAATGGCATTTGCATATTCAATAGCCCCCGAAAGGGACTGGGCGATACCGCTTAATGAGATTGTCGATGCGTACGAAGAGATAACGGGAAGAAGCCTGTATATTTATTAAGTGTATTCCAGTGCCTTATCCCTTACTACGCTCTCATCTCGTACTGTTTCAAGGCTGCATGGGCCTGTTTTCCAGGGAGTTTCAAGTACGGCATCAGGTTTCTTTGAGGGAATTCCATTCTTCCCCTCTTCGATTCCCCAGTCATTCATAAGTATCCTTATGGTTTCAACGAGTCTGTCAGAAGCATTCTCTGCATTCCACATATACCTTATTGTATCCAGGGCTTTCTCACCGCATCCTCTCCTGATCTCGGGATATCTCGAAGCCTGGATCACGCATGAGATAAGTTCATCGGTATCATCAGATTTAAATGCAAATCCGTTATTTCCGTTTTCGATAAGATAAGGAACTGCGCCCGCTTCAGCAGGGACAACTACGCAGCATCCGCTGTTCATGGCTTCATTAATAACCGCTCCCCATCCTTCCTGTCTGTCACTGGTCGAGATGAAGATATCAGCCTTTTCCATATATTCGCGAACGCGGTCCGGAGCCATGGGTCCTGTGAAGGTCACATTATCCATAAGTCTCTTTTCCGTAGCAATCTGCTTAAGGTCATCTTCCATCTCACCGGTTCCTATCATATCCAGATGGAATGGAATCCCCTGCTCAATCAGTTCCGCAGCAACCTTAAGCGCATTATCAGCATGCTTCCAGTCAATGAATCTTCCGGCCCAGAGGATCTTCACAGGCTCACCCGGAGCACTTTTAAGATCAAGAGGTGTATCATTTCCATAGTCCTTCAGTTCCGGGAAATATCCCCATTTAAGCATCTTGTCACCATAGGCATGAAAGATACCGTAATCGGATGCTGTATATGCTCCGGCGCAGAGAAGGTAAACAGGAGCCTTTCTGAACGCGGTATGCTCTTTATATTTTGCGACAAGCCCTCTTGGATTGATCGCATACAATGTACTTTTCTTGTAGAGTCTCTCACTGATCCTGAATGTCAGTGCTCCTGCCTTCAGACGTGGCATCACAAGTGACATGTCCGTCGTCCATCCGATAAGAGCAACATCAGCATCCATTATCTTCTTCAGACACTTTTCATGAGCTTCATCGTCCGTAAAAGAACACATCACATACGAAGGAAGACTATCGGACCATCCCATCGCGGTGCGCTCCTCTTCCACCTTCTGAGTCTGAATAAATACAAATTCCCCTTCGGAGCTTGCGTTTTTGATCATGGCTTCGCAAAAGGGAATCTGATGATGATTGATGTAATTTGAAACAAATACTATCTTCATTATTCTGAGGAGTTCATCTCATTATATATAGCAAGCATCTGGGATGCGACGGTCTTAGGATCATGTTCTGACAAAACTCTGCTCCGTGCAGCACGCGCCCTTGACTCTGCCGCTGTGGGATCAGCCTGAACAGCTTCGATACATTTTCGAAGATTGGATGCAACCTCATCAAGAGGCTTTCTTGCATTGCAATCATAAAGAAGGCACTGCTCTCCATCCTCGAGAACATCGGGAATTCCGCCGACTCTTGCAGCGATGACCGGTGCTCCGAGAAGTGCCGCTTCCACCATGGAATTAGGAGAGTTTTCAATGGTTGACGGACATATGTACATTCCGCACTTAAGATACTCTTCTCTCATCTGAGAAGCAGAAATTCTTCCAAGAAATTCCACCTTTCCCTCAAGTCCGCATTCCTTTATCAGCTCTCCGAGATATTTGCCGTATTCGGAAATCTTGATCTTACTTTTGGAAACAATATCCTGACCTGCAACCCTGATCTTCAGTTCAGGCCAGTTGATACCCTTAAGAGACTTAAGAAGTATATGGAAGCCCTTAAGAGGATAATCTGCTCCGGTGATAAATATGACATTCCTGTCACGTTTGATATCTTCCTTAACAGGCTCGTAAAAAACAGGTCTCATAACTTCACCGGCATAATGATATACCGCATCCGGGCCCAGTCTTTCTGCCCATTTCCTGTCAAAAGAAGTCCTTCCACCTATATGTCCCGCATATCCGACAGCGGCCAGTTCATTAAGCGCCCTTGCATGGAATTTTTCCTGCTGCTGCTTAATTGAATCACGGCGGACGGTATCACGGAATGTTACGGATGAAATGACTTTTTCCGGAAGGCATGCCATATAATCCGCAGCAATTGCGGCACACACACCCTGGAAGGTTATAAGAAGTCTGTTTTTTCCGGGATGGAAATGGAAATCATCATCACATGCAGCCTTGCCCATGGCAAGTGCGTGAGGGAATTCCGTTCCGAAGATATGGATAACATCAGGTCTGTACTCGTCAAGAATGCGGTTCATCCTTGATACGAGCGTATAATCGTTTATCTCGGGATGAACGGTATCTTCATAGAAACAGTAATAGAAAATCGAAGGTCCATTCTCTCCTATCGCAAAAGAACCCTTCTTGCCGTCATGCTCTTCAGGCACAGGAAAAGCGATCGCAAGCTTATTGCCTTCAAGGTCAGGTGCCATGGCTGATAAAAGTCCCTCGACCCAGCCTTCCTTGGGAATACCCTGTATTCCAAGTTCCTCAGCAGCCTGAGGGATTATCAAATTGCACAGCCATAGTATATTCATAAAATTAAAGTTATTTCTCGTCTTCCTGTCTGCCGTTCTTAAGTGCGGTGATCTGATCCTTCTCTACGCCCTCAGTTGAATCGGGCCACAGGAGAACCTTAAGAGTAAGGAGCATCAGTTTAAGATCAAGCATTATCGAATACTTCTCGATATAGATAAGATCAAGCTTAAGCTTGTCATAAGGAGTTGTATTGTATTTTCCGTAGACCTGTGCAAAGCCCGCAAGTCCTGCCTTAACCTTCATTCTGTATGCAAACTCAGGCATGAGCTCTATGTACTGTTCAATGATCTCGGGACGCTCGGGTCTTGGTCCGATAAAGGACATGTCACCCTTAAGGATATTGAACAGCTGAGGAAGTTCGTCGAGTCTTACCTTTCTGATGAACTTTCCTACAGGAGTGATACGGGAATCGCCCTTGCTTGCAAGTCTTGCAACACCGTCCTTCTCCGCATCGATCCTCATGGATCTGAATTTATAAATCGTAAACTTCCTTGCACCTCTTGTGCATCTGATCTGCTTATAAAGGATGGGGCCTCCGTCACATACCTTGACTGCTATCGCGGTAAGAAGCATGAACGGGGAAGTGATGATGATAAGTATGAGTGAAAATACTATATCGATCGTCCTCTTGATAACCCTTTGCTCTACGGTCAGCGAATATTCCCTGTTGAGCAGGATCGGTGAATCAAATACATGAAGCTCTTCTGCACCAAGAAGGATAACGTCATTGATCTTGGGAAGCATATAGAATCTGATCGAGTTTGCGTAGCAGTATTTGATGAGCGGGCGGCGCTCGGTTACGGTAATATCACCGATCACAACCGCGTTGCACTTTCCGCTCGCAAGATCCTCACGGATCCTCTTTTCAACTGCATCATAACCTTTGGAAGTGCAGATACTGTCTGTGATCCAGTACTTATCCTTCCTGGTCTCGAACTTTTCCTTAAGCTCTTCAGGACTCCTCGTTCCATAGATGAGCAGAAGCTTTCTCGGAGGGAAAATATGTCTGTAGATCTTGTTTGCAACAGGGATATAGACCGCAACAACGACAAGCTGTTCAACGATCATGTAGATGAAATAGTCAGGTCTGAAAAGCTCGAAAGCCATCAGTGAAAGCTCACCGTAGATCAGTATCTCGGCAAGAAGTGTTGCGAACATCTGTGAAAAAACAATCTCGGAATTCTTAAGATAACCAAGTCTGATACCGCCGTACATGCTGGAAAACATCAGCAGTATGACCGCATAGATTGAAATTTCGAGCACATGTCCCTTGAACCAGAAATGTCTGAGAGGCTCAACGACGCTGTACTGGAAGTGGAAGATCCAGTGATATGCAAATATTCCAACCTCGAGTCCTATGCAGACCAGCACAAGGAGCAGGTTGATCAGTCTCTTTGTGCTCTCGAGGAATTGGGCTTTCTTATATTGTTCTTCGTTTAGTATCATTATCTGTTCCTGAAAACTCCGTGTAGCTTCTTTATTGTTTTTGCCGGAAGATATGCAAGTATCAGAAGATTTCTTCTGTGCTTTTGCTGAAGGTAAGGATCCTTTGAAATGGTTCCTCTGAACTGCTTTACCTTCTTCATAACCCGTACATACAGTTCATTATCCCGGTTCATCTCATCAGCAGGGATATGGAGCAAAAACCACATTGCCTGCATCAGATAAAAATGCACCGCTTCTTTTTTCAGATCAGGATATTTATCATCCGTAAGACTCAGCATACGGTCTGCATTTTCCATCACATTCTCATAAAACGAATGCTTATAATCGCCCCTGGTATTGCTCTGCACCCTGAGGATGATGTGATATCCGGGCTTTCTGCACACATGCAGGCTGCGCATCTTTTCACTCATCTTAACGAGAAGCTCGAAATCCTCATTGAGCCTTCCTTCGGAAAAAGAAAAACCTTTGAAGAAATCCCTTCTGAACAGCTTGGTACAAAAGGAACTGTCGCCAGTATGAAGAAGCAGTGTCCTGAAAAACTCCTTGCCGGAAAATCCTTCAGATGTATCAAATCCTTCTCCGAACGCCTTGATGATCCTGCCTTCTTCATCCTCTTCGCATGAAAGGATCTGGGTGACATCAGCGTCAGCATCTTCTTCAAATGCTTCCAGGAGGTTTTCATACATATCGGATTCGATGTAATCATCGGCATCCATAAATCCCACATAATCTCCGGTTGCTGCTTTCAGTCCCGCATTTCTGGCAGAGGACGAGCCTCCATTTTCCTTGCGGATGATCCTGTATCTTGGATCCTGGGCCGCATAGGTCTCCAGAATATTCAGGCTCTCATCCTTCGAACCGTCATCAACGGCTATTATCTCCAGATTCCTGTAGGTCTGGAGAGAAACGCTGTCAAGAGACCGCTCAAGGTACTTTGCGGCGTTATATACGGGTATTATGATGGATATCAGCGGTTCTTCGTACATAATCAAGTAATTATACCATATTTCATGGTTTCTAAGCGACTGAGCATATGTACCATTCTCATTCAGAGCTGCAGCATATGTATCATTCTCATTTAGAACAGATAGCTCTGCCTCAGGCTTAATCTACAGCCTTCTCTTAACTGCATTAAATCCCCACCACAGAAAGCACCATGCACTGTAGAGTACGGGAAGGTGTTCCGACTTGCGGTAAAGGTCCCAGATGCGGTGTGCGGAATCCGATTTATCAGATGAAAGAGAGCCTGCCGTGCGGCGGTAAAGCGTCATGATCTCATTCAGCCCGCATGCCTTATAACCGAGACGGAGCAGTTTAAACCACAGTGCGGTATCTTCCGACAATATGTCCGGAAAAACAATGTCTTCTTTTTTTACGATGTCAGTATCAAAGATCACCGTCGATGTGAAGATCGTTGTATTCTTAAGTGCCTGGTGATAGGTGATCTTAGCAGGAACGCGGACCTTCTTTCCCATAGGCTTTCCCGTTTCATCGGCGAATTCATATCCCGTAAAAGAAAAACCGCATCCGCTTTTTTCCATGAAGGCGAGTTGCTTATTTAATTTGTCCTTCACCCAGAGATCGTCTCCGTCAAGAAATGCTATGTATCTTCCGCGCGCTTCCCTTATCCCGAGATTCCTTGCTCCGCATGCCTTGAGCTTCTTACCCGGTTCTATGAGTCTTATCTGTGCATCCGGATGAGATGAGGCATACTCCCTGATGATCGAAACAGAGGCATCCTTGCTCATGTCATCCACGAGCACAATCTCCATATCGGGAATGTTCTGTGCAAGGATGGAATCCAATGTCGCAGTTATGTACTTTTCAAGGTTATAAACAGGTACTACTACGCTCAGCATAAAACCTCTTTTTATACTTGCATCGTTACACAGTGATTTAAATCAAAACGG
>CAMOZY010000060.1 GCA_946631295.1 uncultured Lachnospiraceae bacterium
AGAGTAATTTCCTTGCGGATATGTCGCATGAGATCAGGGCTCCCATCAATGCGATACTGGGCATGAACGAAATGATCCTCAGGGAGGCAGAAAGCGAGGGAATCAGGGAGTATGCGGGCAACATCAGGAATTCGGGAAGAAATCTCCTTCAGCTGATCAACAGTATCCTTGACTTCTCCAAGATAGAAGACGGCAAGATGGAGATCGTTCCCGTCAGGTACAGTCTGAGTTCTCTTATTACATATCTTGTTAATTCCATACAGGAAAGAGCGATAGCCAAGCATCTTGAGTTCAGAGTAAATGTGGATCCCAATCTGCCTTCTGAACTGAACGGTGATGATGCACGTATCAACCAGTGTATCCTGAACCTTCTGACCAATGCAGTCAAATACACGCCCGAAGGAAGCGTGACACTTACCGTAAAAGAAAACAAAAGAGAAGCAGAACGTGTACTTCTTTATGTCGAGGTCGCAGATACCGGAATCGGTATCAGGGAAAACGACATGGGAAAGCTCTTCGAATCTTTTGAAAGACTTGATGTTGTACGCAACCGTACCATTGAAGGCACAGGACTGGGAATGTCCATTACCACAAGACTTCTCGACCTGATGGGAAGCGGACTCAATGTAAAGAGTAAGTACGGTGAAGGTTCTGTTTTCTCCTTCGAGATATGGCAGAAGATAGAAAGCAGTGAACCTGTCGGCGAATACAGGATCGGCAGACCTGATGAGGAAGAGGAACGCTATACCGAAAGTTTCCACGCACCTGATGCCAGGATTCTTCTTGTTGATGACACCAGGATGAACATTCTTGTAGTAGAAAACCTGCTCAAGAAAACGGGACTTAAGATCGATACAGCCGGGAGCGGTGAAGAGGCCATCAGTCTTGCAGACAAAAATGCATATGATGTGATACTCCTCGATCAGCGTATGCCGGGAATGGACGGAACGGAAACACTTAAAAGGATAAGAGCGCTTAAGTCCGGAAAGAATGCCGATAATCCCGTCATATGCCTTACTGCTGATGCCATAAGAGGTGCGAAGGAAAGATATCTTGCGGAAGGCTTTACCGATTATCTTACCAAGCCTGTTGAAGGTAAGCTTCTTGAGAAGATGCTGATTCATTACCTCCCGAAGGATAAAACTCTGCTCAGTTCCGGAGTTTACGATGAGGAGGATGAAATGATCTTTACTCCGGAAAATCAGGAAGATGATGAAGAATCTTCAGACATGATGGACAGGCTTTCCGAGGCGGGATTTGATACCGAACAGGCGCTTGTTTTCACGCAGGAGGAAGAGTTCTACAGGATAATCCTTACCGATTTTATTAACGAATATAATGAGCGTTCAGATAAGCTTAATAGCTTCTATGCGGATGAAAACTGGAATGATTATTCAGTGGTTGTACATGCCCTCAAGAGTAATGCCAGAACGATAGGAGCAATGGAATTGTCTGAACTGGCCGCTGTCATGGAAAGTGCCACGAAAGAACAGAATGAAGAAGTGATCCGTTCAAAGCATGAACCTGCAATGGAACTCTATAAGAAGACAGTGAAGATCATAAGCGATATCCTCAGTGCCACCGGTGATAAAGACGGAGAGAAAAGCGTGTCTGAAGAAGATGATGATAACGATGATGAGATCCTTGAATTTGTTCCTGAAGGAGCCGATCCTGATTCGTTATGATACCTGAAATCAGTTCAGACCTGAAGCATGCTTTAATTGTAATACAGTAAGAGCCCTGCCACCACGGCAGGGCTCTTTAAGTTTACAATTCTTAGTGGTATTCAGATTTCAATATGGTCACTCACGATCACTTCAATGCGCTCAGGTATCTGTCATACTGTGCCTGTCTGATCTCTAAAACCTCATCAAGACTGTAGGAATTAAGCTCGGATATATATGCATCGAAGTCTGCATCGATATCTTTGTCTCCCTTTATGAACGCTATTGCGTATGTGTCTGCAGTATTTTGGATGTCTGCGATATAAAGGTTGACCGTATCGCTTTCCTTGGTTGTTGCGTAAATATCAGGCCAAGGATCCCTGATATACTGACGGAGCTGTCTGTTGATCTCTGCATGCCAGGGTGCGACCAGAATGTCTGTTGCTTCAACGGACTGTGCTGCGGGAAGAACGAATGTCGGATTGATTCCGAAGCTCTGCAGCCAGTCATTGTCCTTGCCTTTTTCGGTATACTCACGGCTGCCGTCTGAGTTGACTACGTAGCTCTCACCTTCGAAGCCCCACTGATAATAGTCCTGGCAGTGATCACACATTGCATAATCGAGGAACTTGCATGCCATCTCGATCTGCTGTGATGAGGTGCTGACACCGTACATTCCGGCAAGTGAATTTCTTCCGACATAGAATCCTTCATGTTCTCCGGAAAGAGGAGCGACGCCTATGAATGCCTTATCATCTGTGCCATCGTAGTAGGGCAGAACATTGGAGTACATCATTGACATAGCCCAGCTGAAATCAAATGCCACACCTGTAAGGTCCTTCGAAATACGGTCTATGACCATATCTCTGTCAAGTGATTCAAATGAAGATTCCAGAAGTCCCTCTTCATAAAGGCTGTTTATGAACTTAAGGTATTTCTTGTAATTATCGCTGTCCGCATATGCATAGGTGACATTTCCGTCACTGTCTGCCTGGAAACCGCTGACAAGATCAAGTCCGAACGCGGGACCGAACATATAGGGAAGGAATTCCTTCATGATGCTCATGGGAATCTCGTCATTCTTATCCCCGTTCCCGTTCATGTCATTATCTCTGAAATATCTGAGGAGCGTTACAAAATCATCAAGATTTTCAGGTGCTTCCATTCCTGCCTTTTCAAGCCATACCGTATTGTACATGAGGCAGGGCTGGTAATCGTCGGCTACATTGGTTCCGGGAACATAATAAATATGTCCGTCCTCTGCTGTAAGCTCCGCCATTTCTACAGGATTATCAGAGAGCCATTTGATGAAATTCGGCATGTAGTCAAAGTATTCATCGAGCGGAACGAAGAGTCCTGACTTAATGTATACCTGGTTGGGGTCGAGGTCGGGTATCTTGATGATATCCGCATTGGTCTTGCCTGACATGATCAGTGAAGATGTTTCAGCCTCATAGTTATCATAGTCGTAAAGCTGCCATGATGGATTGACCCCCGCTTCTTCGAATACCTTAAGGACGATCGGGGCCTTGGAGATATCGACGAAAGAGTAGTTTGAATTTTGTGCCAGTATGGTTAGTGTCACATCATCTTCTTCGGTGATCGGACCTGTTCCTGTGTAGGTATAGCCATGTGAATCAGCTACGGGTTTTGCATTCTGAATGGCCTCTGATATGCTGCCGCCTCCTGATGACACGCCTGCTCCGCATCCTGTTATGACAGTGGCTGCAAGAGTGAGGGACATCAATGAAGAAATTATTTTTTTGTTCATATGTTGTCCTCCATAAGTGCATACATTATACCATATATCAGGTATACTTTACAGCCTGCCCCTGTTCACGGGATCAGACTCAGGTATTTTTAGGGATTATCATGCATTTCGTATCATGCCTGTGATCTCAAGACAGGCATCCGTATCCATATCATTGACGGCCTTTGCAAGCTTATCAATAAGTCCCTTCATATTTTCCTCATAGGAAAATTCCGAAAGTCTGCCGATGCTTGCTTCAAGTGAATCAAAATCCAGATCATCGCAGGCACTTTCTATCTCACCCAGGATTGTTTCAAGTGTTTCGGAATCTATCGCAGGCTTGTCTGAAGAATTGTCTTCTTCTACAGGATAGTATACGGACATTTTTTCCAGAAGGGATCTGTAGTGATCGAGCAGCCTGCCGGTTTCTGATCTGATCAGGGTGATATCATCAGCTTTTCCGGCCTTCTCCATTGCTTCAGCTTCGCTTCCGAGTTCTATCGCACCAATCTGCCTTGAACTGCTCTTAAGTGCATGAACCATGATCGTATAGTTCTTCCAGTCTTCGGAATCGTATGCACTTTGGATCGCTTCCAGTTTTTCACTGCCGCACAGATAGTATTCCTTCGCAATCTTTTCATAAAGGGAGATTGAACCGAGAGCTCTTACAGCAGTTTCGGTATCAAGCTCATCTATCTTAAGGGAAACTTCTTCAGCAGGTGCGCAGGCGCCATGTTCACCTTCTTTTATTTCGACTATCTTCTCATCAGGCAGCCATTGTTTGATCTTTTCAGTCAGGATCCTTACATCTATGGGCTTTGCCACAAAATCGTTCATTCCCGCTTCCATGAACAGCTTTCTGGCTTCTTCCATGGCATTTGCAGACAGAGCGATGATAACGGGTTTTACAGGATTGGAGTGCTTTTCTCTGATGGCTTTTGTTGCATCGACACCGTCAATTTCGGGCATCATATGATCCATAAAAATGATGTCATATTCTTTTTGAGAAGCCATCTCGATTGCTTTTCGGCCTCCGTCTGCTTTGTCAACCTTAAGCTTGAGAGGGGACATAAGTCCTTCTGCTATGGAAAGATTGATATCGTTGTCATCCACGACAAGTACCGTTGCTTCAGGCGCGGTAAAGTCAGCGCGGAACGCTTTATGTTCATCGGCCTTTATGTTCTCATTAAACCGGTCATTAAGGATATTGACCATATTCATTGTGGTGGATGGCCTGGATATTACATGTACATTAGGCCTGTCAGGTTTGAATTCAGAGCCTCGTTTAATCAGCACGAGGCATGTCGCATCAGGATGTGAAGCAAAGAATTCCTTTACACTGTAGGTGTAATACTGTTCTTCGATGAAGAAGTATTCTTTTCTGTCGGAGGGAGAGTAATTGCTGATAGAGTTGCTTATGCTGCATTCAACCCCGACATTTTCCATTTCTTTTACAAAGTTTTCAATGATCACAGGATCTTCATTGATTCCGAAAGCAATTTTCTTCTCCGAATCCCTGATCTCCATATCATTGGTATTGTCAGTGACCTTGACAGGAATGTTGAACCAGAAATCAGATCCTTTTCCGTATTCGCTGTTTACTCCTATTTCTCCTCCCATTGCCTGTACGAGCTTCTGCGAGATGGCAAGGCCGAGGCCGGTTCCTTCGACGGAACGGTTTCGCTTGGAGTCTACCTGCTGGAAGCTGACAAAGAGTTTGTCCATATCTTCCTTGCGGATTCCTATACCTGTATCGACGACATGATATGACATGGTTATCTTGTCATCTGAAAGGGGCTCACATTTTACGCTTACTATGACAGCACCTTCATGAGTGAATTTGATCGCATTATTGGCCAGATTGATAAGAACCTGTCTGATCCTCATGGCGTCGGCATGGAGCTTATGGGGGAGAGCACCTTCTACCAGAAGATAGAATTCCAGTTTTTTGTCTCCGATCCTTGTATCGAGGATATTTGCAATCTCGGTCAGTTCCCTGAACGGAACATAATCATCTTCGATCAGCTCCATCTTGCCTGATTCAATCTTGGAATAATCAAGGATATCGTTGATGATATTGAGCAGATTTTTGCCTGAACTCTGGATCTGCAGAAGTGAATCAAGCTGCTTGGAAGGATCCTTTTCATGCATCGCAATCTCAGCCATACCGATGACTGCGTTCATGGGAGTGCGGATCTCGTGGCTCATGTTGGCAAGGAAATCGGATTTCATCCGGCTTGCTCTTTCAAGCTCTGCATTGGCCTCTTCCATGGCTTTGATCCTGGTGATTGTATTGGTGTTGTCATGAAGGATAAACAGAGTCCCTAAATGAGCCTTTTCATCTCCAAGCTCTTTGACAGTGACTCTGAAATATGACTCATGATCATTTGATCTGAAGGTTATGAGATTGTCCATATCCGCAACAGAGGCGGTGTTATCAGCTATCCAAGCTTCCAGTTTCTTTCTGTCTTTGAAATCTTCGATGAGTTTTTCCCCGAGATTATTGCTGATCATGTCATTGATATGAATAAGATCATTATGGTTATCATACAGGATAAGACCGTCACTCATATCGTTGGCAAAGCTGTCCAGTGACCAGTTCTTTAATCTGCTCCTGACATAAGCTGCGGTATAGTAAAGACAGATAATGGTCGCTGTATTGTAGACAAGTATGGGGAGCCATTCAGGAAGAGAAAAATGGTATTTTAAGGTTTCAAATATTGAATATACGACTACGATCAGTTCAAATACGATGTATCTGAAGCGGAAAACCTTATTGGCCTTGATGATACAGAGTATAAGAAATAAAAGACATATTGTGATACAGATAAAGTGAAAGATCCGGTATGAACGCATGCTCATAAAGAGCCCGCTGTTTTTGGAGTCCGGAATGGCAACCCAGAAACCGGTGCGCAGGAATATTCTTTTCTGAAACTGGAGAATGCGTTCGCCTCTTAACTGAAGCATCATGATGTAATTCTGGTACAGACTCATCAGAGCGACCGGGATCATCAGGAGTCTTGTACGCTTGTTAAGAAGCGTCATGATGACCATGAGCAGAAATGCGGCAGGAACCCATGCGTGGATAATGTAATAGGGGATGAGGATCCTGGAGGCTTCTTCGGCATTGTTAACTCCGAGGACAAGAAATGCAACGATATTTGCGGCTACTACCAGAAGAGCCATAAGGATATAACCTATGTTTTTTCTTTTTACAAGTACACCCGCGATGGTGCAGACAAGTGATAATACCGCAAGAACAACGAACAATATCCTTAATGCAAGCATATAAGCTACCTCACATTTATAGAATTATTATCTGATCCGTCAGTAAACTGAAAAAAATATAGATTAATACAAATAATATACTACCATGAAATCCCTTTTTCTTCAAAAATACGTGGTTTTTTGTGAATTATCCCTCTTTTTTTGTCTTGTTTTCGTTTTCCCGACTATTTACGAATTTGCTGTGATACAGTAACTTTTGTAAAACAAATATTTATGCCGCACAGACGTGAATGAACAGACAGCTGTAAGGAGGTACAAATGGTAGACGTTAATGGCAGATGGGCACTGGTAACAGGCGGTGCAAGGGGAATCGGAAGACTTGTTTCACTTTTTCTTGCAGAGCGTGGATGCAATATCATCCTGCAGAGCAGGAAAAAAGAACATGCTGATAAGGTGAAGGCAGAGATAGAGGCCCTTGGAGTCAGCTGCATTCCCGTTGAAGCGGAACTTTCGGACCTTGACAGCGTAAGAAAGATGCTTGAAGAGATAGATTTCCTAAATGTCCGCGTTGATATCATCATGAATAATGCGGGAATGCAGATCGCATACAGGACCGAGTGGCTGGGAACACCTGCGGAGGATTACACTCAGAGCTTTTTGGTCAACACAACTTCTCCAATGATGATCTGTTATCATTTCCTGCCCAAGATGATCGAAAACGGATTCGGAAGGATCATAAATACAACAAGCGGGATCGCACTTGAACCTGAACAGGCCGGATACTCCGCATCGAAAGCAGCCCTTAATAAGGTGACCATCGATATCGGTTCCAAACTTCAGGGTACCGATGTGATGATCAATCTTACGGATCCCGGATGGTGCAGGACTGATCTTGGAGGCCCTAACGCACCTAATGCTCCCGAATCTGCAATCCCGGGTGTGGTTGTTGGAGCATTTGCCGACGATAAGAAATCAGGAAGGATTTTCGGAGCAGGACTTTTCTATGACATGACACTTGAACAGGCTGTAGAGAAGGCTCATTCAATGAACAGCCCCTATTGAGAAAGGATAATAATATGAAAGCATTATTTATCGGCGGAACAGGACAGATAAGCACTGCTATAGTAAAAAGACTTGCTGAAGATCCACAGTGGGAGGTATGGCTTCTCAACAGAGGAAACAGAAGCGCAGTTGTTCCTGACGGAGTTCACGTTATCAGGGCAGATATCAATGACGAGGCTGCTGTGCTTGAGGCTCTTGGGGATATGACATTTGATACAGTGTGCGAGTTTATCGGTTTTGTTCCTGCACAGGTTGAGAGGGATTACAGACTTTTTAATGGAAGAACCGCCCAGTACATCTATATCAGTTCCGCATCGGCATATCATAAGCCTGCCGCAAGCTATATCATTACGGAGGGCACGACTCTTGCCAACCCTCATTGGGAATATTCCAGAAACAAGATAGCATGCGAGGAATTTCTGATGAAGAAATACAGGGAGGAAGGCTTCCCTGTTACCATCGTTCGTCCAAGCCATACCTATGATGAGAGAAATATTCCTTTGGGCGTACACGGAAAGAACGGCTTCTGGCAGGTCATAAAGCGTATGCAGGAAGGCAAGCCGGTAATAATCCAGGGTGACGGAAGTTCACTCTGGACACTTACATTCAACAGGGATTTTGCAATCGGATTTACCGGACTTATGGGTAACAGACATGCGATCGGTGAAGCATTCCAGATAACTGGTGATGAGATACTTACCTGGGACCAGATCTATCGCACGATAGCTGATGCGCTTGGAGTGGAACTTAATGCTGTACATGTATCCTCGGAATTCCTTTCACAGGCCGGCGATAAGTATGGGTTCGATTTTGAGGGAGCGCTCCTCGGAGATAAGGCTGTTTCGGTGGTATTCGATAATTCCAAACTTAAGAAGATCGTACCTCAGATGACCACAAACATTCCTTTCAGCAAGGGAGTAAGGATATCGCTTGATTATGTCCTTTCCCATCCCGAAGAGTGTCAGAAGGAAGATCCGGAATTTGATGAATGGTGTGACAGAGTGATAGGAGCTCTCGAAAAGGCTAAGGCAGAGATACTTGCAGTATGATTCAATAAACAGGAGGAACTCATGCCTGTGATCCTTGAACACCTGACTAATGACGAAGACTACTTCAAATACATGGGATATCTTAAGGATGAGTTAAATGGATTATACAAGACTTCGTGATGCGAATATCATAAATGAAAAATATATGGATTCCATACTGATCGAAGAAAGGCTTATCGATTCCGTTGTTGCGGACATAAAAACGGAACTTTTCGGAGAGGCCTTCGATATGCCTGCATCATATGTTCAGTCGAGCAGTCTGCCATTTGTCGTTAAGGGAGTACTCAGTGCAGCCGATGCATTAAAATGTGCCGAGATCGGTGCACAGGCGATAATAGTCAGCCATCACCACGGAAGACTTCCCTATGCTGTTCCCCCAATGATGGTCCTTCCCGAAATAAAAGATGCACTTGCCGGGAAAAATGTTAAAATAATAGTTGATTGCGGAATAGGAAGCGGAGCTGATGTTTATAAAGCGCTCGCACTTGGTGCGGATGCAGCGGCAGTCGGAAGGGCGATGCTCCCTTCACTTGAAAAGGAAGGCGCTCCCGGCGTGGAGAAATTCCTTAAGAGTGTAGGAGATGAACTTCGCTACATCATGAGCTTTACCGGTTTCGCATCGGTTTCCGAAATGGATGATTCGTGCCTGTATTATATGTGATGGGAAAAAGCGATGACTGATAAGCTGAAAGAAATTATCAACGAGTATTTCATAGGAAATGAAGAGGTGGTTGAGAATGTTCTCATCTGTCTTCTTGCAGGAGGACATGTCCTGATAGAGGATGTTCCCGGAGTCGGTAAGACTACTCTTGTTAAAACTCTTGCAGCTGCTGTAGATCTTGATTTCGGACGCATACAGTTCACTCCCGATACACTTCCTTCGGATGTGACAGGAGTGTCAGTCCTCAATATGAAGACGGGACAGTTTGAATACAGGGAAGGTGCGGTGATGCACCAGATCATTCTTGCGGATGAAATCAACAGAACGTCACCGAAGACTCAGTCAGCTCTTCTTGAAGCGATGGCAGAGCGCAGAGTCACAGTGGATGATAAAACTTATGATCTTCCCGCTCCCTTTATGATCATTGCAACACAGAATCCAGTGGAGTTTGCCGGAACATATCCTCTTCCCGAAGCTCAGCTTGACCGCTTTATGATGAAACTTTCCATAGGGTATCCGACTCCTGAAAATGAGATACTCCTGACACGCAGATTCCTTGAGGGAAAAACTGCCGATAAGATAAAGAGTGTCATCAGTTCTGAGGAATTGCTTAAGATCATGGAGGATGTGGAGAAGGTAACCATAGCCGATAATGTTCTTAAATATGCCGGTGATATTGTGGGACTTACAAGAGCGGAAAAGCGCTTTGTAATGGGGGTGAGTCCCCGTGCGATGATAATGATGGTCCAGGCTGCAAGAGCCAGGGCTTATCTGTACGATCGGAAATTCGTAACTCCCGATGATATCAAAGCGGTTGCGGTCAATACCCTTCACCACAGAGTATCCCTTTCATATGATGCAAGGATTGCGGGAGAGAATATCGACCAGGTTATTCATGCAAATGTTCTGAAGGCGAAGGTGCCCATGGTGTGATATGAAACGAAACGGATTTATAGCCTTAGGGCTTTTCATTTTGTCTCTTATCATAATATCCAATATCGGTGGGCCGGCTTCGTATGGCTTTTTCTATTTTACTCTTTTCGTTCCCCTTGTCTCATTTATCTATACGATCATAGTTTTCATAAGATTTAAGATCTATCAGAAGATAGAAACAAGAACAGTTACTGCGGGGAATGCAACTCCGTTTTATTTCACTCTTCAGAATGAGGACCTGTTCACGCATTCGGGTGTGAAGACTCATTTCTTTTCGGATTTTTCCAATATTACGGAATTATATGATGAAGAATACGAACTGATGCCGCATACGGGTGTCAGCCGTGAGACCATTCTTATATGCCGTTACAGGGGAGAATATGATGTCGGCATAAAGAGCGTTACCGTAACGGATTATCTGCGTCTTTTTTCAATAACATTCAAAAACAGGGAAACACTTAAGGCCATAGTTCTTCCACGCCTCGAGATGCTTCCCGATTCTGTCAGTCCGGAGATGGTGATTGATCCTTCCGCCTCGGATCATCGTGACAGAAAAATACCGGATATCCCTGTACGTGAATATCTCCCGGGTGATGACATCAGGTTCATAAACTGGAAGGCTGCCGCAAGGACAGGAAAGCCTCAGATGAAGACTTTTACGGGAGAGGATATTCCCGCTCTCAGGATAATCATGGATTCATGCAGGTATTCCGAAAAGCCTGAAGATCATCTTCCGCTCGAAAATAAGATCCTTGAAACAGTTCTTGCCTTAAGTTACTTTCTTGCAGGGCACCACATTCCGGTCAGCGTCTGCACATATAATGAAAAATACGTTCGGATGAACGTAAACGGTACCGAGGGATTTGAAGATTTTTATAATGCGATGGCAGGTTTTTCATTCAGAAAGAGTAATTCTCAAAAGGAATTATTCAGGGCCTGTGAGCAGGATGAAACCGCCTCGGAATGTTCATCTGTTATCTATATACTTCATGAGTGGAGTGATGCTGCCAGGCTTTTTTCCGAAAGGATGAGCAGCTGCTCCGTAAGTCAGTGTCTTTACCTTGTTACGGACAGGAAGGATACCCTCAGGGAAAATACAGACGGACACATGGGTTGTAAAGTAATCGGTTATGAGGACCGGATAAGTGAGGTGCTCGGATGATCGGACTACTTTATGAAATGATATACATAGCAGTAATATCCGCAGGACTTCTGTCTGTTTTTATGCCGCTTTTCGGATATGAAAGCGCAGGATTTATCATTGTCCTGATCACTGCATTTTTGGCAGGAGTACCGGCACTGTTTAAAAAGAGCGGGTGGATAGGTCGTCTTATTATTTCCGGAATAACAGTCACTCTGATAATTGCAGGATTTCTTTTGCGGGGAAATGCAGCAGTTAATATGTTCCTTTCTGTGCATACAGAATGGATCCCTGTGCTGATAATAGCGGTATCGTCATTTGCTGTCGGTGAATTAACCGCACATGTTAGTATCTTCAGACTTCTGATAACTGTGGGCAGCCTGGCTGCACTTATCACGGCAGTGATCCTTGATGTAAAGCCTGAAAAGCTGACTGTGGCTGCGGTTTTAGTGCTTATACTTCTTACGCTTATCGAAGAGATCCAGAAAAGATGGATCAGGGAAGGCTATACCGACAGCAGGAAGCATCTTGTATTTGTCATGCCCTTTGTGATCCTTGCCATGATACCCGTGCTCCTTATTCCTGCACCGGATGATCCTTATGACTGGGCGCTTTTTAAGAGGATCTACAAGTCTGTTTCAGAATCGATCGAACGCTTTGGAAGGCGGTTTTCAACCGATGGCGTCTATGATCCCACGGAAGCCCTTATAGGCTTTTCAAGTAACGGTGATCTTCACGGAACAGTAAAACATGCAAACGATGAGGTAATGGAGCTGATCGACCTTTCAAGCGCCGTAACAGGTGTGAGACTGGGCGGAAGAACATTTGATACATTTGATGGAAGTGCCTGGACCGATACGGATGATTCTGCGGGTTATGACGAGCTGCTCGATACGGTGGCATTCTTTGTCACGGTTCGGGAGAATGCCGATAATCCTGACGATTATACAAGAAGACATTCGTTCAGAATCTCATATACAGGAATCTCAACTCCATATGTTTTTGCTCCGCTCAAATCACTGGTGGGGAACAATGGATATGATCCTTCAATCAGCTATAAGAGCGGCGACATCATGTGGGACGGAAGCAGCGTTCCGGATGAGTACTGGGTTTCTTTTTACAGGATGAACACCCAGAATCCCGTATTTAATGAGCTGATCGAAAAAGCTCAGGTTCCCGGAAAAGAAGAATACGATGCGTGTCTTGCGGAAATGTCACTTCCTGATACGACCTGCCTTTCTTACGATGATTACCTGGAGCATCGAAGCAGGGTTTATGAGATATATTCAGGCGCTCCGGAAATATCAGATGAGCTCAGGGAATATCTGGATGCTCTGTATGACGGGGCGGATTCCGAAACGGAGAAGATGGACAGGCTCTGCAACATGATGAGACATTTTGAGTATACGAATGCTCCCGGGGAACTTCCTGAATATGTCACTGATGCCGAAAGCCTGCTTGATTATTTTATTCTTGATTCAAGGCGCGGATACTGTTCGTATTTTGCTACCGCTTTTGTCCTCCTTGCAAGGGCTGAGGGGCTTCCCGCAAGATATGTTCAGGGATATCTTACAGAGACGAAGGGACAGAGGAATGTCACGGTATACTCATATATGGCTCATGCATGGCCGGAAGTTTATTATGACGGCATAGGATGGGTGGCATATGAGCCTACTCCGGGAATGGGGATTTATTCTTACTGGAGAACAACCGAAGAATCCGCTGCGCTCGGACAGAGTGCCGCATCCGGTTATCCCGGGGCACAGGAAGAGGAAGGTGAGGAAGGTGATATGGGCCCCCGCACTGACTCACCGGAAGAGGAAGGTCCTGTCATTCCGGTGCGTGCGATAGTCATTTCCGTCACCTTCGGAATATGCTTTATCATACTTTTTTATATCATAGGTAATGTCATAGCCGGTATTTTATTCCGAAAAAAGAAAACAGAGGTCAGATACCGTATCATCTGCAGGCAGAATATGTATATCCTGAAGCTCCTTGGGTTTGACATCCTTCAGGGAGAGACGCTTTCCGAGTACGGAGTTAGGATCGGAGGAAAAATCGGACCTGAGACGGCCGTATTTATCGACGATATGACAGATTATCTCTATGCAGAGGCCTCGGACTGCGAGAATCCCGAAAAACGCGCCCTTGAGTACAGAACAGGGCTTCTTAAGAGGCTGAGAAAAGAGAATTTCATAAAGTTTCTTGCTTTCTATTTGGGGTTGCGTAAGACAAAATAGATGATAAAATGGAATAGTGATATGCCTAAAGACAAAAGGTCTTTAGAATCTTTTCAAGGAAGGTTGGAAAAATGAGCAGAAGACTTATTACCAGAAGTGATTTTGACGGACTTGTCTGTGCAATGCTTTTGAAGGAAATGGATATGATCGATGAGATCAAATTCGTTCATCCTAAGGATGTTCAGGACGGAAAGGTTGATATTACCGGTGATGATATCACTACAAACCTCCCCTTTGATCCCAGAGTAAAGCTCGCGTTTGACCATCATGAGAGTGAGCTTTTGAGAGTTCATTCCGAAGAGATGAAGCAGAAGTTCATCATTGAAGGTGAAGCAAAGTCTGCAGCCAGAGTAGTATATAATTATTATGGTGGTCCCAAGACCTTTACCAGAGTTTCCGAGGAGATAATGACCGCTGTCGATAAGGGTGACAGTGCCGATTTTACCGCTGAAGAAATTCTTGATCCCAAGGGATGGGTTCTTCTCAATTTCCTTATGGATGCAAGAACCGGACTCGGAAGATTCCATAATTTCAGAATTTCCAACTACGATCTTATGATGGAACTCATCACATACTGTGTTGACCATCCCATTGACAAGATCATGGAGCTTCCCGATGTTAAGGAAAGAGTAGATCTTTACTTCGAACAGCAGGAGCTTTTCAAGCAACAGCTTAACAGGATCGCAAGGATCGAAGGCAAGGTTGTTGTGATCGACCTTCGTAACGAAGAGACCATTTATGCCGGCAACCGTTTCATGATCTACGCAATGCATCCTGAAGTTGAAGTATCAGTTCATGTTGCATGGGGCTTCAAGAAGCAGAATACCGCAGTCATGATTGGAAGATCCATCATCAACAAGAGTTCAAACGTCAATATCGGAAATCTGTGCCTTGAGTACGGCGGAGGCGGACATGCCGCTGCAGGTACCTGTCAGATCGACAATGATAAGGTCGATGCAGAACTTCCCGGTATCATCGCAAAGCTTCAGGGATGATCGGTTAAAAGGATTGATTGGCGGGTGGCCTCTGGTCACCCGCTTTTTTCAGATATGTAATGGCCTGTCACGGGTTTAAACGTAAAGGAGGACTAAAATGGAACATGTAACATATACGCCGAGCGGAGTCTGCTCCAAGCAGATAGACTTTGACGTAGAGGACGGTAAGATCAGAAATCTGGCTTATATCGGAGGCTGTAACGGTAACCTCAAGGCAATAGGAAGACTTGTAGAGGGCAAAGACGTAAAAGAGATCGCAGATATCCTCAGGGGAAACCAGTGCGGAGCAAGGGGTACTTCCTGTGCGGATCAGCTGGCTAAGGCCATCGACGGGTTTTTAAATAAGTAAACGTGGGACTTTTCAGGGTTCACCGGGTTGCTGTTAAGAAAACAGCTTGGAAAAAAGGAAAAAAAGACGGTTCCTGTATTTGAATAATAAACACAGGAACCGTCTTTTTTATTTTTGAAATATTTAAGATGAATAATTTAATTCAGATTATGGCTTAAGCCTCGGGTACCTTGGGGAGTTTTGCAATAGAAGCTGCAATTTCTTCATCAGTAGGAATGTAATCGCTCATCTCACCATCGTTGTACTTCTGGTATGCCACGAGATCGAAATATCCTGTTCCGGTAAGGCCGAAGACAATGGTCTTTTCCTCGCCGGTCTCCTTGCACTTAAGAGCTTCATTGATTGCTACTCTGATAGCGTGTGAGCTTTCGGGAGCGGGAAGGATACCCTCGACTCTTGCGAACTGCTCTGCAGCCTCGAATACGGAAGTCTGCTCTACACTGGTAGCCTCCATGTATCCGTCATGGTAGAGCTGTGAAAGGGTTGAGCTCATGCCGTGGAATCTCAGGCCGCCTGCATGGTTGGGTGAAGGGATGAAGCTGCTTCCGAGTGTGTACATCTTGGCAAGAGGGCAGATCATTCCGGTGTCGCAGAAGTCGTATGCAAAGGTTCCTCTTGTGAAGCTGGGGCAGGATGCGGGCTCTACAGCGATGATGCGGTAGTCTGCCTCTCCACGGAGCTTCTCACCCATGAAGGGAGCGATGAGTCCTCCGAGGTTGGATCCGCCGCCTGCACATCCGATTATGATGTCGGGCTTGATGCCGTACTTATCGAGTGCAGCCTTGGTCTCAAGACCGATGACTGACTGATGGAGCAGTACCTGGTTAAGAACGCTTCCGAGAACATATCTGTATCCGGGATTCTTGGTTGCTACTTCAACTGCTTCGGAGATAGCACATCCAAGGCTTCCGGTTGTTCCGGGGTGCTCTGCAAGGATCTTCTTGCCGACTTCGGTGGTCTCTGAAGGTGAAGGAACAACGGATGCTCCGTATGTACGCATTACTTCACGGCGGAAAGGCTTCTGCTCATAGGAAACCTTAACCATGTATACCTTACAGTCAAGTCCGAAATAAGA